>NZ_CP022529.1:5334528-5656038 GCF_002237595.1 Labrenzia sp. VG12
AAGGGTCTGCATCCGTGTCACGAAGTTCGTGTCAGACATCTGGCGCGGGGAAACATTCATGGACAGAGGGACGGCAAGTCCTGTTTTTGTCAGGTCCGCCTGCAAGGCGCCGACCTGGTTGCCAACCCAGGCGCCAATGTCGTTGATCAGTCCGGTTTCCTCGGCGATCGGTACGAATTCGTCCGGGCGGATCAGGCCCTTTGTCGGGTGGTGCCAGCGGATCAGGGCCTCCGCGCCGACGACGCGTTCCGTGTTGGTGCAGGCGATTGGCTGAAAATGCAGCACGAATTCATTATCGCGGATAGCCCGTTCCAGATCCTTCTTGATGGAATGATGTTCGTCCCGGAGGAGCCGCATGCGTTCGCGGAAGCGCACGCACTTGCATTTGGGGTCCGTCTTGGCCTGATAGAGAGCAAGGTCGGCATTCCTCATCAGCTGGTCGATGGTTTTTCCATCCTCCGGGAAATGCGCATAACCTATGCTGAGACCGATTTGTCGAGGCTTGCCGTCGATGAGTTGGGACGTCGCGAAATTTGCCAGGATAGCCTGGCCGAACCAGTCCGGGATGTGATGTTCGGGCTTTTCCAGATGGCAGATCAGGAACTCGTCGCCCCCAAGTCTGGCAACGATATCGTCGGGGCCGGCCTGTTCCGTGAGCGTGCTCGCCACAATTTGCAGCAAGGCGTCCCCCGCCGCGTGCCCGAGTGAATCGTTGACCATCTTGAAGTCGTCGAGGTCGACCAGATAAAGCGTTGCCCGCTGATTGTTGTCTGCCGCCGTTTGCAGCACCTGGGTGACGCGCTCTTTCAGATAGGTGCGATTGGAGAGACCTGTCAGCGTGTCGTGACTGGCAAGATACTGCGCGCGTTCCTTGGTTTCATGCAGCTCCGTGACGTCGATTTCACTGACAAGATAGGCCGGCTGACCCGAGACGGCATCGTGGCACGCACGGATGGTCAGTTCATGCCAGCGCGGTCCGGCCGGTGTCTCGATGTTGGCCACCAGCCTGGCCGTGCGATCCTCAACGACCTGGTCCAACAGTCGCCGGGCCTCGTGGGAATCGACAAACTGGTCCTCGAACCGGGTTTCGAGCTTCGGACAGGCGGCTCGCGCCGCGGTATTTCGGTAGAGCGGCGTGCCGTCCTCTGCAAACAACGAAATCATCACCGTCGTGTGCATCAGGGCTTCGGCGCTGCGCAGGGTTTCCGGCTGCTGTTCATGATGCGGGCGGCCTTCGCATAGAAGTGCCATGCGACCGTCATTCAACCGGATACCGCTCATCACGACTTGCAGGACCTGAGCCGTGCCTTTCGGATAAAGCGTCCAGATCTCGGCAAAACTTACGTCGTGTTTGCAGAAATCCTGCTGGTATTGCCGCAGCCGCTGTTCCACGGAATGGGACATATCCTTGCCCATGTCGCGCGATTGCAGCTCTTCAAGGGTCGCCGAATCAGTGATTTCGAGCGCTTTCCGATTGGCCCACAAGATGCGCTTGTGGTCGAAGTCAAAGATCCAGACCCCGGTATCAAGCCGGTCGAATATGGAAAACACCAGTTCCTGATCAACCCGCCCGTCCGCAATAGACTGTGGCAGAGAAGAAAAATTCTCTTCATGGTTGTGAAGTCTGTCTGGAAAATCTGACATTGGTATCGGCGGCGCTCTCCACGATAAGTTTAAGCTGCCTTTGCGTGCAACGCCAGCTTTTGAGTGCATATGTGGCGCAAACACGAAATGTACATGGCCGAAGTGTACTGACCCACAAAAATTCAATCAATTCAAAATCGGCAAAAAACCTCAGGAGACTTAACGAGACCTAGCTGTGTTCGCATGGTTCTCGGGTAAGTCTTGACAATGTCAATGTGCGCAGGCCTCATTTTGTCCGGGCGGCGGCGAGTGTCGGAGATGTCAGTCTACTGATCGAGCAATTTATCGGCGTTCTCATTCAAGGTTTGCTGCCGGATGTGTGGCGGCAAGAAGCGCTTGCCGTGCCTTTGCGTAAGCATGCGGATGATATCGATTGCGTTTGTTTGCTGACCAATTGACGTGGCAAATTTGGAGGGTTATGTCCGGCGCGCGCGAAATGTCGGGCCGATCGCTTCAAATGGTTTTTCGTCGAAACAGATGGATATGCCTTGATCCAAAACTTCCAAAAAACCGACATATTCTGAGATCAAACGTTTCCTCAAACTGCCTAAATGGGAAAATCTTGCCCTTTCTGCGGTGGAAGCCGGAGATTATGAGTTGATTGCTCTGCCAATGAAGTTAGAAGGACTGAACGCTGCGCCGGAGCGGGCTGTTGACGCCTGCTGAAGCCATCCTGAAAACGGGAGGGGCGCAGCCAAAGACAAAAAGACTGACCGTGGGGGCGGCGAGGAGCGTGAATGCTGGAGCTTGATGAGCTCGTAATGGATTTTGGCGGATTCCGTGCGGTGAATGGCTGTACGTTCCGTGTGGAGGAGGGCAGCATTACCGGATTGATCGGTCCAAACGGGGCCGGCAAGACGACGCTGTTCAATCTGATCGCCGGTGCCTTGCAACCGACAAGCGGCCGGATCCGCTTTCTGGGAGAGGACGTTACACCGCTGGCCAGCCATCAGCTGTTTCACAAAGGGCTGGTGCGCACGTTCCAGATCCCGCATGAATTCCACAAGCTGACGGCTCTTGAGAACCTGATGATGGTGCCGCCGTCCCAGCCGGGGGAAAACCTGTTCTCCAACTGGTTCACCTGGGGCAAGGTCAAGTCGTCCGAGCAGAGTGTTGAGGCCAAGGCCTACGAGACGCTGGACTTTCTGGAGCTGACCCACGTGGCGCATGAGCGCGCGGGCAACCTGTCCGGTGGTCAGAAGAAGCTCCTGGAACTCGGTCGCACCATGATGACCAATGCCAAGCTCGTGTTGCTGGACGAGCCGGCGGCAGGCGTCAACCGGACCTTGCTGCGCAAGCTGGAAAGCAAGATCGAGATCCTCAACAAGGAGCGCGGTTACACGTTCATCCTGATCGAACACGACATGGAAATGATCGAGAAACTCTGTGCGCCGGTTGTCTGTATGGCTGAAGGCCGGGTGCTGATCGAGGGCGATTTCCAGACCGTTCGCTCCAATCCGCAGGTGCTGGAAGCCTATCTCGGCGAGACCACGGGAGACGCCGCATGAGTGCGCTCCTGTCGATGGAAAACATCACCGGCGGCTATGGCGATGCCGACATCCTCAAGGATGTCTCCATGCATGTCGACCCGGATGAGATCGTGGCCATTGTCGGCCCGAACGGGGCCGGCAAATCCACGGCCATGAAATCCGTTTTCGGCATGCTGACCATCCGCGGCGGCAAGATGCTGTTCGACGGTGACGACATCACCAAGTGGTCGCCGAACCGGATCGTGCAACGCGGTATCTGCTACGTGCCGCAGGTCGACAACATCTTCCGGGAAATGTCGATCCACGAGAACCTGGAAATGGGCGGGTTCCTGAAAAAGGGTGATCTAAGCGCGGCCTATGACCGGGTCTACACCCTGTTTCCGGACCTTAAAGAGCGGCGCAAGACCATGGCCGGCAGCCTGTCGGGCGGTCAACGCCAGATGGTCGCCATGGGCCGGGCCCTGATGCTTGATCCAAAGCTTCTTCTCCTCGACGAGCCGACCGCCGGCCTGTCACCGAAATACATGGAACAGATCTTCCAGATCTGCCGGGACGTGCGCGACACGGGCGTCGCAATTCTCCTGGTGGAGCAGCACGCCAAACAGGCTTTGGCGTTCTCCGACCGGGGTTATGTTCTGGCCGCCGGTCAGAACCGTCACGAAGGTACCGGCGCCGAGCTGCTGGCCGACCGTGAAGTCGCCGAAATGTTCCTGGGAGGCTGACCGGTTATGGAATTGCTTGAGCTTCTGAATTTCTACGTCATTCCGGGCATTGTGCTCGGCTCCATCTATGCGCTCGGGGCGGTCGGTATCACCCTGATCTTCGCCATCCTGCGTTATGCCCATCTGGCCCATGGTGATCTGGCGACCCTGGGCGCCTTCATCGCCCTTGCAGTTGTCACCAGCCTCGGCGTGTCGCCGCTGGTCGCGCTGCCGGTGGCCATTCTGGCAACGGCCGGTGTGGCCGTCGGCATCGACAAGGTCTTCTACGAACATCTGCGCGAACGGCCCAAGATCGTCACCGTGATGGCCTCACTTGGCATCGCGCTGATGGTGCGGTCGGTGATCCAGGTGGTCTGGGGCGTCGATACACAGACCTACACGCGCGGCATCGTGCGGCCGGAAGACTATTTCGGTCTGCGCATCCGTGACCGTGAACTCTACACCGTCTTTGCCATGATCCTTCTGGTCGGCGGGCTGCACTTCTTCCTGACCCGGTCCAAGTGGGGCAAGGCCATGCGGGCCATGTCCGACAACCCGAACCTGGCGCTGCTGTCCGGCATCGACAACAAGAAGGTTGTCATGCTGACCTGGGTGATCGCCGGTGGCCTGTGTGCCGCGGCCGGCTTCTTCCTCGGTCTCAACACGGAGCTGAAGTCCATGATGGGCTGGCACATGCTTCTGCCCATGTTCGCCGCTGCCATCCTGGGGGGTGTCGGCCGCGTGGAGGGCGCCGTTCTCGGCGGGCTGATCGTCGGCATTGCCGAGGAAATGTCGGTTCTGATTATCCCGAGCGAATACAAGGCCGCGATGGCCTTTGCGATCCTGTTGTTCATGCTGCTTGTGCGCCCGACCGGGCTGCTCAAGGGCAAGGTTCTTTAAGGGGAGGCGGACATGGAATATCTCGGTCTCCTCAATTACGCGATCTTCATGGCGATCTTCATCGGCATCTATGCGCTGCTGGCGCTGGGGCTGAACATCCAGTGGGGCTTTGCCGGTCTCTTCAACGCCGGGATCGCCGGTTTCTTCGCGGTGGGCGCCTACACCTCGGCGATCCTGACCACCGCGGCGGATACTTCCCGGATCGGCGGCTTCGATCTGCATTTCATCTTCGGCTGGCTGGGCGCGATGGTGGCAGCTGCCCTGATTGCCTGGCCCATCGGCAAGATCTGTCTGCGTTTCCGCTCCGATTATCTGGCCATTGCCACGATCGGCATTGCGGAAATCATCCGCCTGGTGATCAAGTCCGAACCGGCCCTGACCAACGGCGCACGCGGCATTTCCAGCATCCCGCGCCCGGCGACGGAGTTTCCGACACTGAGCCAGGAACTGGCCTATCTGGCGTCCCAGGCGGCCTATCTGGCCATCGTCGTGGCTGTGCTGATCCTGGCCTATTTCCTGGTCGAGCGTCAGTTCAACGCGCCCTGGGGCCGCATGATGCGCGCCATCCGCGACAACGAGAACGCCGCCAAGGCCATGGGCAAGGACGTCGAGTTCCGCCGCCTGGAAGCCTTTGTGTTCGGGGCCGCCCTGATGGGGCTGGCCGGCGCGATGTTCGCCCATTTCAACCGCTCGATCACACCGGAAGCCATCGACCCGATGGTCGCGACCTTCCTGGTCTGGATCATGTTGATCCTGGGCGGATCGGGCAACAACCGGGGCGCGATCCTGGGCGCAGCGGTGGTTTGGATCATTTGGTCCGTATCAGAGATTGCAACTGATCGCCTTCCGCATGAATATGCGGTTCAGGCAAAATACATCCGCTTGTTTTTGATCGGCCTGATGCTGCAGCTGGTGCTGCGGTTCCGGCCGGAAGGGCTCCTTCCGGAGCCTCTCAGAGGGGACCAGCGGAGTACAAAACCGGGAGCGGACCACTAGGCCCGTTCCTTCAGGTGACAGCGCGCGTCAAGCGTGTGGGGCCTGAAAACCCAAAGACCCGGCAAAGACCGGATAATTGAGGAGGTACTTTTATGAAAACCAAGATTCTCGCGCTCGCAGCCGGCCTGATGACGGCAACCGCGCTGGCATCCGCTCCGGCACATGCTGACACCAAGATCGGCCTGCTCGGTGGTGTGTCCGGCCCGATCGCAGCCATGGCCCCGGCCATGATCGACGCGGCCCAGCTGGCCGTGCAGCAGGTCAACGAGCAGGGCGGCATTGGCGACAACGACAAGCTGGTCGGCGTTGTCGGCGACAGCGCCTGTAACCCGCAGAACGGCACGGACGCCGCCACCAAGGCCGTCAACATCGAAGGCGTTGTCGGCGTCGTCGGCCCGCATTGCTCGGGCGCTGTTCTGGCCGCCGCCGGTTCCGTGACCATCCCGGCTGGCATCACGCTGATCACGCCGTCCGGTACGTCCCCGGAAATCTCCAACCTGGAAGACAATGGCACCGTGTTCCGCACCGTGCCGTCCGATGACTACCAGGGCCGTGCGCTGGCGCGTACGCTCAAGGAGCAGGGCTACGGCAAGGTTGCTGTTGCCTACCTCAACAACGACTACGGCACCGGCCTCGCCAACGCCTTCAAGGCTGAATATGTCGATGAACTCGGTGGCGAAATCACCCAGTTCGCAGCACATGAAGAAGGCAAGGCCTCCTATCGTTCCAACCTTGCAGAGCTTGCCAAGGGCGGCGCCGACACGCTGGTCATCTTCGACTATGGCGACGGCACCGGCCTGACCATCCTGCGCCAGGCGCTGGAAAACGGTTTCTTCGAGAAGTTCGTTGGCGGTGACGGAATGAAGTCCGACGCCGTGATCAACGAACTGGGCGCTGAAAACCTCGGCACCTTCGTATCGTCTTCGCCGGTGGGTGAAAAGTCCGAATCCCTCGACATGTTCAACGAAGCCTTCAAGGGCGTCGGCGGCGATCCGGATGCGATCTTCGTGACCACCTCCTATGACGCTGCCTTCCTGCTGGCCCTGGCCATCGAAAAGGCCGGCGGCGACAAGGCCGGTGTGGCTGCTGCCATGGTTGAAGTCTCCAACGGCGACGGCGAAGCCATCCGTCCGGGCGAGTGGAAGAAGGCGAAAGAGCTGATCGCAGCCGGCACCGCCATCGACTACAAGGGCGCTGCAGGCGACCACAACTTCGACGCCAAGGGCGACGTCCCAGGTGTCTACGCCCTCTGGGAAGTCGGCTCCGACGGTTTCGAGGTTGTCACCGAAATGAAGTGATCTCCTTCTGAAAAGAAGGGATTTTCAGGAACCGGCGGCTCGAAAGGGTCGCCGGTTTTCCTTGTTTGGGCGCGCCACCGTCACGGTTGTCATCCCGGACGCAGCGAAGCGAAGATCCGGGACCCAGGATCCCTCAGAACGGGTTGTGACGAGAAGGCGCTGTCGATGAGATTTCCTGGGTCCCCGCTTGCGCGGGGATGACAGATGTGATGTGGGAGACACAAAGGCTGGCAACAGACTGCGAATCTTGCCAGCCTTTGTGTCTCTTCATATTCGAATACTTTTCCAAAACTCTCCAATGACCATTGCGCATCTCGAAATTCTGGAATCCCTGTTCGCCCGAAACCATTGGATCGTGGACCGGCGGGAAGAGGGGGACGATTATCGCATTTCCGCGGTCTGGCACCTGAAACGGCCGGACGGAACCGGCACATTGACGGTTGAGTTTCAAGGTTTTGACGACCTGGTCTGTTTGCCGATTGAAAAGAGCTACGGCTGTGACGTTCTCCAGATACCGGAGTGTGGTCTCTATTTTTCAAGGGTCAATCACGCGCGTTGGCCAACGGACCTGGAAACCTTCGAAGCACAGATCAGGATGTTCAATCAGTCGCAAGGTTGGTGAGGCAGCCAGGTGAAGCTTACCGGGTGGGGCGTTGGTCGACGAACCTTGCAACGAGGTTGGCGCAATCTGCCGGGGCCGCCTGCAGCACGAAATGGGGTCCTTTGACGGTCCAGAAATCCTTGCAGCAAAACCGGAAGTCGTCGGAGACCGAGGCTGGGACAAGCAAGTCTTCGGAGGCGCGAAGATAGGGCAGGGTAAGTTGACCTGACTGAGCAGAGCGCGGACATCGAGCTGAAGCACCTGCTGCAATCTTTTCACCAGTGTTTGGACGGGGACGCATTTCAGCGCCTTTCGGTAATGTTGCCGAAAAAGGGCGTCGCCTGCCCGGCCCATGACAAAAGGTTCGCTGGCGCAGGACAGAAATCGGGAAGCGGACGGCAAGTATTGCAGGGAGCGGAGCAGGGGCAGAGGCAGGGCGCGCGGCGCACGGGCGAAGGTGGCGACAAAAACCACTGCCTTCAAGTATTGGGAAGGGCGTGTCGCAAGCGCCAGGGCCAGGGGGCCGGAGAAGGATTCTGCGACAAGCACGTAGTCTTCACGCGGCAGGCTCTGCTCCAGCCAGGCGCCAAGCTCTGTGTAGCCAACGAGGTCGACCGGATAGGAAACGACTTGAGTTGTGTGTGTGGCAGCAAGGGCTTTTGCAAAGTTTTCAAGGAGAAGGCCGGTGCCGTCCAGTCCCGGAAGGATCACGATTTTCATACGCGTGACCCTATTCCATTGCATGTCCCTGGTCATCCCTTGCCGCTGCAAACATTCCCACTGAATCGATCGATCAACGACCAGTCATCGAGCTGTTCCGGGCTTACCCCCTCCAGAAAATCCGGCTATACAGCCGCCATGCGTGATCTGGATGTTCTTGTGCTTGGTGGCGGGGCCGCCGGTTTGATGTGTGCGATCGAAGCGGGAAAACGCGGTCGCAAGGTGCTGGTCGTCGACCATGCAAAGCGTCCCGCAGACAAGATCCGTATTTCCGGTGGCGGTCGTTGCAATTTCACCAACTTGCATTGCGCACCGGCCAATTTCCTCTCTGAAAATCCGCGGTTCTGTGTCTCGGCGCTCAAGCGATACACCCAGCAGGATTTCCTGGGCCTTGTTGAAAAACACCGGATTTCCTGGCACGAGAAGACGCTCGGCCAACTCTTTTGCGACAACAGCGCAAAGGACATCATCAGGATGCTCCTGGACGAGCTGGAAGCCTCCGGGGGAAGCCTGCAGCTGGAAACGGAGATCAAGGCAGTCGACAAACCTGACGAGCGCTTTTCCGTCGCGACTTCCAAAGGGCCCTTGCGTGCAAAAACGCTGGTGGTGGCAACCGGCGGACCGTCGATCCCCAAAATGGGGGCAACGGGTTTTGGATATGACCTGGCGAAACAATTCGGTCTGAAGGTGATCAGCCCGCGTGCGGCGCTGGTGCCTTTGACCTTCTCAGATGCCAACAAGGATCTGTGCGGGCGTCTTTCCGGCGTGTCGGTGGACGCAATAGTGTCCTTCGGCAAAACGACCTTTCGCGAAGGCCTTCTCTTCACCCATCGCGGCCTGTCCGGTCCGTCGATCCTGCAGATTTCCTCCTATTGGCAGGAAGGCAAGCCGATCACGGTCAATCTGACGCCGGAGGCGGACGTGTTCGAGGTGTTGCGCCAGGCGCGGCAGGACACACCGAAACAGGATCTCAAAACGGCCCTTGGGCTGCTTCTGCCCAACAGGTTGGCGGATGAGCTCGCTGGAGCCTTTGCCCTGAAGGGCCGTCTGGCCGATCAGTCGGACAAGGTGCTGCGCCGGGCTGAGGAGCAGCTCAATCGCTGGCAGCTGGTGCCGGTCGGTACGGAGGGCTATCGCACCGCAGAAGTCACGCTTGGCGGTGTCGACACGAAGGACCTGTCCTCCAAGACCATGGAAAGCACCAAGGTGCCGGGGCTCTATTTCATCGGCGAGGTGGTTGATGTTACCGGCCATCTCGGCGGGTTCAATTTCCAGTGGGCCTGGTCGTCCGGGCATGCGGCCGGACAGTTTGTCTGATCGAATTTCTTGTTCTGTGCGCTTGGTTTAGCAGTAGCAACATTTTTTGATGACCGTTCCTCATCCGTCGCTATACTGACCCAAATCGGACCATCCTTCGAGACGGACCTTTCGGTCCTCCTCAAGGTGAGGTGATTGGGACGGGCGGGCTGAAGGACCGCCTGTCGGCCACTGCCAGGACGAGGAACGGAATGAAGCGCGTAACCATTCACGACGTGGCAGCAACGGCCGGGGTCAGCCTGGCAACGGTGGACCGGGTGTTGAATGGCCGCCCGGGCGTGCGCAAGATCACGATCGAGAAGGTCAACCAGGCGGTCGAGGCCCTGAACTACAAGCCCGACGTCTTTGCCGCGGGGCTCGCCAAGAAGCGGCTCTATCGCCTTCATTTTCTGCTTCCCAACGGACCGAATGCCTTCATGGAGGATCTGACCCGTGAAGCGCTGTCCCACGCGAAAACCCTGAGCGGCGACCGCATGCATGTGCATGTGGAACCGATTGATGCCTTCGATGGTCACCGGGTGGCCGGGACCCTGGCAGTTCTCGATCGCTCCCAATGTGATGGTGTGGCGGTGGTTGCGCCGGCCTTCCCGGAAGTCCAGGCGGCGATCGACCGTTTGCAGGACCGGGGCGTTCCCGTGGTGACACTGGTTTCCGACCATCCGTCTTCGTCGCGCCAGCATTTTGTCGGCATCGACAATCTTGCGGCCGGACGCACCGCAGGGCGGCTTCTTGGCCGGTTCTTGCCGAAGTCTCCCGGCAAGATCGGCCTGATCGCCGGGTCACTCGGCCTGCGCGACCATGCGGACCGTTATACCGGTCTCCGGCAGGTCCTGGAGGCTGATTTCCCGCATCTGACCCTATTGAAGGTGCGCGAAGGGCGGGACGACAACAGCCGCAACGAAGACCTGGTGAAAAAGCTTCTCGAAGAACATCCCGACCTGGCTGGGCTATACAATATCGGCGCTGGCAATCGCGGCACGATTGCTGCGCTGAGCGCGTCGGGTCGTGCCGGGGAGATCGTTTTCGTCGGCCATGAGCTGACGCCTTATACCCATGAAGCCCTCCGGTTGGGTGTACTGGATGCGGTGATCGCCCAGGACCCGGGCCATGAGATCCGCAGCGCTGTCCGGGTTCTGAAAGCCCTGTGCGACAATGCCCCGATCATCGAAGGCCAGGAACGTATCGGCATTGATGTGTTCCTGAAAGACAATCTGCCGGACCTGGCTGAGATGAGCGATAGCCAGACCACCCGTTAAGTGAACTGATTTCGGACAAATCCTTTTGGAGAAGATTTTTGGAGATCATAAATGAGTAACGCACCTCAGAAAATTCGAAACCCCATTTTGCCGGGGTTCAACCCGGATCCATCCATTTGCCGGGTCGGCGACGACTATTACATCGCGACCTCCACGTTCGAGTGGTATCCGGGAGTGCAGATCCACCATTCGAAGGACCTGAAGAACTGGCGCCTGGTGACGCGTCCGTTGAACCGTCCGGAACAGCTCGACATGCGCGGAAATCCGGATTCCTGCGGTATCTGGGCACCTTGCCTGACCTATGCCGACGGCTTGTTCTGGCTCGTCTACACCGATGTCAAACGCTATGACGGGTCTTTCAAGGACACGCACAACTACATCGTCACGGCGCCGGAGATTGATGGTCCCTGGTCCGACCCGGTCTACACCAATTCGTCCGGGTTCGACCCGTCTCTCTATCATGACGATGATGGCCGCAAATGGCACCTGAACATGATCTGGGATCACCGGGTCGGCTACAATTCCTTTGCCGGCATCGCGCTGCAGGAGTTTGATCCGGTCGCCAACAAGCTCACCGGTCCGATCCGCAACATCTTTGAAGGAACGCCGCTTGGCCTGACGGAGGGGCCGCATCTTTATAAGCGCGATGGCTGGTATTATCTGCTGACCGCGGAAGGCGGCACGGCCTATACGCATGCAGTGACGCTCGCCCGCTCCCGGCGGATCGAGGGCCCCTATGAAGTGCATCCAGAGGAACATGTTGTCACGGCACGGTTCGATCCCGACAATCCCGTTCAGCGGGCCGGGCATGGCGACATTGTCGAGACCCAGTCGGGAGAGACCTATCTGGTACATCTGATGGGGCGGCCCCGGCTCGGTCAGAACAGGTGTCAGATGGGCCGGGAAACCGCCATTCAGAAATGCGTATGGGGCGAGGACGGCTGGCTGCGCCTGGCAGCGGGCGGGCTTGCCCCCGAAGAAGAGGTTACAGGACCCGATCTGCCGTCACATCCTTTCGCCGAAGAACCGGTCCGGCACGACTTTGACGGGCCCGAGCTGCCACTGGTCTTTCAGTGGCTGCGCACGCCCTATCCCGAGCGCCTGTTCTCCTTGAGGGAACGTCCAGGCCATCTTCGGCTCTACGGCCGGGAGTCCATCGGCAGCTTTTTTGAACAGTCACTCGTTGCCCGCCGACAGACCGCCTACAACTATGAAGTGGAAACCCTGGTCGACTTTCTGCCGGAGAACGCCCAGCAGACGGCCGGGCTGATTGCCTATTATGGCCGGTATCAGTTCTACTATCTCGCGATTGCCTGGCGAGAAGGCATGGGCCGGGTCCTGACGATCCACGCCTGTCCGGGTGACTATCCGGGGGCTTTCCTGACGGCCCCGCTGGATGCGCCCGTTTCTCTCGCCGAGATCGGACCCGTGGCAATGAAGGTCACCGTTGAGGACATGGCGCTGCGGTTCTGGTACCGGATGGACGGAGAAGACTGGCAGCGCATCGGCCCCGCCTTCGATGCCACGTTGCTGGCGGACGAGTCGGGGCGTGGCGCCCATGCCAATTTCACCGGCGCCTTTGTCGGCATGCATGCGATGGACGTTTCCGGTCAGGCGCTGCCCGCCGACTTCGACTATTTCAGCTACCGGAACCTGTAACAATCGGCCTGTGCCGCAAGGTATTCAGGCGGTTTTTTGTAAAAGTCGCCTGTAACACTCAAATTTTGAATTGACGTTTGGCATTGTGGCACGCATATCTAGTCCATGCGTTTGACCCAACAGACAAACTATGCCGTGCGCGCGCTGATGTATTGCGCCGTCAACCCGGACAAGCCAAGTAAAGTCGCTGATATCGCGGCCAGCTTCGACATGTCCGAAACCCACCTGTTCAAGATCATGAAGGTCCTGGTCGATGCCAATCTGATCAAGACCATTCGTGGCCGCAACGGCGGTGTGATGCTGGCCCGCCCGGCGGAACAGATCACGGTTGGCGAAGTGGTTCGCGCTGCGGAGGAAAGCTTCCTTCTGGCCGAATGTTTCGACAGTGGCCGCAAGGATTGCCCGCTGATCATGTCCTGTGGCTTCAACGGCCTTCTCCATGAGGCGCTTGAGGCTTTCATGGAGGTGCTCGACACCAAGTCGATTGCGGATCTGTCCGAAGACCGGTTCGGCATGCGGGATCTGCTCAAGATCGATGTCGCCGAGGCGCCGATCGCCGCCAACGCGTAAGCGTCACAAGATCCGGGAATGCGAGAGGCGCCACCGACAGGTCGGCGCCTTTTTTGTGTGCTCTTCGCAAATTCTGTGACGAAACTGAAGGGGGGCTACCTCGGTTGCCGTTGCCGGATCGAGGCCGGCGATCCTTGCCGAAGCAGCGTCGACAAGCGAGCCCCGTCCTTTGGCTGGGCATGGCTTCGCAGAAGGCAAAGTTGGGAAAACCAGGTTAGATCGTCGCCGGCATCTGTTGCCGGAAAAGGCCGGGCTGGCTGGCCGCTGAGGGAGAGGAGAGGGCGGTTGGCTGGCCTGGCATTTTACACCTCCGGCTTGCCGGAGGTCCTGTCTTTTCCAAAACCAGAGGACGCGATTTCCGGTTCCGTTTCGATCAGGCATTGCCTTGATAGGAAAACTTGAGTATGAGTGTCAAGTATAAAGTTGAGTTAGAAACTCATCTTTAAATTCCATCGATCACGCTCCGCCGCGAGCGCCCGGATTTCCCCGGGACAAGGCGGGGCTAGATAAAGGCCAAGGACCGATTGCGCGCCATGACTTTGACAGCGAACAGCCAGAAACAACGCCTTTCCCTCGGGTCTGCCAGCCGTGCGCGGCAGGCATTTGCAGGCAAACAGGTGCGTGAGCTGAAATCGGACTACGACACGCAGGAGCTTTTCAGCGGTCAGCGCCAGATTCAGATCCACCACAATGACGAGACCTATCGCCTGTCCATCACCAAACAGGGCAAGCTGATTCTGACCAAGTGAGAATTCAGATTTGTGCAATTGCCATCCCGGTCGAAGCCAAGCGGCGAGCCGGGATGGCAAATTGAGAGCGCACGGGCTTACGCCGAGAAGATGGCGACCGGTTTGCCGACACCGCGCAGGGCATGCTCGCCCATGGCGTTCAGGTTGGTCTTGAGATCTCCGCTGAGTGCGTCGCGCACCGGCTCCGTCAACAGCAGCTCCTGCCCAAGCGGCTTGCACAGCGATTCCACGCGGCTGGTTTCGTTGACCGCCCTGCCGATCACGGTGAAATCGAGACGTTCTTCGCCGCCGACATTGCCGAAAAACACCTCGCCCCGGTGCAGTCCGATGCCGATCTTCAACGGGTGCCACAGCGCCGGATCGGGCAGATCCTCCGGCGGAGACTGGTTGAGCTCATCGATTGTGACCAGCGCCCTCCTGGCAGCTTTTACGGCGGCATTGGCAGCAGCACCTTCCCCAAGCGCCTTCTGGTCGAACACTGCCAGAATGCCGTCCCCCATGAATTTCAGAATGTCGCCGCCATGGCCAAGCACAGCCTCCGAGATCCGGTCGAAATAGGCATTTAGAACGGCGGTGACTTCCGGGCCGCTGAGCCGGTCGGCAAGCTGGGTGAAGCCGCGCATGTCCGACATGAAGACGACCGCGTCGATCGCCTCGCCATCCCCTCGTTTGATCTCGCCGTCCAGGACACGCTGGCCAGCGATCGGGCCGAGATAGGTGTCGGCGACATTGCGCGCGATGCGCTGCAGGATGTGGCGCTCGACATGCAGTGCCAGAAGATCGATCAGGTCGCGGATCCGGTCCTTTTGCCGGCCCGGAAACCCGCCTGGCCGCGTCGTCGCGAATGTCATGGCGTTGTGGGTCTCGCCCGAAGCGCTGAGCGGCAGCGCAACATAGGCGGTGTAGCCCTGCTCGGCGAGTTCCTTCATCAGGGGGGCGGACTGACGACCTTCTTCCGTTTCCAGGTCCAGAATGATCATCTGGCCGTTGGTGATGACATTGTAGAGCGGATTGCGCGTGAAGGCGTCAGCACTGACGGCACCTGCATCGGCCGCGATTTCATCGCAGATCTGGTCCCTGGCAGTCCAGAACCAGGAGAAGCCGATGACGCGCGGATGCAATGTGCCGATGTGAAGCGTGCAGCGGTCGACGCTGAGATCGGTCGCCTGGCAGCGCCACATGAACTCCTCGAACATCAGCATGACGTTGTCGATGCGTGTCGCGTCGTGCAAAAGCCAGTCGTGGATGTCCTCAAGCGTCTGTTCGGTAGGCGCGCAACCGGGCCCGCGGCTGGAGCGGTTGATCAGGTGCACATGCTCGGGATAACTGCGGGGCGAAGGATCAAGCGCGGTCTTGGTCATGCGGACTCCGGATGTCTGTCACGCGCTATTATCTCGGGCGTGCCGCCCCAAAGTTCAATCTGAAAATAGAAAGGAAGGCAAGAAAGGCGGCGAGGACTTTCCGTGAAGCAGGTGGCCGATCCTGCGAAACGCGGGCAAACACGCTCCTCAGGATGACGCCTGTTTAAGCGGCGCTGTTGGAAAACCTCGCCACACAATCAGCGCCATCCTGAGTGTCTGGCCCGAAAGTGATCTAGGAGGCAGCTTTCATCGTTCCTGGCACGAACTCACCCCCTCTCGGTTGTCTTCCCCGCGAAAGCGGGGACCCAGTAACCTCATGAATCGGCGCTATAAATTAAATCTAACCTCACGGAGTCCTGGTTTCCCGCTTTCGCGGGAATGACAAATGTGACTGAAGCATTCGCCCCGGCCATCACTTTCGGGCCAGTCTCCGAGGAGCCGCACTGCGGCGTTTCGAAGGATCTGCCACACACGCTCCAAACCCTAGAACGCCGCTTCGACGCCGCCCATTTCCACGTAAACGCTCTTTGTCTGGCTGTAATACTCAATCGCCGCATGACCGTTTTCGCGGCCGATGCCCGATTTCTTGTATCCGCCGAACGGCATTTCAATCGGCGTCAGATTGTAGGTGTTGATCCAGCAGGTGCCGGCCTGGAGCTGATCGATCACCCGGTGCGCCCGCTGGATGTCCTTGGTGAAGACACCGGCAGCAAGGCCGAATTCCGTGTCATTGGCACGGGCAATGACGTCGTTTTCGTCGTCAAAATCAAGCACGCTCAGGACGGGCCCGAAGATTTCCTCGCGGGCGATGGTCATGTCGTCGGTGACATCGGCAAAGACGGTCGGCTGAACGAAATAGCCGTCCGGGAAACTGTCGACTGTCGCAGCGCCGCCGCCGCAGACAAGCCGGGCACCCTCGCGCTGGCCGACCTGCATGTAATGCATCACCTTGTCGAACTGCTGGCGCGACACCAGCGGGCCGATGGAGGTGGTTTCATCCAGCGGGTCGCCCAGGATGGCATTGCCGGTGCGTTCGGCCAGACGCGCCAGGAAGGCTTCCTTGATCGCCGTATGCACGAAGACACGGGTGCCGTTGGAGCAGATCTGCCCGGTGGAATAGAAGTTGGCATTGATGGCCGCGGAGACCGCGTTTTCAATGTCGGCATCGTCAAAGACGATCAGCGGCGACTTGCCGCCAAGTTCCAGCGTGGTCTTTTTCAGGTGCTCGCCGGCAAGGGCGGCAACCTTGGCGCCGGTTGGCACGGAGCCGGTCAGCGAGATCTTGCTGATTGCCGGATGTGCGACCATCCTGGCGCCGACATCGCCAAAACCCTGGATCACGTTGAAGACCCCGTCCGGCAGGCCGGCTTCGGTCAGGGCCTCAGCCAGTTTCAGGGCGCTCAGCGGGGTGACTTCCGATGGTTTGAAGATCATGGCGTTGCCGCAGACCAGGGCCGGTGCTGCCTTCCAGCAGGCGATCTGGATCGGATAGTTCCAGGCGCCAATGCCGAAGCAGATACCGAGCGGTTCGCGTTTGGTGTAGGCGAAGGAGCCACCGAGATCGATATGTTCGCCGGTCAGCGTCGCCGCCAGGCCGCCGAAATACTCAAGGCAGTCCGCACCCGAGGCTGCATCGGCAATCAGGGTTTCCTGCAAGGGTTTGCCGGTGTCGAGGGTTTCAAGGACCGACAGTTCGTGGTTCTTTTCGCGCAGGATCTCGGCAGCCCGGCGCAGCACCCGTCCGCGTTCGGCGGGTGCTGTGGCTGCCCAGATTTTCTGGCCGGCTGTTGCGGCCTCGATGGCCGCGTCGATCACGGCATCGTCGGCCGACTTGAGACTGGCGATCACTTCACCGGTTGCCGGATAAAGGGAATCGAACGGAGTGCCCGACAGGCTCTCCAGATAGGAGCCGCCAACATAGTGGGACGCTTGAGGTTGGGCGCGCATGGGTCTGGTCCTTGATTGTCTCTTGTGCCGGCCTGAGACCGGTGAAATTTAGCGCTGGCTGGTTTCCCAGTCCGGATGGATCCACGGCTCCTGGTTGGAAGCCGGCAGCGGATCCTTGCCGAGAATGTGGTCCGAGGCCTTTTCCCCGACCATAATCGACGGGGCATTGAGATTGCCATTGGTGATTTGCGGGAAGATCGAGCTGTCGGCAACACGCAGGCCGTCCACTCCGATCACGCGGCATTCCGGATCGACCACGGCCATCGGGTCGTCCTTGGCGCCCATCCGGCAGGTGCCGCAGGGGTGATAGGCGCTTTCCACGTGTTCGCGAATGAAGTTGTTCAGGTCCTCGTCACTCTGGACCTGATCGCCCGGCTGGATTTCCTTGCCGCGATAGTCCGCAAAGGCTTCCTGGCTGAAGATCTCGCGGGTCAGGCGGATACAGGTGCGGAAATCTTCCCAGTCGTCTTCGTGGGACATGTAGTTGAAGAGGATGGACGGTTTTTCGCGCGGGTCGGCGGAGGTCAGTTTGACATGGCCGCGTGACTTGGAGCGCATTGGTCCGACATGGGCCTGGAAGCCATGTCCTTCCGCAGCCGCCTGGCCGTCATAGCGCACGGCAAAGGGCAGGAAGTGATACTGGATATCGGGGTATTTGACGCCCGCCCTGGAGCGGATGAAGGCGGCGCTCTCGAACTGGTTGGATGCACCGAGACCCTGCTTGAAGAACAGCCATTGCGCGCCGATCAGGGCCTTGGAAATAAGGTTCCAGTGTTTGTAGAGCGTGATCGGCTGGCTGCAGGCCTGCTGCAGATAGAGTTCCAGGTGGTCCTGGAGGTTGGCGCCGACACCGGGCCGGTCGGCCACGACATCGATGCCGAGGGCCGAAAGATCGGCGGCCGGACCGATACCGGAATTCATCAGGATTTTCGGCGAGTTGATCGAGGACGCCGCGAGGACGACCTCCCGCGCGGCCCGGGCTTCGCGGATCTCGCCGCCGGTTTCGAATTCCACGCCTGTGGCGCGTTTGTCCATGATCAGGATCTTGCGGGCAAGTGCGCCCTTGATCAGCGTGAGATTGCCGCGTTTCAGGGCGGGTTTCAGATAGGCATTGGCGGCGGACCAGCGGCGGCCCCGGTGGACCGTCATTTCCATGTCGCCGAAGCCTTCCTGGCGTTCGCCATTATAGTCTTCGGTCACGCCGTAACCGGCCTGGGCACCGGCATCGCGGAAGGCGTGAAACAGCGGGTTCCACTTGGTGCCGCGCTGGACATGGAGCGGGCCGTCGGTGCCGCGCCAGCCGCTCTGGCCGCCATGGCTGTGTTCCAGGCGCTTGTAATAGGGCAGCACGTGGCGATAGCCCCAGCCGGACGCGCCCATGTCTTCCCAGGTGTCGAAGTCGCAGGCGTGGCCGCGCACATAGACCATGCCGTTGATGGACGAGGAGCCGCCGATCACCTTGCCGCGCGGGGTCGCCAGGCGGCGTCCGCCCAGATGCGGCTCCGGTTCGCTCTGGAAGCCCCAGTCATAGAGCGGCATGTTCATCGGATAGGAGAGAGCAGCCGGCATCTGGATCAGCGGGCCGACATCCGTGCCGCCGAATTCAAGCAGCAGGACGCGGTTCTTCGGATCTTCCGACAGCCGGTAGGCCAGGGCGCAGCCGGCGGATCCGGCGCCGACGATGATGAAATCGAACTGGTCGGTCATGAAGGTCTCCGGCCGGGTCAGGCGTTGGCGCCGCGCGCGGCATGCACGGCAATCTGGGTTTCGACATAGTCCTCGACCATCGCGATGGCGGCGTCCCGGTCGGTCTTTGCATCGGACAGCGCCTGGCGAATCCAGACCCCGTCGATCATGGAGGCCGTGCCTTCGGCGATGCGCCGGGCTTCGGTCTGCGGCATGAAGGCCCTGAGGTTGTGTGTCAGGTTGGAGGCGAGACGCGCGGCATAGATTTTCAACAGCCGGCTGTTGCTGTCCGTGGTCCGCGACTGGACATAGAAGGCCAGCCAGGCGGCAATGACGGCAGGCTGAAACTGGTCAACGGCAAAGTTGCCGGCAATGATTGCGCTGATGCGCTCGCGCGGTGTTTCGGCCTTGGCAAGGCCATCGCGGATGGCGCGGCCCAACTCGGTCAGAAGGTGCCGCATGGTTGCCGCAAGTAATTGATCTTTCGAGCCGAAATAATGATGCACCAACCCACCGGAAACACCCGCACGTTTGGCGATCTGCGCCATCGTCACGTCCGAGTATCCGCGCTCGTGAATTGCATCAACCGTTGCGTCAATCAGGCTGCGGCGCCGCTCCGCTTCCATTCCGACCTTGGGCATTTCGACCTCCATCTGTCTCTTGGTCTTATTTTTAATTGATCAATCAATCAATGAAAACTTGCAAATTTTTCCCGTGGATGTTTGGATCAACATTGGGCAGGCTGTGGGAAGCGTATGTGGAGGGCGTTATACCGAAGCAACCCCGCCCTGCAGAAAAGCAAAAAAGTTCGACTTTCCTTAGGAGGTATATCATGAAAGTAGCAGCGAAACTCGCTGGAGGTATTGCGCTCGGATTTCTGCTGACCGGCACCGCACTGGCCAGTGAGCCCGAGGCCTGCAAGTCAGTCCGCTTCTCCGACGTCGGCTGGACCGACATCACCGCCACCACCGCCGCAACCTCGGTTGTCCTGGAAGCGCTCGGCTACGAGCCGGACGTGAAGATCCTGTCCGTGCCGGTGACCTATGCGTCCCTGAAGAACAAGGACATCGACATCTTCCTCGGCAACTGGATGCCGACCATGGAAGGCGACATCAAGGCCTACCGTGAAGACGGCTCTGTCGAAACCGTGCGCGCCAACCTCGAAGGCGCCAAGTACACGCTGGCCGTTCCGGAATACACCTACGACAAGGGCCTGAAGAGTTTCCAGGATATCGCCAAGTTTAAGGACGACCTCGACGGCAAGATCTACGGCATCGAGCCGGGCAATGACGGCAACCGACTGATCATTGGCATGATCGACCAGAACCTTTTCGATCTGGAAGGCTTTGAAGTGGTTGAATCCTCCGAGCAGGGCATGCTGGCCCAGGTTGCACGCGCCAACCGCCGCGAGAACGACATCGTTTTCCTCGGCTGGGAACCGCACCCGATGAACGCCAACTTCAAAATGAAGTACCTTGACGGCGGTGACGACATCTTTGGCCCGAACTATGGCGGTGCCACCGTCTACACGAACGTTCGGGCGGGCTACACCACGGAATGCCCGAATGTCGGCAAGCTGCTCGAGAACCTGGAGTTCTCGCTCGCGATGGAAAACGAGATCATGGGCGCGATCCTGATCGACGGCGAAGACCCCAACAAGGCGGCCGCGGCCTGGTTGAAGGAGCACCCGGCGACCTTCGAAAACTGGCTGGTCGGCGTGAAGACCTTCGATGGTGGTGACAGCTTTGCAGCCGTCAAGGGCGCCCTCGGCCTCTAAGCGACGCTCAAAGCGGCGCCGGTGCGGACCTCCCACCGGCGCCGTCTTTTTATAACAACACAAAACTTCCGGAGCGGCAGGTTGGACTGGCTGACAGACAACAAGCTGCCGATCGGCCCATGGGCAAGGTCCCTCGTCGATTGGCTCACCGACAATGCCTATTGGGTGTTTGACGGTATTTCATATTTCCTGGAAACCCTCATCGACGGGATCCTGTGGCTGCTGCAAACGCCGCATCCGCTTTTCGTCGTGGTTGTGGCCGTCGCCATCGGCTATGCGGTCCACCGCACGATCGCCTTTGCCGCGTTCGTCGCCGTCTCGCTGCTTCTGATCATCAATCAGGGCTATTGGGAAGAGACGACGGAAACGCTGGCACTGGTGATTGCCGCTTCGGTCGTCTGCATGGCCGTCGGCGTGCCCGTTGGTGTGGTTGGCGCGCACAACCCGCGTTTTTATGCCGCGATCCGTCCCGTGCTCGATCTGATGCAGACGATCCCGACCTTCGTGTACCTGATTCCGGCGCTGATCCTGTTCGGTCTCGGCATGGTGCCAGGTCTGATCGCAACCGTGATCTTCGCCATTCCGGCACCGATCCGGCTGACGCAGCTCGGCGTCTCCTCGACACCGACGGCGTTGATCGAAGCGGGGCAGGCCTTTGGCGCCACCAAGCGGCAGCTGCTCTGGAAGATCGAACTGCCTTATGCGCTGCCGCAGATCATGGCGGGTCTGACCCAGACCATCATGCTGTCGCTGTCCATGGTGGTGATCGCGGCTCTCGTTGGCGCCGATGGTCTCGGCGTGCCGACGCTCAGAGCCCTGAACACCGTGAACATTGCACAAGGCTTCGAGGTTGGCGTCTGTATCGTCCTGATCGCCATCGTGCTTGACCGGTTCTTCCGGGCCCAGGAAGGAGGCAAGCGATGAGTGACGCTAATCCCGCAACCATCGTCTCCTTCAAGGATGTCGATATCGTTTTTGGCGACAAGCCGCAAACGGCCCTGCCGCTGATCGATGCGGGTAAGACCCGCCAGGAAATCCAGGCCGAGACGGGCCAGATCCTGGGCGTCGCAGGCGCAAGCTTCGACATCTATGAGGGCGAGGTCATCGTGCTGATGGGCCTGTCCGGCTCGGGCAAGTCGACCCTGCTGCGGGCGGTCAACGGGCTGAACCCGGTGATCCGCGGCGAAGTTCAGGTGCATGACGGCAGCCGCTACATCAACCCGGAGACCTGTCCTGAAAACGAGCTCCGGGAACTGCGCCGGCACCGCATCGGCATGGTGTTCCAGCAATTCGGCCTCTTGCCCTGGCGCACGGTGGCTGAAAATGTCGGTTTCGGTCTTGAACTGGCGGGCATGCCGGTAAAGGAACGCGCCGCCAAGGTGGAAGCCCAGCTGAAGCTGGTCGGCCTGACCGGCTGGGGCGAGAAATACGTCCACGAGCTTTCCGGCGGCATGCAGCAGCGTGTGGGTCTTGCCCGTGCCTTTGCCACCGACGCTCCGATCCTCTTGATGGATGAGCCGTTTTCTGCGCTTGATCCGCTGATCCGCGACAAGCTGCAGGATGAGTTGCTCGATCTTCAAAAAGAGCTCAACCGGACGATCATCTTCGTCAGCCACGATCTCGATGAAGCCGCCAAGATCGGCTCGCGCATCGCCATCATGGAAGGCGGCCGGGTGATCCAGCTGGGTACGCCGCAGGAGATCGTCAAGACGCCGGCAACGGAGTATGTGGCGGACTTTGTCAGCCACATGAACCCGCTGAACGTCCTGCGGGCCCGTGACATCATGGTGCCGCCAGGCAGCCTGTCGGGCTCTCTGGCGTCGGCTCTGAACTGCGATGCCAACACGCCGATCCGCGAGGTCGCCCGGCTGAAGAAGTCCAGCTCGGAGCCTGTCGTCGTTCAGAAGGACGGCGCCATTGTCGGTGTCATCGGCGAGAACGAGTTGCTGGACTGCATGCTCTAAGGGGCAAGGCACGCTGAGCAACAAACACAGACCTCATCCTGAGGAGCCGCGCGAGCGGCGTCTCGAAGGATGGATTGCTTGCGCTAAAGCAAGACGCCCATCCTTTGAGACGGACCTATCGGTCCTCCTCACTGTCTGGCCCGAAAGTGATCTAGGACGCAGCTTTCATCGTTCCTGGCACGAACTTGCCCCCTCTCGGTTGTCTTCCCCGCGAAAGCGGGGACCCAGTAACCTCATGAATCGGCGCTATAAATTAAATCTAACCTCACGGAGTCCTGGTTTCCCGCTTTCGCGGGAATGACACATGTGACTGAAGCATTCGCCCCGGCCATCACTTTCGGGCCAGACTCTCAGGATGAGGTTCGTTGTTGAGACGCTACGATGAACTTAATTAAGCAGCCCCTTGCCGCTGCCGCGGCATCAAACGCCACTATTTTCCATTGGAGAGCACGATAACAAACAAAGAGACGAAGCAAATGATGAATCCGGAAAACCCGCCAAAGACAAAAATTCTTTGAGTTTTGAATTGCGGAGAAAGAAGGAACGGATTCAATTTCCGATTTTGCTGACCCCACTTTTCGCCCTGGGAAAGTCTTTTTTCATTGTTGGAAGTGAGCCCAAATTTGGCTTTGAAAATCGTCGAAGCAATCCCCAGAAAAGCAAAAACGAATGCAACGATAGCCGAAGCGAATAATATCATTGCAAGGATCTGGATAGCTGCCGGTAGGGTCTCGAGCTTCATCTAAACCTCGGTGGACATCGAACGATGCGCAAACATTTCAATTGTAAGTGCGTGTCCTTTTTAGACAACCAATTGGCTAGCAACCACCTGGAAAACAAAAACGGGGCCGAAAGGCCCCGTTTCCGTATTTTGTCTGCGCCTGCCGTCTCACGACGGCGGCTGCAAAAGCTTAGAGCAGCTCGAGCTGAGCAGCCTGCTTGCCGCGGCCACGACGGTCGTCTTCGGCAACGAAGGAGATTTTCGCGCCTTCAACAGGCGTACCGATTCCGGCCTGCTCGAAAGCAGTGATGTGGACGAACACATCCTTGGAGCCGTTTTCCGGCGTGATGAAGCCAAAGCCACGGTCGTGGTTGAAGAATTTGATGGTGCCGTTCTCGCGCATGGAGAAGCCTTTCCGTAGGTAGAATGCGCCGTCCCGTTTCCGGCAGGGCGCGGATAAACGAGAAGTCACTAAGAAACGGAAAGCTTGCCAATTCAGAGCAGCGCTTAATGGAGCAGCCACCGAAGTCAGTCTCACCGGGTCTTTCGTCAGTCCCGTACGGCACAACGCGTACCGATGGCGGATAATGTAGGTGCCGTTGGGAGTCGCGGCAAGTGAAACTTGTGTCAGAAACGGGGAAAGGCTGATTTTGGGCATGACTGGTCTGGAAATTGCCCTTCAGTTTCCCACTTTTCGCCCAATGCTTGAATAGAAATGTCGTGTGGGCAGGGGCGAAGAGGGAAGAGTTGATATGATCAGGCAGTCGCTGTTTGGATTGATGCTTTGGATCTTCGCCACCCCGGTATTTGCAGGTATTCCGGTCGAACGCGAGATGACTTGCCCCGTAGGTGGGGAGGTTTTCAAGGTCGTGGAGACACTGTCCTGCACTTCCTTTGGGCGCACGATGTCTTTTCGAGGAGTATCCTCCTGCGAGTTCGTGACACGTCTCCCGGTCTGCCCTGGCAACGGTCTGCCGCTATATGTAGATTTTTCGGAAGACGAGCTGGAAAAGCTCGAGGTCTTCATGAAAACGGATGCCTACCAGGCCATCCAGGCCGTTCCACCGTGGCAAAGGGCCTATCGCGTCGCGGCCGAGCTTGATCACACGGGCTCCAACCGGGGTTTCTTCCTGCTGCTGCAGGCCCTCTGGTATGAGAGCGACACTTTCTTGAAAGACGCTGCCGGACTGGATGCATTGGAGACTGAGGCGGAAGGGGAGGTCGCGCGTGCCGGCGCGCGGCAAAAGGCGTATGCCGCCGCGATTGTCTCTTATGCACTGTTCGCAGCCGACAGGCCGGAGAAGGCGCAGGTCTGGTTTGAGCGGGCAGTGGAGCTGGTCGACGCCCTTGGCGAGGACCATGAGGCGGACCGCACATATCTGAAGGCCTATCTGGCAAGGGTGTCGACCTGCCGGAGCGATATGTCCGTTGAAAGCTGCCGGCCAAATGCGGGTTTTGAACCCGAATAGGGCGCATTTCCGCAAAACCGCATGCCTGTGACTCCGGTCACAGCGACCGGAGCGCTCCCTTCCTATGTTGGTGTCATGAGCTGAGGCGAACAGGACAGGCCTCGCAAACCAGAAGGGACACCGTCATGTTCAAGAAAGTTGCTACCACCACCGTCGCACTGGCTCTTGTTGCCGGTGCAGCCCTCACCACCCAGACGCAATCCGCCAACGCCGCTGAAGGCTGGCAGGTGGGTGTCGGCATCGCCGGTGGCCTTGCTGCAGGCGCGATCCTGGGCTCCGCCCTGTCGCAGCCGCGCTACGTCGCGCCGCCGCCGGCCTATTACCCGGCACCGGCTCCGGTCGTCGTTTATCGCCCGGCTCCGTGGAGCCCGGCCTGGTACAATTACTGCAGTCGCAAATACCGGTCCTTCAACCCGAACACCGGTTACTTCCTGGCCTATTCCGGCCAGTACAAATTCTGCCGCTAAATGCGGTCCAGCCGTCAGAGACGGGCTTGGGCAAAGCTATAGAGCCGGGGCGCAATCACCCCCAAAGGGTATCCGGCCACACTCCCTGCAAGGTGTTCCTCCCCGCCTTGCAGGGAGTTTTTTGTTCAGGCCTGGCCTGCCAGTCGTTTTGCCGCCCGCATGGTGGTCTCCAGCTGATTGAGAAAGCGGGACCGGTCCTGCTTGGTGAAAGACGGGCCACCTTCCCGGATTTCGCCGATTTCACGCAGATGGGTCTTGAGGTCACGCATGGCGAGACGCATGCCGATGCCGTCTTCGCTGAAGGGCTTGCCGGATGGGCCGATGACAAGAGCGCCGGTCTTGACGCAGCGCGCCGCCAACGGCACATCCGCGGTCACCACCACATCGCCGGTCCGGGCCCGTTCCGCGATCCAGTTGTCGGCCTCGTCCGGACCTTCCGGCACGACCACCCGTTCGATCAGATCGCCTTCCGGCAGGCGCATCCAGCTGTTGGAGACGAACTTGATCGGCACCTTGTGGCGTTCTCCGACCCGGATTGCCTCGTCTTTCACCGGACAGGCATCCGCGTCCACGTAAAGCACGGTCATGTCACTGTCCCTCCGACAGATAGGTTTCAATCCCGGCCGCAGCGCAGTGTCCCGTGGCAAAACAGGCTTGCAGCAGGTAGCCGCCGGTCGGCGCTTCCCAATCCAGCATTTCGCCGGCAGCAAACAGGCCGGGCTGTTTTTTCAGCATCAGGTGGTCATCCAGTTCGGTGACCGCGATGCCGCCTGCCGATGATATGGCCCTGCCGATGGCGTAAGGGGCTGTCAGACAAATGGCAACGGCCTTGATCCGGCGGGCAAGATCGTCCGGATCTGAAGGCAGTTCGCCTGCCTCGCGCAAGAGCGTCAGCTCTTCCGGTTTCAGTTTGAGGGTCTTTTTCAGGAAGGTTGCCTGGGATTGTTTCTTCCGCGGTTTTTGCAGCTTCTTCGTCAGTTCTTCCATGGTCAGCGATGGCCGCAGGTCGATCGAGAGTTCAGCCTTCCCGTTCTGGTTGATTGTTTCGCGCAGCTCAGCTGACAGTGCATAAATGCCGCCGCCTTCAAGCCCCTGTGCGGACAGCAAGGCTTCCCCGCTGACCCGCCGGCCGGCATGCGACAGCACAATGCGCTTGAGCGGTTTGCCTGCAAACCTGTCTTTCAGGTGGGCGCTCCAGGCAACCTGAAAACCGCAATTCGCCGGCTGGAACCGATGGACTTCAATGTCTTTCGCTTCCAGCAGCGGCACCCAGGCAGCATCAGAACCGAGTTTCGGCCAGCTGGCACCACCAAGGGCAAGGAGCACAGCCCGGGCCGGAAACGGCTCGACCTCGCCCGCGCCATCTTCAAGAAGCGCGGACCCATCTTCTGCTAAGCCTCTCCAGGTGTGCCGGCTCAGGAGCTGGACCTTGTTGTCTTCAAGGCGGCGCAACCAGGCCCTGAGCAAGGGCGAGGCCTTCATGGAAACGGGAAATACGCGTCCACTGCTGCCGACAAAGGTCTGTTCTCCCAGACCGTGACACCAGTCTCTGAGGGCCTCAGGAGGAAAGGCCCGGATCATGGGGGCGAGAAAAGGCTCCGCTTCCCTGTACCGCTTCAGGAACGTTTGAAGGTCTTCGCCATGGGTCAGGTTGAGGCCACCCCGGCCGGCCATCAGGAACTTGCGGGCAGGGGAGGGCATCCGGTCGGCGATGCTGACGGAAAACCCTTTTGCCGACAGGTTTTCAGCGGCAAACAAGCCGGCCGGACCGGCCCCGATGATCAAAACATCTTTCATTTCGACTTCTTAGTCACAGAAACACGAAAAAACCACTGGCGAATTCCCTGAAGGCACGAAATTAAATCCCAGATGTTTCCTCAAGTATTTGTTATCTGTCTCATGAGATGATCTCGCAGGAGTTGAGCGTTGCTGATTGTTCGCGGCGGCTTTTCTTCAGGAGAAAGGAACCGTGTATGGAGACACCCACGGACCTCATCGTTGTTGCGGATCCCGATGAAAATGTGAAGAAAGGGTTCCAGCGACTGTTCAGCGGCCACAAGAACGTGGTCTGTTTTTCGGAATCCGATCCGGCCCTGCTGTTCTTGAAACAGAATCCGGGCACATCGGTGGTCTTTTCCTGTTTCAATCTGCCCGGCCGCGGCGGAACGGCCTTCCTGCGGGCTGCAGAAACCATTGTACCGCTCGCTGCGCGGATCATGCTCACGCGCGAAAAATCAGCCGAGGCCATCAAGAAAGCGCTGAACGAGGGTCATGCCTTCATGTTCCTGGAAAAGCCGTGTCAACCCACCGAACTGGTGTCGGCCATGGAGACCGCGCTTTCCCATCACCGGCAACTGGCCAAGGACAGGGCCCTTCTCGAGCGCACACTGGCCGGGTCGGTGAAACTCCTGATCGACATGCTGGCGCTGTTTCATCCCGAAGCCTTCAGCCGCACGGCCGCCGTTCGCAAGCAGGCGCTGAAACTCGCCAAGGCGCTCGGTATGAAAAAGACCTGGGAACTGGAAATGGCGGTCATGCTGTCGCCGCTGGGCGAGGCGCTCCTGCCGAAACAAATTCTGGCGCGCTATCGGGCTGCGCGCAGCCTGACGGAGCAGGAGCGTGACGTGCTGGACAGGGCGCCGGTGCAGTCACGGGAATTGCTGAAAAACATTCCCCAGCTGGAGAAGGTCTCCGAATATCTTTATCTGTCAGGGCGCGGCTATGACGGATCGGGTTTTCCCAAGGACGGCCCGACTGGCCAGGAAATCCCGTTGGTCTCGCGAATGCTCAAGCTGCTGACCGATCTCTGGTATGCCAGCCCGGAAAGCGGACCGGACGCTGCCTCATTCGAAGCGCTCACGATAAACTGGCGCAAATACGACCCGAAGCTGCTTGAACTGGCCCGGGAGATATTGATGGACGATTTGCCGGAATCGCGCAGGAAGCATGTCGCCCAGTGTTACATCCGCTCGCTGCGGCCGGGCGATATTCTGGTTGACGATGCATTGACCGAAAGCAGCCACGAACTGGTGCTTGCGCGTGGGCACCTCCTGACGCCGACCACCATCCGCCGCCTGGAGCATTTTCATCAGACCGCCGGCGTGCGTCAGCCGATCCGGGTCGAGCGGCACGAGGTGGTCGAAGAATTGCTGGGGGATGCGGGCTGAAATCCGGCAAGCCGGATGGTCTGAACGATCCGCGGTCTCAATCCTTGCCCGCTTTCTCCAGAAGCTCCGCCTCATAGGCCTTGGCCACCCGCAGAAAGCGGGCATGGGCATAGTTCATGGACAGGATGAGGCCCCACCAGCCATATTTGCGGTACTTGCGCACGAAATAGGCCTTGAGGAAGCTGACCGGGAATTCGGTCAGGAGCCGGGTCCTTGGCAGCTTGCGTCCGCGGGCGCGCATGTCCTCGACCTGCATGCCGGAATAGCGGTTGTATTTGCCGACCTGGAAATCGAGTGAGCGGATCGAGCGATGCGCCATGATGCCGGAGAGATTGTCGATCCTGGCACCGGGCTCCGGGCGCACCGTGTCGTGAACGATCGAAACCGAAAAGCGGCCCTTTTGCCGGTCGTAGAGCCGTATCTGGTGATAGCCATAGGCCCAGGGTGCCGGTGCGCTTTCATGGGCATACATGTCCCGGATCATGATCCGCCAGCCATCCGCACTCTTGTAGCTGCCGTCGGCGAATTTCGCACGGATTTCAGCGGCGAGATCCGGCGTCACCTCTTCGTCGGCATCGAGATTGAGCAGCCAGTCGTTTCGGCACTGGTCTTCGCCGAACCGCTTCTGCGGGCCGTATCCGGGCCAGTCATTCCGGATGACCCGCGCCCCGAGTCTTTCTGCAACGGCAACGGTGTCGTCGCTCGATCCGCTGTCGATGACAATCACCTCGTCCACCCAGTCGATGACGCTTTCGATCGGCTTGTGGATCCGGTCGGCTTCGTCTTTGGCAATGATGAAGGCGGAAAGGGGCAGGCGCTCGGTCATGACACTCCGGTCGGATAGGGCGCCGGACGGGACCGGCCCGGCAGATACCGTTCAGGTATTAGCCGCGCCGGACGGGGATTTGAAGGTCAAATCAGGATTTCACGCGTGCGAAAGCCGCATCGAGCCCTTGCAGGGTGATCTTGGAGCCTTCGACAAGCCCGGTGAAACCCGGCGCCCTGAGGTCTCCCAGGACGAGATCCGGAACCTCGATGCTTGCCGGCTCCGTGCCCAGATTGAAGGCGCAAAGGATTGTTTCGCCCCCGTGGCTGCGAGTGAAAACGAGTGTCTCGCCCGCGCTGTCGAGGAAGTGCATGTCGCCCTTTTTCAGCGGTTCAAACTCTTTCCTCCACGCATAAAACGCCCTGTTGCGGTTCAGGATCGATGTCTCGTCCTTCTCCTGCATGTCCACCGCCAGCGGCAGATGGGTGTCGGCCATCGGCAGCCATGGGTCGGCGTCGGAAAAACCGCCATGGCTGTTGTTGTTTGCCCATGGCATGGGGGTGCGGCAACCGTCGCGGCCCTTGTATTCCGGCCAGAAGCGGATGCCGTAGGGGTCCTGCAGCTGGTCGAATGGCACGTCGGCCTGCGGCAGGCCGAGTTCCTCGCCCTGATAAAGACAGGGCGTGCCGCGCAGTGAAGCGCAAAGCGCTGTTTCCAGCGGAGCGAATTTCCGGATGTCGTGGCCCTCGCCCCAGCGGCTGCCGACCCGCTGGACATCATGGTTGGACAGCGCCCAGCTGGCCCAGCCCGAACCGATGCCTTCATTCATCTCCTCAACGATCCGGCGGATATAGGCGGCCGAATGCTGCGGCGTCAGAAGGTCGAAGCTGTAGGCCATGTGGATGCGCTCACCCGCTTCCGTGTAGGCCTTGGTGAGCTCGACCGCGAGCCCGTCATGCCCGATCTCGCCGACAGACGTGGTGCCGGGATACCGGTCGAGCAGACCGCGCAGCTTCTTCAGGAAAACGAGGTTTTCCGGCCGCGTCTTGTCATAGACATGGTCCTGGTAGCCATAAGGATTGGTCGGATCGACGGTGGACGGTGCCTCGTCCGCGCTGAGCGGCGGGTTGTCCCTCAGCTCCTGATCGTGGACGTAGAAATTCACCGTGTCGAGACGGAAACCGTCGACACCCCGGTCGAGCCAGAACTTCGCGGCGCCCAGGACGGCGTCCTGGACGTCTTCGTTGTGGAAGTTGAGGTCCGGCTGGCTGGCCAGGAAATTATGCATGTAATACTGGCAGCGGCGGCTGTCCCACTCCCAGGCGGGGCCGCCGAAGATCGACAGCCAGTTGTTGGGCACCGTGCCGTCCGGCTTGGCATCCGCCCAGACGAACCAGTCGGCCTTGGCATTGTCTTTGGAGGACCGGCTTTCGGTGAACCAGGCATGCTGGTCGGACGTGTGGGAAATCACCAGGTCGATGATGACCTTCAGCCCGCGCTTGTGCGCGGCCGCCAGCATGGCATCGAAATCGGCCAGCGAGCCGAACATCGGGTCGACATCCTCATAGTCGGAGACGTCATAGCCGAAATCGTCCATGGGTGAGGTGAAGAACGGCGACAGCCAGATGGCGTCGACACCGAGCGAGGCAATGTAATCCATCCGTTCGGTGACGCCGTTGAGGTCGCCGATGCCGTCATTGTTGGTGTCGTTGAAGGAACGCGGATAGATCTGATAGATCACCGCGCCTTTCCACCAGTCCGGGTCTTTGATCAGGTTTTCAGGCACATCGGCCTCCAGGCCCGTTTCGGCTTCTTCGAACATTGCCGGTCTCCGTCCGCTTCTCTGGCGGTGTTGAGGTTTTCAAAGCGCTTTGAATGGCTATATCCGGCGGCTCTTCAGGTCAAGAGACCTGCCTGCAAAAAGTCGTGACAATGGTGGATAGGGTTAAGTGAATGCCGGGTGTCGTGGCGCAGGTGCATCGGGTGCGGCACAAGCAAAAACCGGCCCCGCACGAGGCAGGACCGGTGGAGCAAATGAAAAGTCTCGAAACACGATTTTGTCCGGAACACCGTTCTTGTAACAGGCGTGCGTGACAGGTTTGTGAACAAAATCTTAACGATCGTGAAATCTGCGGATTGTGAAGCCGGAAAAGGCGAAAACGCGATCCATTGGTCACCCAAATAGCGAAAGAGTTTATGATGTTAAAATATTGAAAATAAAGAGAAAAAAATAAAGTTATGACGTTAAGGTCAATTTCTTCTTGCAAAGCAGCATGGAAGCTGGGACTGTCAGGCTCAGCAAAAGCTTCAAGAGACTGGAATTGGAGAGAATCAGCCCTGGACGTTCTGTCCGGCGCCGCCAATTCGTGAAGGATAATCTGGAGGAAGTGTCATGACGGCAGCCATGGTTGGATGGGCGCATTTGCCCTTCGGAAAACATGCGGAAGAAACGGTTGAAAGCATGATCGTCAAGGTGGCGGTGGACGCCATCGAAGATGCCGGCATCGCTCCGGAAGATGTCGACGAGATCCTGCTTGGTCATTTCAATGCCGGTTTCTCCCTTCAGAATTTTACAGCGTCCCTGGTGCTGCAGGCGGATCCGGCCCTGCGGTTCACGCCGGCGACCCGCGTTGAAAATGCCTGTGCCACCGGCTCTGCCGCCGTGCATCAGGGCGTGCGCGCCGTGGCCTCTGGCGAGGCCCGTTTCGTGCTGGTTGTCGGCGTCGAGCAGATGACAACCACACCTGGCCCGGAAATCGGCAAGAACCTGCTGAAGGCCTCCTATCTGAAGGAAGAGGGCGACACGCCTGCCGGGTTTGCCGGCGTCTTCGGCAAGATCGCCGATGCCTATTTCCAGAAATATGGCGACCAGTCCGACGCACTGGCGAAGATCGCCGCCAAGAACCACAAGAACGGCGTCGGCAATCCCTATGCCCAGATGCGCAAGGATCTCGGCTTCGACTTCTGCCGCGCGGAAAGCGAAAAGAACCCGTTTGTCGCCGGCCCGTTGAAACGCACCGACTGTTCGCTGGTTTCCGATGGCGCTGCGGCCCTGGTCCTGACCGATCCGGCAACGGCGCTTGGCATGAAAAAGGCGGTCGCCTTCCGCGGCATGGCCCATGTCCAGGACTTCCTGCCGATGTCCCGGCGCGACATTCTGAAATTCGAGGGCTGCGCGAGGGCCTGGGGCGAAGCGCTTGGTGATGCCAACCTGGCAATTGATGACCTCTCCTTTGTCGAGACCCATGACTGTTTCACCATTGCCGAGCTGATCGAATATGAGGCCATGGGCCTGACCAAGGAAGGCGAGGGCGCCCGTGCCGTTCTGGAAGGCTGGACCGAGATGGGCGGCAAGCTGCCGGTCAACCCGTCCGGCGGTCTCAAGGCGAAAGGTCACCCGATCGGTGCCACCGGTGTCTCCATGCATGTCCTGACCGCCATGCAGCTCACAGGCACCGCCGGCGACATCCAGGTCAGGAACGCCGAACTTGGCGGCATCTTCAACATGGGCGGCGCGGCCGTGGCCAACTTCGTCTCCGTGCTGCAGCCGATGAAGTAGGGTGCCGTCACATCAGTTGAGAAAAGCCGGCGACTTCGCCGGCTTTTTTGTGTCCTTCTAACCGTTCTTCCTCCTTGTCATCCCGGACGCAGCGCAACGGAGATCCGGGACCCAGGACACCGGGGAAATAGATGGGGGCAATGCGATGGCCGCTGAAGTGTCCCGGGTCTCCGCTTTTGCGGGGATGACACCGTGAGACAGAGGCGCATTTCCTCCACCTTCGTCATTGCAGGGCTCGACCCTGCAATCCATGCCGTCCCGTCGCCGCAAACGAGGCCGCTCCGAACGGAACGCCCATGGCATGGATCCCATGGGCGAGCCATGGGATGACGAAGAGACGTTTGAGCGAGCGTTATTCGTGCGTCCTGAGGCTCGGCGCGTTCTGTTTGTCATCCCGGACGCAGCACAGCCGAGATCCGGGACCCAGGACGCCGGGGAAGTGGAAAAGGGCATTGCGGCGGCCGTTGAAGTTTCCCGGGTCTCCGCTTTCGCGGGGATGACAATCAGAGGCGTTTGACGGCGTTATTGCGCTGCGGCCGCCACCGCGCTGTAAAAGGCCGCGTCTGTCAGTTCCGGTGGCGAGACCGGGGCGCCGCCGCCTTCGCCGACATACGTATCTGCAACGCCATAGACGAAGATGCCGCCCGCAGCCCGCTTCAGGATCGCCACCCGTTCGATCAGCTGAAAGTCACCCGCTTCGCAATTGGCGTGGCTGATATAGAGGTCGCGGCCACCCTGATTGACCCGTTCCGTGCTGGAGGAAAAACTGCCTTCGGCGCAGCTCTTCTGGCTGTCGGCGACCGACAGCGACATCAGCTCTTCTTCCGAGGAATAGCTGCCGGCGGGAAAAATATGGGCAACGAGTGTCCGGGCATCATTGGCGGCAACCGCATGCAGGCCCTTGAGGTCTTCCTCGCGCTGGCCGTCCGGCTTCAGCTGCAGGCCGGAAATCCCCGCATTGCCCATCAGGTTGAACAGCGCCTGGGTGGCCTCGACGGTAAGCTGCGGATCGCCCACCGTACTGGCCGCGTTGTTTGACTGGGCTGGCGCAGTCTGGCCGAGACCACCTTGTGCCGGCGCGGCATTTGCCATGCCGGGCGCAGCGCCATAGCGGGCTGTGTTCTGTTCGACGCATTTGGCAAGTCGGGCCATCAGCCGGGAGGTGCCGGTCAGGCGGAATTCGTAATTATAGGCACCGTCATAGACGTAGAGCGTGCGGCCCCGGCGAAAACGGGTGATGATGTAGCCACCCTCGGGCATCTGCATGCGCGCAAGGTCCTTGGAAGTCGCCTTGGCGACACCGCTTTGCCAACCGCCCCGGTCGATGCGGTATTGCAGGGGAATGTCGGAGCCGACCGGCATGTTCCAGTGCGGGGCGGAAAAGCCGATCGCCCAGTTGTAGCTGGTGTCCACCTGGACGTAGAGCGTGATGCCGCTCTTGTAGGTGGCCGAGGCGACGCAGGTGGAGAACCGGCCGCTTTGGTCATCGGTGAACGCACTGCCGTTCCAGCCGCCAAGACGGAAATTCTCGACAACCGCGGCCTGTGCTGTTGCCAGAGCCAGAAACAAGGTTGCGCCGGCTGCTGCCAATAGTTGTAAGTGACGCATCGTTCCCCCCTGATGCCTATGCGGCGCACCATGTCTGGCCCGCCAGTCAATTGGAAAGGCTAAGCGAATTCCGCTGCGGCATCAAGAAAACCGGCCGCAAAAGGAAGTGCCTGTTTCGGTCCGGATTACACGCTGGCAATGACACCGTCGCCACTCGGCTGCGTCCCGGGGCCTGCTGCTCAACCTGTGTTCCGACCATTGACTGTATTTGCGCGAGCGCGGGAACCAGAGTCGGTCAAATCAGGCTTTGAGAAAAATCTATTCCGCTTCTTGTCAGAGCTTTGAAAACCGGTGCCCGGCGCTCCGGAAGGCGTCTCATTACATTAAGCCCATCAAACTGGGACTGGAGACCCTTGAGATGGCTGTACGCCGTGACAAGACACCTAAGACACTGAAGCGGCCGGAAAACCGGCTCGACGTGTTTCCGGCCTTCATGAAGGTTGCCGGTCAACGTGTGCTTGTTGTCGGTCATGGCGGCGAGGCTGCTGCCAAGGTGCGTCTCCTGGGCGAAACCAATGCAGAAATCGTCGTCATCGGCGAAACCGTCGATGCCGATCTGCAGGAAGCCATTGATCTCTTCGAGGCAGAGCATGTTGCCGAGGCATTCCGGCCGGCGCATCTGAACGGTGCGGCGCTTGTCTTCTCCGCGCGGGAAGACTGGGATCTCGACAAGGCCGTTGTCGATGCCGCCCGCATTTTTGGCGTGCCGGTCAACGCGGTCGACAAGCCGGAGCTGTGCGACTTCTACACCGGCGCCCTGGTCAACCGGGCCCCGATCGCGGTTGCCATCACCTCCACCGGCGTCGGCCCGGTTCTGTCCCGTCATATCCGTGCACGCATCGAGGCGATGCTGCCACGTGCCACCGGTGAGCTTGCTCGCCTGGCCGAAAGTTTCCGCGATGCGGCCACGAAGGTCATTCGCGACGGTGCCTTGCGCCGCAATTTCTGGGCCCGGTTCTTCTCCGGGGCCGTTGCCACCAATCTTTATGCCGGCAAAGCGGATATCGCGCGCGCCGAGGCGCAGCGGCTTTTGAATTCCATGGCGGATGAGCCGGGGTTTGTCTGGCTGGTCGGCGCCGGTCCGGGTGCGGAAGATCTCTTGACGCTGCGCGCGCAGCGCCTGCTGCAGGAAGCCGACGTCATTGTTCACGACGCTCTGGTTCCGGCAGGTGTGATTGCCATGGGCCGCAGGGATGCGGAGCGCATTTCGGTCGGCAAGCGCAAGGGCGCGCATTCCGTGCCGCAGGCCGAAATCTGCGAGTTGCTGGTGAAGCTTGGTCGCAAGGGCCTGAAGGTTGTCCGCCTGAAAGCGGGAGATCCGATGATCTTCGGCCGGGCGGCAGAAGAAATGGAGGCCCTCCGCGAAGGCGGGATCGGTTTCGAGGTCGTCCCCGGTGTGACAGCAGCCTTCGCCGCGGCCGCTTCGGCGCAGATCCCGCTCACGCTTCGCGGAGTGGCTTCCAACCTTGTCTTTGCGACCGGCCACAACGCCAAGTCCGAAACCCTGCCGGACTGGGCCGGGCTGGCCCTGAAGGGGGCAACCGTTGCTGTCTATATGGGCCGGACGGTTGCAGCTGCCGTGGCCGACAAGATGATCAATGCCGGCCTCAAGCCGGACACACCGGTGGCCGTGATCGAAAACGCCGCCCATCCGGATGAACGCCAATTTGCCGGAACCCTGTCGGACCTCGCGATCCTGTCGAACCGCGCGGAAATCGACGGACCGGTCCTGATCGTGATTGGCGAGGCCGTTGGCCACGCCGCCCTGGAACACGCCGAGCCGCTGGCGCCGCAAAGGGCCGCCCGGGTTGCGGCAGCCTGACGAAGTGAGAGTGAACACCATGAAAGTCATTACCGCCAACCGCCTCCTGAACGGCGACGTCGTCTGGCTCGCTGAAGGCGGCGCCTGGGTCGAGCGGGTCACGCTGGCCAGGACCTTCGAGGGCAAGGACGCCGTTGCCGAGGGCCTCGCCGAAGGTGCTGCCGCGGAAAAGAACCAGGAAGTCGTCGGCGTCTACGAGATGGATGTCACGGTTGAGGACGGCGTCATTGTTCCGGTGCGCCTGCGCGAAAAGATCCGTGCCGCCGGGCCGACCACCCACCCGCAATTCGGCAAGCAGGCCCAGGCGGTTTCCGCCTGAAGACAGACGACAGAGGTCAGGGCAGCGCCCAAAACGCAGAAATGTGCATGGCAGCGCCCGGCAAGGAGAGTGAAGATGTACCGTTACGACGAATTTGACGCCAGTTTTGTCAATCAGCGCACCGAGCAGTTCAAGGACCAGGTGCGCCGCCGCCTGGCCGGTGAACTGTCCGAGGACGAGTTCAAGCCGCTGCGCCTGATGAACGGTCTTTACCTGCAGCTTCACGCCTACATGCTGCGGGTCGCCATTCCCTATGGCACGCTCAACAGCCGCCAGATGAAGAAGCTGGCCCATATCGCCCGGACCTACGACAAGGGCTACGGCCACTTCACCACGCGCCAGAACATTCAGTTCAACTGGCCGAAGCTGGAAGACACGCCAGCCATCCTGGAAGAGCTGGCGGAAGTCGAAATGCACGCCATTCAGACGTCGGGCAACTGCATTCGCAACGTGACGGCCGATCACTTCGCCGGCGCTGCCGCCGACGAGATCGCCGACCCGCGTCCCTATGCGGAAATCCTGCGTCAGTGGTCATCACTGCATCCGGAATTCTCGTTCCTGCCACGCAAGTTCAAGATCGCCATCACCGGCGCGCCGAATGACCGTGCCGCGGTGCAGGTCCATGACATCGGCCTGCAGCTGACCCGCAATGAGGCTGGCGAGATCGGCTTTGAAGTGTTTGTCGGTGGCGGTCTCGGCCGTACGCCGATGATCGGCCGCAAGGTGCGCGACTTCCTGCCGGAAGAGGATCTGCTGGCCTATTCGGAAGCGATCCTGCGCGTCTATAACCGCTATGGCCGCCGTGACAACAAGTACAAGGCCCGCATCAAGATCCTGGTTCACGAAACCGGCCTGGAAGAGCTGAAGGCGGATATCGAAGCCGAATTCGAAAAGATCCGTTTCGGCGTGTTGCGCCTGCCGGACGAGGAAGTCCGCCGCATTGAGGCCTATTTCGCGCCGCCTCCGCTTGAAGTCGGGTCTGCCGTTTCCACTGCTGTGGAAGCCCGCAAGGAAAGCGATGCGGCTTTCGCACAGTTTGTGGCCCATAATCTCAATCCGCACCGTGTGCCGGGTTACACCTCCGTGACCCTGTCGATGAAACCGATCGGCGGCATTCCGGGTGATGCGTCCGACCACCAGATGGACGTGATCGCGGATCTCGCCGAACAGTACGGTCATGACGAGCTGCGCATTTCCCACGAGCAGAACGTGATCCTGCCGCATGTGAAGCTGGAGGATCTGCCTGCACTGTTCGACCGGCTGGTCGCAGCGGAAATCGCCGAAGGCAATGCCGGCCTCATCACCGACATCATTGCCTGCCCGGGCATGGACTATTGCGCTCTGGCGACGGCGCGCTCCATCCCGGTGGCTCAGCGCATTTCCGAGCGCTTCGGCACGGCGGAACGTCAGGCGGAAATCGGCGAGCTGAAGATCAAGATCTCCGGCTGCATCAACGCCTGCGGCCACCACCATGTCGGTCACATCGGCATTCTTGGCCTGGAGAAGAAGGGCGAGGAATTCTACCAGGTGACGCTCGGCGGATCGGCCAACGAAAACGCATCCATCGGCGAAATCGTCGGCCGCGGCTTCTCGTCCGAAGAAGTGGTCGATGCCATCGAAACGCTGGTCGACACCTATCTCGGCCTGCGGTCCGGCAAAGAGGAAACCTTCCTGGAAGCCTATCGGCGGATCGGGGAGGCGCCTTTCAAGGAGGCCCTTTATGGCGCTGCATGAAACCTTCAGCCTGGGCGTCGATCCTGAACTGGGCCTGCAGGCGGAAGTCGCCGCTCTTAATGCCCAGTTCGAGGACGCGACCGCACAGGACATCCTGAGAGCGGCGATCCGGCACCAGTTTGCCGGAGATATCGCGCTGGTTTCGAGTTTCGGCGCGGACAGCGCCGTGCTCCTGCATATGGTTGCCCAGATCGATCCGTCGACGCCGGTCCTGTTCGGGGACACGATCAAGATGTTCCCGGCGACCCTGCTCTACCGGGATGAACTGGTCGAGAAACTGGGCCTGAGCGATGTGCGCACCTTCAAGCCGTCGAAAGAGGACCTGGAGGCCAACGACCCGGCCGGCATGCTCTGGATGAGTGACACCGACGCCTGCTGTCATATCCGCAAGGTGGCGCCGCTCGAGCGCATCCTGACAGGCTTCGAGGCCTGGATCTCGGGCCGCAAACGGTTCCAGAGCGCGTCACGTGCAAACCTGGAAGTGTTCGAGATCGATCAGGGGCGCGTGAAGGTCAACCCGTTGGCGGATTGGTCCGCGGCGGACATCCTGGACTATGCCAAGGCCCACGATTTGCCACCGCATCCGCTCGTCGCCCAGGGCTATCCGTCGATCGGCTGCATGCCGTGCACGGACAAGGTCGCACCGGGCGAAGATCCGCGGGCGGGCCGCTGGCGCGGCCAGGACAAGACGGAATGCGGTATTCACTGGCCGACCCATGGCAAGGAAATTGACGGCAGCGGTATCTGACCGCTGTCCATGACGACATTTGAGGACGCAAAGATGGCAACGATCTACAAGGACGGCGAGTTCGTCGAGGAAAACTGGGAAACGGCTGACGCGGAAACGGCAACGGCAGTGACGGGCGATGCGCTGGTGCCGCTTTCGCTGTTTCTGGGAGATGCGGAAGCCTATCTCGCCCGCGACGGTCAGACGGCCGTGCTCGTCGAAGCAGGCGATGATGTCGAGCCGGTCGAACTCTATCTGGGACGCCTGGCCCTGGTCGCTGTCGACTTTCCGAGCTTCGCTGATGGCCGCGGGTTCTCTGCCGCGCGTGTCCTGCGCGAACAGATCGGTTATCAAGGTGACATTCGCGCTGTCGGAAAATACATCCTCGATCAGGTCCCGCTCGCCCGCCGCTGCGGCGTGTCGTCCTTCGAGATCGCCAAGCCGGAAGTTCTGAAGGCCCTGAAGGCGGGCGAATGGCCGGAAGTCACCAAATATCTGCAGCCAGTCGGTACTGTTGACGAGATCCCGGTCGGGACCCGTCCGTGGGCACGCCGGTCACCGCGCGATATCGCTGTCGCTGCGGAATAAACCTGTTGTTCAGACCGAAGACGTTTCGCCGTTGGTCTCGATGATCGCGGTGATCTTGTCGATGTTCTGAAGAAGAATGTCGATCAGCCTGGGCTCGAAATGCCGGCCGCGCTGCTCGCGCATGAAGTCGATGATCTTGTCGAGCGGCCAGGGGTCCTTGTAGCAACGCTCGGCCCCAAGGGCCTCGAACACGTCTGCAACGGCGGTGAGACGACCGTAAAGGTGGATGTCTTCGCCACCGAGACCGGCCGGGTAACCACTGCCATCCCATTTTTCATGATGGTCGCGGGCGATGATTGCCCCGGCCTGCAACACGCGCCTGCTCGAGGTTTTCAGAATATCGTAACCGAGCCGGGCGTGGGTTTTCATGATCTCCCATTCGGCGTCATCCAGCTTGCCCGGCTTGCTCAAAATGGCATCGGGAATGCCGATCTTGCCGATGTCATGAAGCGGCGAGGCAAGCCGGATCACTTCCGCCTCCTCTTCGCCGAGGCCATATTCAAGCGCCAGAAGCTGGCTGATCTCGGCAACGCGCTGCACATGGTGCCCGGTTTCCAGAGACCGGGTCTCGATTGTCTCACCGAGTATGTCGACCATCTCGATCTGCGTCTGTTCGATCTCGTGAACCAGATCCATGTTCTCGCATGCAATCGCAACGTTGCGCTCGAACAGGGAGAGCAGCGATCGATCTAGCTCGCCGGGTTCTCTGCAAAGCCCCTTGAGATGCAGGAACCGCTTCAGGCCATCCCGGCACTTGATGACGGCCGTATAGTCCGTTGAGGTCATCTCGCTGCGGCTGCAGGTCAGCGCGGCTGCGAGATCCTTGATCATGGCAGGGTCCTGAATGTCTGTGAGATCCCTGCCGGCATAAGGTTCGTAGCAACCGGTGGCGGCGACGATCTGGAGGGATTGTCCCTGTCCCTGTGCGGCGAAAGCACTGGTGTTGCTGCCCGGCCGGGTGCACTGCGTTTGAACCAGCCCGTCGAGTTCCTGCAGGACAAGTTCGGCGAGGTTCTCCTTGGTATGCATCTCGAACATCCGTGCAGAAGCTTCGATCACCGCTTCCAGACCGCGTCTGTTTCTTTCCAGCTCGATGATGTCGCGATAGGAACGAAGGGAGGCATAGAGCAGGGTCGTGAGCTTGCGCGAGGTCAGCTCGGTCTTTTCCTTGTAGTCATTGATATCGTATCTGGCGATCACGTCCCGTTCCGGCGCCTGGCCGGGCTGGCCTGTGCGCAGCACAATGCGCACGGTGGTATTGCCGAGATCCTCGCGAATGAACCGGGCAACGTCCAGGCCCGCCGTTTCGCTTTCCATCACCACGTCCAGCAGGATCAGGGCCGTATCTTGATGCTCCTGAATGGCAGTCATTGCCTGTGCGCCGGAATAGGCCGAGATGAATTCCAGCGGCCGATCGTCAAACGTGAAGTCGGTCAGGGCCAGACTGGTGACATCGTGGATGGCCTGCTCGTCGTCAACCAGCAGGACCTTCCAGGGCGCTCCCTGGTTCGGGCTTGGCTCCGGGTCGTCAGAGAACAGGATCTTTTCGTTCTGGTCACTCATGTAACGTCCTGCGAGGGCACCGCTTTCAACGGGATTGTAATATGGACCGAAATTCCTTTGTCGGGAACACTGTCACAAACGACCGTGCCGCCCAGCTTCCTGGTGACGAGATTGTAGACGATATGCATGCCGAGGCCGCTGCCACCGCTGCCGCGTTTCGTCGTAAAGAACGGATCGAAGATACGCTTGAGCACATCCGCCGAGACGCCCTTGCCGTTGTCGCTGTAGTGAATGTGAGCGTTTTGCCCGGTAAGAGAACTGTCGATCCGGATCTCACCGGTCTCGCCGTCGTCAAAGGCATGGGTCAGGGAATTCAATACCAGGTTGGTGACGATCTGCGACAGGGCGCCCGGAAAGCTGGTCAGCACGATGTCTCGATTGCCCGTGACCACGATTTCATGTGGCGTCTTCTTCGTTTGCGGCAGAAGACTGAGCAGTGTTTCTTCCACATAATCAACCAGCTTGAAGGTTCGCAATTCATCGCTGGACTGATCCACGGCAACCTGCTTGAAACTGCGCACCAGATCTGATGCGCGATGCAGATTGCCGACGATGATCCGGGACGACTGCCCGGCCTGATCAATAAACGCATCCAGACCGCGCCGGGTGAGGCTCTGCTGACTGACCAGACTGGAAATGTCTGAGACCTTCTCTTCCAGAAAGGTTGCCGCCGTCAGACCGACGCCGATCGGCGTGTTGACTTCGTGGGCAAGCCCGGCCACCAGCCCGCCGAGCGACGCCAGCTTTTCGGTTTGCACGAGCTCCTTTTCCGCCAGCTTCTGGTCTGTAATGTCGTAGTGCCAGACGATTGTTGCGGGCGCGTCCTCGAATTCGATGGGAATGGCGTCATGCAGACCCCACCAGGTGCTGTTATCGACCCGCCGCCGTTCCATGATAAACCGTTGAAAGCCTTCACCGCGTTCAACGCAGGCGCCGGCATTTTCCCGGTCCCTTGTCTCAACGAAGGTGTTTTCGAAGCCGAATTCGTCCAGTTGTTCGGAGGAGCCTGCGTGGAAAAATTCCAGAAAACGCTGGTTGGCGTAGATCCGCCTGATCGGGTTCATCCGCAAGATCGAGATCCCGGCGGACGAACTGTCGAGGATCTGGCGCAGCCGAGTTTCGCTTTTGTGCAATTCCTCCTGGACGTGGCGACGGTCGTTGACTTCCTTCGCCAGGTCACGCGTTCGTTCCTCAACCAGGTCTTCGAGCTGGTCGCGATAGTGCTCCAGCTCCAGTTGGCGATTCCGCCGCTCCGTGATGTCGGTCGTGGTGCCGAACATGCGCATTGGCTTGCAGTCGGGCGAGAATTCAACCTGTCCCCGCTGTTCCAGGTAACGGTCGCCTTCGTCGGTCGTGATCCGGTGCACGATCCGGTAGGGAGCAACCTCCCCGGGATCCATTGCGCGCTGCATTTCGTCGGTGACGCTCTGCCTGTCCTCCGGGTGCACGGCAGCCAGAAAGGCCTCCGCCGAGGGGGGCACGTCTCCAGGGAGATACCCGAGCAGGCGATATTCTTCGTCGGACCAGCGTGCCAGTCCGGTTTCCAGATCCAGGTCCCAGTTGCCGAGCCTTGCAAGCGACTGGGCTTCTTGCAGTAGCTGTTCACTTTCCCTGAGGCCGGCGTCCGTCCGCTGCAGCTCCCGGTTTAGCGTCCGCTGACGAACAACAAAGGCAAACAGGACAAAGGCAACAACAACAGTTGCGGCAATCATCAACTGATATTGCAGCAGCAGTCTGGTTTCGTTTGTCTCGAATTCGAGAAAATCGGACTGGAAGGAGGTCCAGAATTCTCTTTCGATCTGCTCGCACAGCCGACCGATTTCTCGTGAATTTGCGCTGATCGTGCGCAGGACCTCGTCCGAGGGCGAGGTGCCGCCGATGGACATCAGCGCGAGATTGTCTCGAATGAGCGGCGACACGCGCTCGACCATCGCAGCCTTGTCGATATAGTCGCTGAAAACAAATCCCAGAGACGCCTTGGTGAGGTTCTGTGCCTGGATCAGCTGGTTGGTGTCTTGCTGCTGGATCGCGAGAAGGTAACTCTGGTAACCGCGCTGGGACAGGAGAGCAACCTTCATGGTCAGCCGCATCGAATCTGTCATGCGCATGGTGGCGCTGGACTGTTCGAGACGGGCTGGGGCCTGTTCAAAGGCCCGGTACAGATAGGTTCCGGACAAGGCCATTGCCACGAGAAGCATGCCGGTGAGAAGTGCAGCAGACCTTGATACCAAGTTTCACTCCATGGAGATTTCAGTGATCATCCAGATCCACTTGGGCAGATTGGCTCGGTACTCTTTCTGTTTTTCGTCATAGTCCGGAAAGACGACGAAGAGCGGCCCCTTTTCATCAAAATCTACATATCGGTCGTTCACCCGGGTCGCGAGCAGGATGCGTATCGATTGCCATTCGTCCCTGGTGAAAGTGATCTCGTAATCGTCGATGGCCCGGGTGATGACAGTGGAAACGCCCGGAGTGCCGAAGCGCTCGACGAAATCCTCCATCCAGACCCCGTGATAGGCGTTGCTTCGTTTTTCATAAGGGTGAAACGCCTGCAGCTGCTGCAGGCCGGCGGTCTCAATGTCCGCAACAGTGAGAAATCTTGGTGAGCCTTCCTGATCCGCATTGGACACACGAATTCTTTGATCGATCCCGTCTGCGGCATGACCCTGCATGAGCGCGCCGATGATCAAGGTCAGAAAGACAATCCCCTGTCTGATCATGTAACACCTACCGCGTCGTTAAGGCTGTACATAGTCTGCACAAGCAAACCAGAATGCTATTATGAAGCTAACGATTTAAGATTGTATTTTTAAAGCTGGTGAAAGTTGCAACTGTCAAAAGGAATTAGGTAATACCACGCAACTTTCTTGGAATGCGTGAGTGACAATTTAAGAAACTGTCGGTTCCGAAGCAGAGTTGGCGTTGTCACGCCAATCAGTCTTTTTCCGTGTAGAAGAATTTCGGAAAGATGTCTTCCAGCGCGGGGTCTTTGCCGGTCTCGGCATTCGCCGTGTAGAACTGACGGTTGGCCTTCAGGTTGGCGTAGCCGTGGATGAAGGTCCAGAGCATGGTTTCCGCCGTGGTCTGGTGCACGGGGTTCTCGCAATTGTCCGGGGACAGGCCTGAGGCCACCTCCCGCAGAACCGCATAGGCTTCGCGGCTGGCCGGCAACAGGTCTGGGTAGAGGTCGAGTTTGCGCTCCATGGAAAACATCAGCCGGAACAGATGCGGATTGTCTTCCACAAAGGCGACATAACCCTTGGCGCTTGCGATGATCTGGGATCTGGCGTCACCGGGGGCTTGTTCCATATGCGCGCGCATCGTGGCCGCGAACTTGCGAAATCCTTCCGTGGCGATGGCTGCCTGGAGCACGGCAAGGTTGGCAAAGTGGTTCTTGGGAGCTCCGTGCGAGACACCGGCCCGGGCTGCGCAGGCACGCAGCGACAGGCTTTCCAGCCCGTCTTCGTTCAGGATGTCGAGTCCGGCCTGAATCAGGGCCTCCTTAAGATTGCCATGATGATATTTCACAGTGCTCAGGCTGAAGCCCTCCACAAATAGACGCCGTCAACATTTCGATTGACTGTGACAACTGACGAATGTAGACACTGACAACATTGCTGGGGTCGCATTGCTGAGAGTGGTCATATGTTGTCAAAGTGTTATGTACGTGCCGCTGCCGTTGCAAGCGCCGTTCTTGTCGCAGGGGAAGTTTCTGCTCAGGAAACAAAGGATTGGAGCGTACTGGTTGGTGCCGGTGCGTTTTTTGGCCCGGAATATCTGGGGTCGAAGGATTACGGTTTTGCGCCGGGGATCATCGGCTCCATTGAAAAGGGGCCCTATTTCGTCAAGTTCAACGGCCTGACGGCCACTGCCAATGTTCTGCCCTTCGAGAGTTTCTATGCCGGTCCGCTGATCGGCTACGGGTTCGGACGCAAGGACGTCAACGACAAGGTTGTCGACAAGCTGCCGGATGTCGACCACGAACTCTGGGTTGGTGGTGTCGTCGGTGGTGGTTACGCCGGATTGCTGCTGCAGCGGGACTCGCTTGGGGCCAATATCGAAATCGCTCATGATGTCATGGGCGACAGCGGCACGACGGCAACCTTCAGCCTGGGTTATGAAATCAGCGCGACGGAGCAACTGTCCTTCGGCGTCGACCTGTCGACGACCTTCGTGGATGGCTCCCATGCGGACGCCTATTATTCGGTGACCCAGGCCGGATCGAATGCCAGCGGTCTTGCGAAATACGACGCGGATGCCGGATTTCGCGATGTCACACTCGACCTGACTTCCCGCTACGCCATCACCGAAAACTGGGGTGTCGGCGGCATGGCCGGTGCCTCGGCCCTGCTCGGCAGCATGGCAGACAGCCCGATCGTCAAGGATCGCGGCGAAGCGGTCAGTGGCCATGGCGGCCTATTTCTCTGGTACCGGTTCTGATCGCGTCGATCAGCACCGGTGGAAGGCAAAAGGCCGGCCGGCATGGAATGCCGGCCGCTTTGCTTTACCGGAACAGTGAGACCAGCACATAGACGGGGCAGACCAGCAGCGGTGCGAAGGTCAGGACCATCCCGATTGCCCGGCCTATGCCGAAACCGGATGTGACCAGGGTGCCGTAGTGCAGGAACCTGCCGAGCAGGAGGGAACCGCCGACCGCCCACAGCAGCAGTGCAGGGGCTCCGGCCAGCTCGGCGGCCGCCATGGCTAGAAGGCTCATGGGAACGGTTTCGGTGAAATTGCCATGCGCGCGCATGCGCTGCAGCAGGGCGGGGTTGCCGCCATCCATGAATTGAATATCGGTTTTCAACCGGAGCAGCCCGACGGCGATGGTCATCGGGATCTGTATCAACGCGAAGATGGCGATAAACACCAGCGTCACCGGCAGGGAAGAGATCATGTCCATGAAATATCTCCGTTCTTCAAAGGCAATGCGGGCGGCCATTCGCTGACCGCCCGGACCGGTCACTCCGAAGGCGCCTCGTAGGTGATCAGGGCGATCACGCCACCGACCGGATCGACAATCGTCGCCATGCGGCCGACGGACGGCACACTGAACGGTTCCATCGCAATGGTCGCACCAAGCGCTTTTGCCTTCTCGACACGGGCATCGACATCATCGACGGTGACATAAGGCAGCCAGCGCGGCGTGTCGGAGACTTCTTGCGGGAAACCTCCGATCTTGTCCTCGCCATTCGCAATGACGGAATAAGTCATGCCCGGCATTTCCATTTCCTCGGTGCCCCAGTCCAGCAGGTCGGTGTAAAACGTTTTCGCCTTGCCGCTGTCGCCGCTGTGAAGTTCCATCCAGCTGAACGCGCCGTGGGTTTGCATGGGGTTGCTCATGATGTCGTCCTATCCAGAAAATCAGTTGCCTGGGTCGGCCCAGGTAATCAAAGGACGGATGGAACGCAGCAGACCCGACAGGGCGCACCGGCTTTTTCTGAGAAACTTGTCTGGCTGCTGTTTCTGCGTCTGAAAAAAGCGGCGGTCAGCGGGGGGCGAGATCTGCCATCCTGTGAAGGACATGCTGCCTCTCGACATCCGTTCCGGCATGCTCCAGAGCCTGGAGATAGGCTTGGCGCGCCTCTTCCGGTCGTCCGAGATCCATCAGCAGGGAGGCGACAACGGAGTGGTATCCGGCATATCGCTGAAGCGCTGCCGACAGCGGTGCCAGGCGCTCCAGCGCCGCTTCCGGACCGTTCAGCCTTGCAAGCACCACGGCGCGGTTGAGCGAAACGACGGGGGAGGGCCGTATATGCTCCAGCGCTCTGTAAAGCCGGTCGATTTCTCCCCAGTCGGTCTCGGCATAGGTGGCTGCGCGGGCATGTGTTGCCGCAATCGCCGCCTCGATCTGAAAAGGTCCTGGAGCTGCGCGGCGCAGGGCGGCTTCCAGCAAGATGTTGCCTTCGGCGATCAGTCTGCGGTCCCAGAGCTGCCGGTCCTGGTCTTCCAGCGTGACGGCCAGCCCCTTCTGGTCGAGGCGCGCCTTGCGCCTGGAGTGCTGGATCAGACACAGCGCCAGAAGACCGCGCAGTTCCGGTTCCTCCGGGAACAGGCGAACTGTCAACCTGGCAAGCCGGATGGCTTCCTCGCACAGGGTTTCCCGGATCAGGTCAGGTCCCTGCGAGGCGGAATAGCCCTCGTTGAAAACGAGATAGATGGCGTTGGCAACTGCTGACAGCCGCTCGGCCCGGCCGGCTGCATCCGGCTCCTCGTAGGAGAGCTTTGCGGCCTGCAGCCGCTTTTTGGCACGCGTGATGCGCTGCTCCATCGTTTTGGCCTGCACCAGAAAGGCCCTTGCGATCTCGTCAACCGAGAGACCCGCGACAATCTTGAGCGACAGGGCAATCTGCTGGTCCCGCCGCAAGACCGGATGGCAACAGGTGAACAGGAGCCGCAGGATGTCGTCACGAAAGGCGGACCGGTCGAGTTCCTCCGTCAGGCCGGATTCCGGATGCGTGCCGTCGGTCAGCGGATCAAACGCCTCTGGGGCCGTCAGTGTCTCCCGCTTTCGTTTCCGGATCACGTCGATGCCCGCATTGCGTCCGGCAACGATCAGCCAGGCGACCGGGTCGCTTGGCATTGCGTCCGGCTGCCAGGATTTCAGGGCTTTCAGCGAGGCTTCCTGAAACGCGTCCTCGGCCAGATCGATGTCGCCGAATACACGGTTCAGCGCTGCCAGGACACGCGGACGCGCGGCCTTAAGATGCGTTGATAACCATGCGCTCGGCATTCTTGAAGTCGGCTCCCTCGAAGAATTCTACCGGCCGGATTTCAATGCGACCGTGATCGAGCGGCAGGATCTTCACCGCTTCTATCGCCTCTTCCAGGGTGGCGCAGTCGAGCAGGTAAAAGCCCATGAACTGCTCCTTGGTTTCGGCAAACGGACCGTCGGTCACGACAAAGTCCTCGCTGTCCTTGCTGACGGTCACGGAGGTGCCCGTCGACATCAGCTTGGTGGCAGCGGCAAAGTTCCGGTTTGCCTTGGTATGCTCATGAAAGGCGCCGTGTTTCTTGAGCAGCGCGGAATGTTCTTCCGGCGAAAGCGCGTCGATGAAATCTTCGCTGGCGTAAATCAAAACGGAAAAAAGCATTGTAGTCCTCCGGTTCCCTGCCGCACACGTGTGGTTTCGGAACAAGGAACGTTCCTTAGCGAGATTATCCGACAGGACAAGTTAGAAAAACCTGCAATTTCACGCCTGACCCTCGACACACACACACACACAGTCGGCGGTGAAGGAGGGAGCCTTCACGTTTTCCAAGGTCAGATAGTTTTTACAACTGTAACTACGGCAGAAACTGTGCCTTACTCTTGGAAAAGTTGTGTATGCGGGAGATGGCGATGCTTGCTCGGTCCTTGACAGTCCTCACGATTTTCTGTTCTGCGACGCTGACGTCTGCAACCGAATTCGATCTCAACGAAGACCAGCTCCAGGATGTCTATCCAGGTGAGGCCTATTCTCCCTATGCCGGTCGCAGCTTCCCTGAGCGCCCGCTCTGGGGCGACACACACCTGCACACGGGACAGTCGATGGACGCCGGCGGTTTCGGGGCCCGGCTCACTCAGGAAGACGCATGGCGTTTTGCGCGTGGCGAAGAGATCACCGCCTCTTCGGGTCAGCCCGTTCGTCTGTATCGTCCGCTCGACTGGATGGTCATCACGGAGCATTCCGACGGCATGGGCCTCATCACGGACATTCTCGATGCCTCCCCGAACGTCACGAAATACGAGCAGGGCCGGAAATGGTCGGAAGGCTATCGAGCGGGAGGGCAGGAAGCCGTTGCCGCCACAATCGACCTGATCACGCAATTCAGCCAGGGCAATGTGGAGCCGGAACTGTTTGAACAGTATCAACCGGGTGCCCGGCGGTTTGCCTCGATCTGGTCGGACAACGTCAAGACGGCGGATGCGTTCAACGACCCGGGAACGTTCACGGCACTGATCGGGTTTGAATGGACCTCGCTCGACAAGGGCAACAACCTGCATCGAAATGTGATTTTCCGCGATGGAGCCAATCGGGCAGGTCAGGTCGTGCCCTTCACGATGACGCCGCCCTTCGGCAGCCCTGATCCGCTGGAACTCTACAAGTGGATGCAGGCCTACGAGGACAAGACCAACGGTGCAGTTCTGGCGCTGGCCCACAATGGCAACCTCTCCAACGGCGTCATGTTCCCGGTCGACGCACAGTTCACCGGCAAGGCGATTGACAAGGAGTATGTCGAGCTGCGCGGCAAGTGGGAACCGCTTTACGAAATCACCCAGATCAAGGGTGACGGCGAGGCGCATCCTTTCCTGTCTCCGAATGACGAGTTCGCCGACTATTACAATTGGGACAAGGGCAATCTCGACCTGACCGTCGCCAAGACCAATGACATGCTGGCCGGGGAATATGCGCGTGAGGCCCTGAAGAACGGCATGGTGCTTGAAGATAAGTTCGGGACCAATCCCTACAAGTTCGGTTTTTCCGGCGCCACCGACAGCCACACCGGTCTGGCGACGTTTGAAGAGGACAATTTCTTCGGAAAGCACACGGGCTACGAACCCTCCGCGGAACGGTTGACCCATCCCTTCGTCAAAACCGACCAGGGAGAATTGTTCGCCTGGCAGATGGTTTCGTCCGGCCTGACAGCTGTTTGGGCCCGCGAAAACACGCGTGAATCACTGTTCGATGCCATGCAGCGCAAGGAGACCTATGCGACAACAGGCACACGCATTGCCGTGCGCCTGTTCGGTGGCTGGGATTTCACCGATGCTGACATCAACACCCGCAATCCGGCGATCCTGGGCTACCGGAAAGGGGTGCCGATGGGAGGCGACCTGATGCCGAAGCCGGAAACCGCAGGGGCACCGTCGTTTCTTGTCTATGCCCTTCGCGATCCGATCGGCGCCAATCTGGACAGGATCCAGATCATCAAGGGTTGGGTCGATGCGGACGGCAATACGCAGGAAAAGGTGTTCGATGTCGCCTGGTCGGATGACAGGCAACCGGACGCGGACGGTAATTTGCCGCCTGTCGGCAACACGGTCGATCTGAAAAGCGCCAGCTGGACCAACACCATTGGTGCATCGGAATTGGCAACTGTTTGGTCCGATCCCGAATTCGACCCGGCAGAGCGTGCCTTCTATTATGCCCGTATCCTGGAGATCCCGACGCCGCCCTGGTACGCCTATGATGCCTTCCGCTACGGGATCGATATGCCGGACGGTGCACCGACAAGCCAGCAGGAGCGTGCCTATACCTCACCGATCTGGTATACGCCGGGCACCTGACCATGCTTTAGTGTCAGGCGGGTTTGAAACCTGCCTGACATGAGCAGAACCGGAAGAAACTTTGACTGCATTGTCCCGTTTCCTGCGCCAGCCGCTTCTCCATTTTCTGGTCCTGGGCGCGCTTATCTTTGTGTATTACGGCGCGGTTGTGCCGAGTGATCCTGAACCCGGCGGAGATCCTTCGTCTGAAATTGCCGTGACGTCCTTGCAGCTGGATCGGTTGAACACCGAGTTTCAAGCCATCTGGCAGCGCGCACCTACAACTGCCGAACAGCAGAAGCTGGTCGACAATTTCATTCGAGAGGAAGTGCTGGTGCGCGAAGCCTTGCGACTGGGCCTCGATCGCGACGACACGGTGCTGCGCCGCCGGCTTGTCCAGAAAATGGACTACCTCGCAGCCTCGGCAGCCAGGGCACAAAAACCCTCCGAGGATGATCTAACGGCGCATTTTGAGGCCAACCGCGCATCCTATCTCAGGCCCGGGCACGTGGCCTTCGAACAGGTCTTTCTCGGTGAGATTCCGGACGAGACTGTGACGGCAGAAATTCTGACAAAGCTTGAGGCAGGTGTTCCCTTCTATGAATTGGGCAAGCGGACCTTGCTGCCGTCGGAATTGGGCATCTCAGCGCGGGCCAAGGTAGACGGCCTGTTTGGGGATGGTCTGTTTGAAACACTCCAGTTGTTTGAGACCGGAAACTGGCAGGGGCCTGTCAAGTCCGGCTACGGGTTTCATTTGGTGCGGGTTACCGAGAACCGGTTGCCGGAAAAACTCACTTTTGAAGAGGCCCGGGAACGTGTGAGCGAAGACTGGTTGTTGCAGAGATACGAGCAGGCCAAAAAAGACCAGCAGGAAGCGCTTGCGTCCCAATACCGGATTATTGTCGAGGGGCAGTCGCAGTGACCTGGTCCAATGCCTGCGGTCGTCTGTTGGTGTTGTTGGGTCTTTTGCTGTCAGGCACCTCGTACGCTCACGAGTTGCAGCCGGGTTTTGCTGCCCTCAAACAGATCGACAAGGTACGCTGGCAAGTCTACTGGCGCATTCCGGATGTCGCTGGCCGGGCGATGGCGATTGATCTTCTTCTGCCTGAAGCCTGTCTTCCACACACCGGCCCCAATGTCGTCTCAAAAAGCGGGTCCTGGGAAGCCGACTGGGTGGCAATGTGTGAGGGAGGTCTTGCTGGCAAGCAGATTGCCATTCCGGGTCTTGAACAAACGCAAACGGACGTTCTGGTCCGCTTTGCGGCGTTGGATAGGACACCGATTTTTCTTCGACTGAATGCGGATACGACAACGGTAACACTGCCGAGGGATCCGGATTGGCGGACCGTCTTTGCTGTTTATTCCGGACTAGGATTTGAGCACATTCTGGAAGGCTGGGATCACCTCCTGTTTCTGTTTGCCCTTCTTGTGCTGATCCCGCATTTTTGGCGTCTGGTAGGAGCCGTGACGGCCTTTACAGTCGCACACAGCCTGACCTTGGTGGCCTCCACAATTGGCTGGATATCGTTGCCTGGAGCTCCGGTGGAGGCCGTGATCGCCCTTTCCATCGTGTTCTTGGCAATTGAAATCATCTCGGCCCAGAAAGATGAAAACAGACTGTCGCAACGAGCCCCCTGGTTGGTGACTTTTGCCTTCGGCCTTCTGCATGGCCTCGGCTTCGCTGGGGCCTTGCGCGAGATCGGGCTGCCGCAGGCCGATATTCCGCTGGCCCTGCTGGCTTTCAATGTCGGTGTGGAACTGGGACAATTGGCTTTCGTCACCATTGCAGCGATCGTCCTGACGCTCCTGTTCTTGCCGTTTGGGCAGCGGGCTGTGAAGGCGCGCCGCACGTTGGTCGTCGTGCTGGCCTATACGATTGGCGGGGTATCAAGCTATTGGCTGATCGAGCGGGTCGCATCTTTCACCTGACGCGGATCCGCTCGTAGAGCTCGTGAGACTATCCCAGCCAACCATCCCGCTTCAGCACCCGGTGAGTGTCATTGAGCGTCTTTTCCGCCGTTGCCACCAGATGGTCGGCCTCTTCGTGCGTCAGCACCAGCGGCGGCGAGATGATCATGCTGTCGCGCACGGCGCGCATCACCATGCCATGTTCAAAGGAGATGTCGCGGCAGAGCAGGCCCGGCACACCGACATCCTTGAAGGGCGTTGCCGGATTTGCCTTGTCCGGCACCAGCTCCAGCGCGCCGACAAGGCCGGTCATGCGGGCTTCACCGACCAGCTCGTGTTCGCCCAGTTTCAGCCAGCGTTCCTTGAGGTAGGGGCCGATGTCGTTTTTGACCCGGTCGACCAGACCTTCCCGTTCGATGATCTCCAGATTGGCAAGCGCGGCGGCCGCGCAGGCCGGGTGTCCGGAATAGGTGTAGCCGTGATTGAAATCGTCGCCGGCCAGCATCAAGCCCTCGGCAACCCGATCAGATACCAGAACGCCGCCCATCGGCAGATAGCCGGAGGTCAGACCCTTGGCGATCGGCATCAGGTCCGGCTTCATGCCGTAATAATCTGCGCCGAACCATTCGCCCAGCCGGCCGAAGCCGCAGATGACCTCATCGGAGACAAACAGGATGTCGCGCTCTTCCAGGATACGCCGGATCTCCGGCCAGTAGGTCTCCGGCGGGATGATGACGCCGCCGGCGCCCTGGATCGGCTCGGCGATGAAGGCGGCAACCTTGTCTTCGCCGATTTCATCGATCGCTTGTTCCAGCTTGCGCGCCGCGGCGATGCCGAAGTCTTCCGGGCTCATGTCCTGGCCTTCGCCGAACCAGTAGGGTTGGTCGATGTGGTGGACGCCGGCGACCGGCAGGTCACCCTGTTTGTGCATGGCCTTCATGCCGCCCAGGCTGGTGCCGGCCAGCGTCGAGCCGTGATAACCGTTCCAGCGGCCGATGATCACCTTCTTGTCCGGCTTGCCGACCTTGTCCCAATAGGTGCGCACCATGCGGAACACCGTGTCGTTGGCTTCCGAGCCGGACGAACAGTAGAACACCCGGTTCATGTGCGCCGGAGCCAGCTGGGCGAGTTTTTCCGACAGGGCAATCGCCGGCGGATGGGTCGTCTTGAAGAACGTGTTGTAATAGGACAATTCGTTCATCTGCTTGTAGACGGCATCCGCGATTTCCTTGCGGCCATGACCGACCTGGACGCACCACAGACCGGCCATGCCGTCCATGATTTTCTTGCCGTCCGAATCCGTCAGCCAGACGCCGTCTGCGCTGGTGATCACCCAGCTGCCCTCTTCATTGAGGCTCTTCATGTCCGAAAAAGGGTGCCAGTGATGGGCGGCGTCCAGCTCCTGCAGGGCCTTGGTCGGATAGATGTTGGAATGGGCCGTCATGGCATGCGCTCCAGAAGGATAATCGGATTTCGGGTCAGACATTGAGCAGGAGATATTCCCGCTCCCAGGGGCTGATCACGGACATGAAGGTTTCGAATTCCTCGTATTTGATCGCCCGGTAGGTGGCGACGAACTTTTCGCCGAAGAGCTCGATCATTTCCTCGGACTTTTCGAGCTGGGAGACGGCTTCCGGCAGGCCGCGCGGCAGGGATTTTGCCAGCTCCGTGCAATCGTCGGCGCGCGGCTTGCCCGGCTTCAGGCCGTTGACGATGCCCAGATAACCGCAGGCCAGGCTGGCCGCGATCGCCAGATAGGGATTGGCATCCGAGCCCGGGATCCGGTTTTCCAGCCGCCGCGCCTGCGGGTCGGAATAGGGGACACGCAGTCCCACCGTCCGGTTGTCATAGCCCCAGTGGACGTTCACCGGTGAGGTCGAGGTCTTGGAGAAGCGCCGGTAGGAATTCACGAAAGGCGCCATGATGGAGGTCACCTTCGGCAGGTATTTCTGATGCCCGGCGATAAAGGCCAGGAAATCCGGAGTTTCCTCCCCGTCTTCGCTGGCAAAGATGTTGAGGCCCGTCTCCTTGTCGACCACCGACTGGTGAATATGCATCGCCGAGCCCGGCTGGTTCGACATCGGCTTAGACATGAAGGTTGCGTAAATGTCATGGCGCAGGGCCGCCTCGCGGATGGTGCGCTTGAACAGGAAAACCTGGTCGGCGAGTGCCAGCGGGTTGCCGTGGCGCAGATTGATTTCCATCTGCGCCGCGCCTTCCTCGTGGATCAGCGTGTCGATCTCCAGCCCCTGTTTTTCCGACAGGTCGTAGATGTCGTCGATCAGGTCGTCGAACTCGTTGAGAGCCGAAATGGAATAGGACTGCCGGCCGACTTCCGGACGGCCGGACCGGCCACGGGGCGGTTCCAGCGGATAGTCCGGGTCGGTGTTGGGGCGCACCAGGTAGAACTCGATTTCCGGCGCGATCACCGGCTCCCAGCCCTTGTCCTCGTAAAGCTTCAGGATACGCTTCAGGACGTTGCGCGGTGCCGTCTCGACCGGATCGCCCTGTCTGGTCTGCGCATCGTGGATGAGCTGTGCGGTCGGATCGCTCTCCCAGGGAACCGTCGTCAGCGTGCTGTAATCGGCCTTGAAATAGAGATCGCCATCGGTGGGGTTGTGCTGGAACCAGTCGTCGTCATCCGGATAGTCGCCCGAAATCGTCTGGGCGAAGATCGAGGCCGGCATGGTCATCACCGGGCCGGAAAAGAATTTTTCCGTCGGCATCATCTTGCCGCGGGCAACACCTGCAAGGTCTGGCACGATGCACTCGATGTCTTGGATGTTGCGGGCGCTGAGCCAGTCCCGTGCAGCCTCCATGCTTGGCACGCCGCGCAGGCTGTCGACCGGATTTGTGCTTTCGCTGTCGGGCGTTTCGGACGTCACGAGAGGCTCCAGAGTGTTGGTGTGTTGCCTGGGGTCCGGACCCGTGTCCATGGCCCCCGTCAATTTGGCATGCTATTTTGTGATCACAAAATGACATTTCTTGTGCATCGGATCAACCGGGTCATGTGTCCGAGAGGATTTCCTTCCCCAGCAGGCCCATGCCGTCGCTGATGTCGGCCGAGATGGCCGCGCGCAGACCGGCTGCGTCGGATTGTTCGATTGCGCGGATGGCTTCCTTGTGCCGGTCTTCAAGGCTGGCTGTGCCGACACGGCCGTAAACGGTGCGCATGAACGGGGCGAATTGCAGCCAGAGACTGTCGATCAGCGGCAGCAGCACCTCGGAGCGGGAGGCTCGGTAGATATGAAAATGAAAGGCGTGGTTCAGCCGCATATAGGCTTCCGCGTCCCCCGAAATCAGGCGCGCGTCAATATCGTCGTCAATGGCCTTCAGGGTTGCTGCATCAGCCTTTGACAGCTTCGGCAGGGCCAGCTCCGCAAGCTCGGGCTCCAGAAGCTGGCGTGCCTTCAGGACTTCGTCGAACCGGCTTGGGGTCATGTCGGGCACCTGGACGCGCCCGTTGGGTTTGACCTCCAGGGCGTTTTCAGCAGCCAGCCGCTGCAGCACCTCGCGCACCGGCATGGGGCTGACCCCGAGTTCTGCCGCAAGCCCCCTGATGGTCACGGCTTTCCCGGGAATGAAGCGTCCCGTCAGAAGGCCTGAGCGAACGGCGCTGTCGACCTGTTCACGGGTCGCGCCCCGGGACGAAGAGGGGGGCGCCTCGGCTTTGGCCGGACCGGATTGCATGGCGGATCGCCGAAGCGGCAAGGATGTCCTCCTTCTGCGTCAGGATCGCGAATTTTGCGATCCCGCTTGACAGTGTTTCCCGAAAGTGATCACATTTTTGAAAAGGACGCAAACGAAAGCTGACGACCGGTTTGTAATAAAGCGCAGGACGGATCGGCTGGCGGCAGGGGCGAGACAAAAGAAAACATGAACGAATTACCCCACCAGATCCTGGAACATCCGGCCGAGCCCGGCTGGAAACGCGACTTTGATGCCTTTATGGCCGAAAATCCGGATCTGGACACGCTGGAAGTGGTCCTGCCGGACACCAACGGCGTCCTGCGCGGCAAGTGGCTGCCCGGCAAGGCGCTGCCCAAGGTCTTTGAAGGCGGCGTTGCCTTTCCGTATTCTCTTTTCGGGCTTGATGTCTGGGGCCGGGAGGTCGAGGCCACCGGCATGCATCTGGAGACCGGCGACAAGGATGGGGTCTGCTGGCCAATCCCTGAAACGCTGAAACTTGTGCCCTGGACAGATCGCAAGACGGCTCAGGTGCTCTTGTCCATGTATGATCGGGACGGCGAGCCGTTCCTCGCAGATCCGCGCCATGTCCTTGAAAATATGGTCGCCCGGCTGAAGGACGAATTCGGCGTGACGGCCACCTGCGCCTTTGAACTGGAATTCTATCTGTTCGAAGAAAGCGACGGTGACTGGACGGAGCAGCCAAAGCCGCTCTTTTCCACGCATCTGGGGCCAGCGCGCCAGAACATGTATGCACTCTCGGACCTGGAAGCGCTGTTGCCGGTGGTCGACGATCTCAGAAAAGCCTGTGAGGCCCAGGATATTCCGGCGGATGCGGCGGTGTCCGAAGCGGCGCCCGGGCAGTTTGAGCTCAACCTGCATCACCGCCGCAATCCGCTGCTGGCTGCCGACGACGTCGTGTTGCTGCGCCGGCTGGTGGCCGGCGTAGCGCGCAAGCATGAACTCAAGGCGTCTTTCATGGCCAAGCCCTTTGTGGAATGGCCGGGCAACGGCATGCATGTGCATGTTTCGATGGAGGACGAGAGCGGCAACCTATTTGCCGATCCGGACAAGGGGCCGGAGCGGCTCGGGCATGCCATCAACGGTCTTTTGAAGACCATGCCCGAAGCCTTGATGCTGTTCATTTCCACATTCAACGGCTTCCGCCGAATGCAGCCGGGGTCCTATGCACCGGCCTCGATCTGCTGGGGGTATGACAACCGGTCGGTGGCCCTGCGGGTGCCGGCATCGAGTCCCGAGGCTGCACGCGTCGAGCACCGCATCGCCGGGGCCGACGCCAATCCCTATCTGGTCCTGACCGGCATTCTTGCGGGCATGATGGAAGGCTTGCGGCAAAAGAAGGATCCACCGGCTCCTGTCACGGGCAACGCTTATGAAAAACGCAAGAAGCGGTTGACGCCGTGGATGGACGAGGCAATCGACGCCTTCGAAGCCTCGAAACTGATGAAACAGGCCGTCGGACCGGAAATGCACAAGGTTCTGACGGAGATCAAACGGGAGGAACTGAACGAGTTCGGGCGGGAGATTTCTTCGCTTGAACGTCAGACCTATTTGTAACGGTGGCGGCGCCCAAAATCGATGCTGGACAAAATCTGGTGCCATCGCCACTCTGCGGGACAGACAAGACGTAAAACAGCGCGAATGTCCGTTAGCAATCAGGGACTAGGCCGAAAACAAGGCCTTCCGATCACACTCTGAGGGGAGTTCTCAAATGACGTTGAAATCCATGTTGACCGGTGTCGCCGTTCTCAGCCTGATGAGCGGTGCTGCACTTGCCCAGGACCGGGTTGTGAATGTCTATAACTGGTCCGACTATATCGACGAATCCATCCTGGAAGACTTCACCAAGGAAACCGGCATCAAGGTCGTCTATGACGTCTTTGACAGCAACGAGGTTCTGGAAACGAAGCTGCTGGCCGGCGGCACCGGCTATGACGTGGTCGTGCCGACAGGTACCTTCCTGGCCCGCCAGATCCAGGCCGGTGTTTTCGCACCGCTGGACAAGTCGAAACTCTCCAACCTGTCCAACATGTGGAAGGACATCGAAGCGCGTGTCGAGAAATACGACCCGGACAACGCCTATTCGATCAACTACATGTGGGGCACCACAGGCATTGGCTACAATGTCGGCAAGGTGAAGGAAGTCCTTGGCGAAGACGCGCCTGTCGACAGCTGGGACCTGATCTTCAAGCCGGAAAACATCGAGAAGCTGAAGGAGTGCGGTGTTTTCATGCTGGACGCACCGGCAGAGATGATCCCGGCTGCGCTCAAATATCTGGGTCTTGATCCGGACAGCAAGGATCCGGCCGAGATCAAGAAAGCGGGTGAACTGCTCGCGACGATCCGCCCGAGCATCCAGAAATTCCATTCCTCCGAATACATCAATGCGCTCGCCAACGGCGACATCTGTGTGGCCATCGGCTGGTCCGGCGATGTGCTGCAGGCGCGGGACCGCGCAGCGGAAGCCGACAACGGCGTGACTGTCGAATATGCCATTCCGAAGGAAGGCGCCCAGATGTGGTTCGACCAGATGGCTATTCCGGCCGATGCGCCACATGTGGAAGAAGCGCATGAGTTCCTGAACTACATCATGCGACCGGAAGTCATGGCCAAGGCCTCCAACTATGTCTACTACGCCAACGGCAACAAGGCCTCTCAGGAGCATCTCAACGAGGATGTGATCGGCGATACGGCGATCTATCCGGACGAGGCAACTGTCAGCAATCTCTACACCACCACCCCTTATCCGCCGAAGGTGCAGCGCGTGGTGACACGCACCTGGACCGGCGTGAAGAGCGGCCAGTAAGTCATGTGAAGCGCCGGGTTCGGAATGGACCCGGCGCTTCTGATTTCAGTGAAATCTCTTAGGGGTGGGGGATTGTTTTGGCGAAGAAATCGATCGGTCCGGTGCGCAAGGAATTCACGCCCTGGGAGGATCCCGGCCAGGTTCCCTTCATCGAGTTCCGCAATGTCACCAAGAAATTCGGTGACTTTGTTGCGGTCAGAAATCTCTCCCTGAAAATCTACGAGCGCGAGTTTTTTGCGCTGCTCGGAGGATCGGGCTGCGGCAAGACCACCTTGATGCGCATGCTGGCCGGTTTCGAGACGCCGACCTCCGGACAGATCTTTCTGGATGGTCAGGATCTTGCCGGCATCCCGCCCTTCAAGCGCCCCTCCAACATGATGTTCCAGTCCTATGCGCTGTTCCCGCATATGAGCGTGGAGAAGAACATTGCCTTCGGCCTGAAGCAGGACAAGCTGCCGGAAGCCGATATCAGGGATCGGGTCGCGGAGATGTTGCGCCTGACCAAGCTGGAACAGTTTGCCAAGCGCAAGCCGCATCAGCTTTCCGGCGGCCAGCGCCAGCGCGTGGCACTTGCACGTTCGCTCGCCAAACGGCCGAAGGTCCTGCTTCTTGACGAACCTCTTGGCGCGCTGGACCGCAAGCTGCGTGAGGAAACCCAGTTCGAACTCATGGCGCTGCAGGAAGACCTGAAAATGACCTTCCTGATTGTTACCCACGACCAGGAGGAGGCAATGACCGTCGCCGACCGGATCGCGGTGATGGACAAGGGCGAACTGGTGCAGGTCGCAACTCCGGCAGAAATCTATGAAGCGCCCAACTCGAAATTCGTCGCCGACTTCATTGGCGACGTGAACCTGATCGAGGCCACGGTCACCGGAAAATCGGAAGCCGGAACGCAGCTTGAGGCCGTCATCGGCGATTTTTCCATCGACAGCGATCAGGTAACGGAAGCCGGTGTCGGCGACACGGTCTGGTACGCCATCCGGCCGGAAAAGGTGCGCATAACACAAGGCCAGCGCGACAAGAGCCTTGCCAACCAGGCCGGCGGGATCGTCTGGGACATTGCCTATCTGGGAGACGTGTCGATCATTCACACCAAGATTGGCGACGGGGACCATGACACCTTGCGATCAACCTTCGCCAATGTCTCGCGCATGGTGGAAAATCCGATCACCTGGGACGACAACGTCGTGCTGTCCTTTGACCGGGATGCCGGCGTCATCTTGAAGGGGTAAGCGAGATGTCAGAGGAACATGTTGTCGCTCCGCCCAAACGCAGTCTTGGCGGCTGGCTGCTGATCGCAGCGCCCTATCTCTGGCTGCTGATCTTCTTTCTTGCGCCGTTCCTCATTGTCTTCAAGATCTCGCTGTCGCAGGTCGCAATTGCCATTCCGCCCTACACGCCGACTTTCGATCTGGCCGAGGGTTGGCAGGCGTTTTGGGACAGTTTTTCGGACTTCTCGTTTGAAAACTATCTCTGGTTGACCGAAGACGCTCTCTACTGGAAGTCTTATGTCTCCTCGGTTGTCATTGCCGGCATCTCGACAATCCTGACGCTGCTGATCGGCTATCCGATCGCCTATGGCATGGCGCGCAGCCCGCAATCCTGGCGGCCGACCTTGCTGATGCTGGTGATCCTGCCCTTCTGGACCAGTTTCCTGATCCGCGTTTATGCCTGGATCGGGATCCTGAAGAATGAAGGCCTCCTGAACCAGCTGCTTTTGTCGCTCGGGTTGATAAGCGAGCCGTTGACCATCCTCAACACCAACATCGCCGTCTATGTCGGCATCGTCTATTCCTATCTGCCGTTTCTGGTGCTGCCGCTCTATGCGAGCCTTGAGCGGCTGGACGGCAGTCTCCTGGAAGCCGCCGAAGATCTCGGCTGTCCACCCTGGAAGGCCTTCTGGAAAATCACCGTGCCATTGTCGCTGCCAGGCGTGATTGCAGGCTGTTTCCTGGTCTTTATTCCGGCAGTCGGCGAATTCGTCATTCCCGACCTCCTGGGCGGGTCCGACACGCTGATGATCGGCAAGACCCTGTGGTCCGAATTCTTCAACAACCGGGATTGGCCGGTGTCATCGGCGGTCGCCGTGATCCTGCTCCTGATCCTTGTGATCCCGATCGTGCTCTTCCAGAACCAGCAACAGAAAATGTCGGAGAAGAACGGATGACGCGCGGCCCGACATGGTTCAACATCACCTCGCTTGTTGCAGGATTTTCGTTTCTTTACCTGCCGATCGTGCTTCTGGTGATCTATTCGTTCAACGAGAGCCGGCTGGTGACGGTCTGGGGCGGCTTTTCCACCAAGTGGTACGCGTCGCTTCTGCAGAACGAGCAGCTCCTCGACGCGGCCTGGGTGACGTTGCGGGTTGCCTTCACTTCGGCGACCTTTGCCACGGTCATCGGCACCATGGCGGCGCTGGTCCTGGTGCGTTCAGGCCGGTTTGTCGGGCGCTCGCTGTTTTCGGGAATGATCTTTGCGCCGCTGGTGATGCCCGAGGTGATCCTCGGGCTGTCTCTGCTGCTCCTGTTTGTGGCCATGGATACCGCAAGAGGCTTCTGGACGGTCATGCTGGCGCATACGACCTTTGCAAGCTGCTATGTCGCCGTCGTGGTGCAGTCGCGTCTCGTCGGTTTCGACAAGTCCATCGAGGAAGCGGCAGAGGATCTCGGCTGCCCGCCTGTGAAAACCTTCTTCCTGATCACATTGCCGATTATCCTGCCGGGTGTGATCGCGGGCTGGATGCTGGCGTTCACCCTGTCGCTCGACGATCTGGTGATTGCCAGTTTCACCACAGGTCCGGGTGCGACAACGCTGCCCATGAAGATCTACTCCCAGGTGCGGCTGGGTGTGACGCCTGAGATCAACGCTGTCTGTACCATCCTGGTTGGCCTCGTGACGGTTGGCGTGATTGCGGCATCCATCGCCACCAAACGGCAGCAGGTTCAGCGTGAACGGGATGAAAGGGCAGCGTTCGGCGCCGAAGGATGACCCTGGGTAAGATCCTGCAATCACACACATTCCACCTGCTGCTACCGGTTTTTTAACGAACCCGTGCCATAAATGGTAATATCGAAGATGCACATATTTTGGTTGTGGCATCGCCGGAATTAGCATGGGGAAAAACAGTCAATGACGTGGCTTGGGTCGGAGCAAAGATTGCCTCTGCGAAGTGATCCCGCGTCTGTGTTTTTGTTGCGTGAACTCGAAAATCCGACCCTAACGGAACTGAACGAATTGTGGGCAACGTTGCAACAGCCGGTGCAAACGCCATTTCAGACCCCAGCTTTCCTTCATGCGCTAAAGGCGACCCATTGCCGTGGGCACAACACGGTTTTGTCGGTGATCAGCTTCAGCAACGCCCATCAAGCCAAACAACCGGTTATGCTGTTGCCGTTGCTCAGATACCGTCGCGGGCCACTGCGCGTGCTGGAAGTCCCTGATTGCGGACTTGCCGATCAAACGGCTCCGGTGTTGGATGCAAGTGCCGGGAATGCTGCGGACGGCTTGTTGCCAAAGGCAATTCAGGCCTATTTCTCAGAACTCGACGATATCGATCTGATCGATGTGAAAAAGCTGCACTACCGAGTGTGTGGGCTGAACAATCCGCTGTTTGCGCAGTCCGAGTGTGTGCTGGATAGCCAAACCCGCAGGCTTGATCTTTTCGACGATGAAGCGGGTGGCAGCTGGCGCCGGAAAGCGATCTACAAGAAAGTGCGATCTAAGTATCGCAAACTGACTGAAATGGGTGTGGTCTTCGAAGAGGCTACAACGCCGACAGAGCGCTTGTCGTTGTTCTCGGTGCTTGCCGGGCAGCGTTGCGATCGATTTCGGAAGCTGGGCCGCGAAGACAGTCTTCAGCGCGAAGAACGAGCCTCATTTTATCGATCCCTGGCGGAAATGGAGACGCTCAACTCCCCATACAGGGCCTTTGCATTGCGTCACGGGCATCACATTGTTGCGGCCTTGGTTCTGATGAAATCAGAAACCCAGGCAACTCCGGTTTTGATCTCAATTGGCGATGACAAATGGCATAGCTATTCGCCAGGGATGGTGCTGTTTGCAAAGGTCATCGAATGGGCCTCGGAAGAAGGAGTTCGATGGTTTTCATTCGGTACCGGTGAACAGGATTACAAACAGAGATTTGGCGGCGAGCCACTTGATACACGGCGATTGCTGAAGCCTTTGAGCGCAAGAGGCAAACTGTTTTTGCGCGCAAGGGAAGCGCACCACACGGCGCATGAAGTGCTGAAGATTGCTGTCGGGCGAAACAGGGACGGCGAATAGTCTCCGGGGAATGGCGGCAGGCGCTCCAGCCTGATGCCGGGTGGCCTTCGCTGCTGGATGTTCGATCACCGCCACTGTGTTGCAAGCTGCTTGCGGGGAACCGAGGCGGTGCCCTCAATGAAGCGTTTGCTCCGTTGCCTTTGTGCCGGAAGGTGTCTGCGATGACGCAGTGAGCGATTGGTCGACGGCATCCGAGATATCTCGGGCGATCAGGCGGACACCGGCACCCGACAAATGATCGTCGTCAAAATAGAAGACATCGCTGCCCACGGCGTTCACACACTGCCCGCTCTCGGCAGAACAGAGCGTGTCCTGGGGCCTGACTTGCCACAGCTTGGGATCAGACATCTTTTCGAAAAACTCAACAATCTTGCCATTGCGGTTTAGATAGGCGGCATAGGGTATGCTGAGTTCATCGTCCTGCGGGTTGTGGAGGAGCTGCTTGAAGTAGCGGTCCGGGACATTCCAGCCGGCTTCCGGGATAGGATGCACGAGAACAACATTTTTACCGGCCTCAAGAAACCGGTTTGTGCCATTGCCCAGCATATTCAGCCCGTTGAGAAGTTTGGCTTCAATACCTTCACCATGCGCCACGCTGTTCGTAAAGATCTTTGGCCCCATCGGCGTCGTCTCGACGCCGCCGACCGTATTGTCGAAGACCCCGTCATCCGTATAGAGCGAATAACGGCCAACTATCACGACCGTTTTGATATCGCTGTTTAGGACAAAATCTATGATTTCCCTGCTGGATTGGTCACAGCGCGCACGGTGGTGCCAATATCCTTCAAACGGCACGCAGGTTGCGACAGCCAAAGTGGTGACGCCGATATCTCTCTCCCGCAGCTCCTCGATCAATTCCCAGGAGACAGCGTCAGCATAACTGTCCCCCAGCAAAATGGCGTCGATGCCACCGCTTTCGTTCGGAAACGTGCAGTCGTTGCGGGGCAGCCGACCGACTTTGACGTTCTTGTCCTTGTTGTCGACGTAACACGCCGCACGCAAGGGGGATACGTCGCGGCGGCTGTCGTCAATGGCGACGAGTGAGGGAGCGAAACGGAAACGCATGCCCTCCGAAAGAACGCCGAACAGACCCGTGGCAAAGACCAGCAAGAGCGCTGCAAAAGAAACGGTCAGAATCGTCTTGGTTGAGGTCTTGCCAAATGAGGCGGTGGCGGTCTTCCTGAACGGCTGTTCGACATACCGCCAGCTAAGATAGGCCACTGGGACGGATAGAAGGGCGACACCCAATAGCATCAGCTCCGAGGGAGCGTCCAGCAAGCGAATGCGCGTGAAAGCCAGCATCGGCTGATGCCAGAGATAGAGACTGTAACTAATGAGGCCAATCGCCACCAATGGTTTGGCCCCCAATAGTTTGCCGGTGAGTGTTGCTCCGTCTTCGAACAGGATGATCAACACTGTGCCCGCGACCGGCAACAAGGTCCAAAGGGAAGGAAACGGGGTCGACCTGTCAAACAGGAGGATGCTGACCACAATCATCCCCAATCCGGAGAAGGCAAGGCTTGAATTGGGTTTGAGGTCGCGTTGCAGAAGTACCAGGGCGCACAGCGAACCGGCAAGCAATTCCCACGCACGTGTCGGCAAGAGATAGAAGTTTGCCCAGGCCCGGTAGCGCCAGCCATATTCCGTTAGAAGCAAGCTTGCCACGGCGCTTATGGCAATCAGCCAGAAAACGCGGCTTCGGCCGAACCTCCAAAAGAGCATCAATGCCAGCGGAAAAAGAATGTAGAATTGTTCTTCGACCGCGAGGCTCCAGGTATGGATCAGAGGATTGGACTCTGCCTCAGGATCGAAATAGCCGCTGTTCCTCCAGAAAAAGAAGTTGGAAGAGAACAGGGCAATCGACACGACCGTCTTGGAATAGGTGATCAGTTGGCTTGGTGGCATCCAGATAAGAGCCAGAACCGTGCTGATGGTCACCATTGCGATCAGGGCGGGCAATATTCTTCGCGCCCGACGTTCGTAGAACCGCGCTAGTGAAAAACGGCCCTGACTCAGCTCGGAGATGATGATTGCGGTGATGAGATAACCGGAGATGACAAAAAACACGTCCACGCCGGCATAGCCGCCCGAGAACAGTTCGACACCGCCATGATAAAAAACCACCGGAAGAACTGCGATTGCCCGTAACCCATCAATTTCGCGGCGATAATTCATGTTTACTCGATTTTTTCCGGTCTGGCCGCGGCGATATCCGACTTTCTCGCAGCAATGCTGGGTTTAAGCGCAAATCACTACCAAACCCGAAATCAACTCCATGTGACAACCAACTAGGCGCCTTTCGTGACCTGCACGGCCGCAGCGTTGGGTGCCGTATCGCCAGTTTGCACCCTGTTGATTGGCAATCCGCACCTGGCAGGAAAAGCCACTTATCCCGCGCGTGGTGGCTGGAAGAGATAGATGACGAGCCAGACCGGAACCACGATAAAGGCGCCGAGGATCATGTTGGGAATAGCCCAGTCCCGGAACTCGATCATGTAGATCCAGAGCTGGATCGGGCTGAGCCCGACCGTTCCCAGGATGTCTTCCGCGGAGATATTGACAAAGGACAGACCCGCCCCGACAAGCAGAGAAAACACCGCAATTTTGATAAGGGTCGACAAAAACGGGTACACAGCAGGCGTTTTCTTTCGGCATGTTGTCCTGGACAGGCTGGCCTGCAGGTCTCGTGCTGCAAAAACCGGGTGCCTGCTTCCGGATTCTTAGCCTTAAGAATTTACAAACCATAAACAACTTGGCAGAAATCGGATACTTCGACCGCCTTGGCTGGGTAGAAGCTCAGTGTTTTCACCGATAAATCGATTAAGTGACGAAGCGCTCATGTATTTCGCTGCAATGCGGCAAAGAGAACTTGACCGCATTGAGCCGAGCGGCGAATGTGCGCCACACGCATCTTGCGGTCTTAACTGGGAGTGAAACATGAACAAAATTTATCCGGACGCGAAGGCGGCCCTCGAGGGCCTGACCTTTGACGGCATGACGGTCATGGCCGGAGGGTTCGGCCTGTGCGGCATTCCGGAAAATCTGATCGTGGCGCTCCGGGATTCCGGAGCCCAGAACATCACCGCCATTTCCAACAATGCGGGCGTCGATGATTTCGGGCTCGGGCTGCTGCTGCAAACCCGTCAGATCAAGAAGATGGTGTCGTCCTATGTTGGCGAAAACGCCACTTTCGAAAAGCAGTATCTGAACGGTGAGCTGGAGCTGGAGTTCAATCCGCAGGGCACCCTGGCCGAACGCATCCGTGCCGGTGGCGCAGGCATTCCGGGTTTCTACACTAAGACCGGTGTCGGCACCCTGATTGCGGAAGGCAAGGAACACAAGGATTTCAACGGCGAGACCTACATCATGGAAACCGGTCTGGTGGCCGATCTGTCGCTGGTCAAGGCCTGGAAGGCCGACAAGGAAGGCAACCTCATCTACCGGAAAACCGCCCGGAACTTCAATCCGATGATGGCAACTGCCGGCAAGGTCTGTGTTGTCGAGGTGGAAGAACTGGTCGAGGTCGGTGAGCTGGACGCGGACAACATCCACACGGCCGGCATCTTTGTTGACCGGATCATTGTCGGCAACCACGAAAAACGCATCGAAAAGCGCACTACGCGCGCAGCCTGAGGGAGAAAACATCATGGCCTGGACACGTGATGACATGGCAAAGCGCGCAGCGCAGGAGCTTGAAGACGGTTTTTACGTCAATCTCGGCATCGGTATTCCGACGCTTGTTTCCAACTACATTCCGGACGGCGTTCATGTGACGTTGCAGTCCGAAAACGGCATGCTCGGCATGGGCCCGTTCCCGACCGATGACGAGGTTGATGCGGACCTGATCAATGCCGGCAAACAGACCATCACCGAACTGCCGCAGACGAGCTATTTTTCCTCTGCAGACAGTTTCGGCATGATCCGCGGCGGTCACATCGACCTGTCGATCCTTGGCGCCATGGAAGTTGCCGAGAATGGCGACCTCGCCAACTGGATGATCCCCGGCAAGATGGTCAAGGGCATGGGCGGCGCAATGGATCTCGTTGCCGGCGTCAAGCGCGTCGTGGTGATCATGGACCACACGTCGAAGGCAGGCGATCCTAAGCTTCTGAAAGCGTGTTCGCTGCCTTTGACCGGCGTGCAGTGCGTCGACCGGGTGATCACAAATTTCGGCGTCTTCGACGTTGCCGAAGGCGGGCTGAAGGTCGTTGAACTGGCACCGGACGTGACCCTGGAAGAGGTCACGGAAAAGACGGAAGCGACGATCTTGTCGTAATCGACTGTCAAAGCCGGACAGAAGATAGGGCGCCTGCGCTTGACGCGGGCGCCCTTTTTGGTTCGGTGGCGACCTGTTGAAGGAACCTGTCCCGAAACGGCACCCTTTGTACTTTTGACAGGTGTATTTCCCTGTTTGTTAAGGTTTGAATCCGCGCCTGAGGCCTGAAAAGCGCACACATTAGCGTGGCTTCCTGCGCAAAAACAACGCAAGTTGTTTCACCGGCAAAGCAATGCCGGAAAGTTTACGAATTTCAGTGCCTTACCAGTCACCCGATGAACCGGGTTTCAAGACTTCCCGGGTATAAGTGCCAGGTATTCTCAGGGAGAAAGTTGTGCCTGGAACACCGAAGGCCGTCGCAAAGCTGGTTGAAATCCTGTCGACCTGGCTGCCCAGCCTGCGCTCGCGCTTCGTGCTGCTGGTTGCCGGGCTGTTTCTGGTCCTGTCCGTTGTCATGATCATGGTCGCCAGCTATCTCGATCTGCGCGACGAGGAACATCGGGTGGTCGCGGACGCAAAGGCGATCGGTGCCACGGTCAGCCGGCTGGCCGTGCCGCACCTGACCAATCATCACTACCTCATTCTGGAACAGGAACTGGAAAGCATCGCTTCGAGCGGTATCGTCGAACTGGCCCAGGTCCACGATCCGGGACGCGCCGTGACCATCGACAGCGATCCCGCAACCAGCTACTTCGACGAGATGGAGATGCATCCGCTGGTCGCCCGGGCGTTGGCAACCGGTGCGGATCAGTTGCGGCAGACCCAGGAGCGTGTCGAAATCGCGCTGCCGGTCCGGGACATGGCATCGGAGACGGTTCTCGGTGTCGCCCTGGTTGCGGTGAAACGGGTTCCGGTCAATGGCACCCTGTTTGCCATCTGGGGGCGCAACATTGTCATCACGCTGGTTCTTCTTGTCTTCTGCGTCCCGGTGACGTTTCATTTTGCGGAGAGTTTCGTCCGGCCGATCAAGGCATTGACCCAGACCGCACATACGGTAAGCGACGGCAATTTCGACGCCCCTTTTCCGGTGGACCGCAGGGATGAGATCGGGGTTCTGGCGCGTGCCTATCGGGATATGGTCGCGACCATTCGCGCCAACATGGCCCGCATTCACGAGCTGGCCTTTGTCGACCCCGTGACCCGGCTGCCGAACCGTGAGTGTTTCCGGCAGCATTTCAACGCCAACATGGTGGACGGCGCTGGCAAGCCCAATCGCATGTCGGTGCTGTTCATTGACCTGGACCGGTTCAAGCGGGTGAACGACAGCTACGGCCATGACCATGGCGATGCGTTGTTGAAGGAAGTTGCCGCCCGGTTGCAACGGCTCCTGGAAGCCTCTGGCTGCGCCTGCAGAAACGACAGTGGGCTGCAAAAGGGCGGCTGCGAGGGTGATCAGGCCAAGTTTGCACCGCTTGTGGCGCGTCTGGGAGGCGACGAATTCGCGGTCATCCTGCCAACGGACAAGCCCAGGAACAGCGTCTACACGCTCGCTGACGATTTGGTGCAATGCGTAGAACAGCCGCTTGAAATCAACGGGTTGACCATGGCCGTCGGCGCCAGCATCGGGGTGTCCACCTATCCCGACGACGGCAGCGACTATACGGAAATTCTGAAAAACGCGGATATCGCCATGTATGCCGCGAAACGAACAGGTGGCAATCGCGCCTGTTTCTACAGCGAGATAGAACGGGATTCAGGATCGCACGAGCGCATTCGGCTTGAAGCGGAATTGAAACGCGCCTTGCTGAGGGATGAATTTGCCGTTGTCTTCCAGCCGAAGATCGATTGCACCTCGATGAAGGTGGTCGGCGCTGAAGTGCTGGTGCGATGGGACCATCCGGAACGCGGCATGCTCGCGCCAGGGGCCTTTATCGATGTTGCAGAGGAAAGCGACCTGATCACCCGTCTGGGAGACCGTGTCCTGGAACTCGCCTGCGAACAGGGCCGTGCCTGGCTGGATCGCGGACAGCGTCTGCCGCTGGCCGTCAATGTGTCGATCCGCCAGCTTGAGAAACCAGGTTTCACCAGGCGCGTGTTGGAAACACTGGAAATGTCCGGGTTTCCCGCTGAACTGCTCCAGCTGGAGGTGACCGAAACCGTCGCGATGGCGGATCCCGAGCGGGTTTCCGAAGCCTCAAGGCCCTTGCTGGAAGCCGGCATCACCTTTGCGATTGACGATTTCGGCACAGGCTACTCCAGCCTCGCGCATCTGCAGCGCCTGCCGTTCAACACGTTCAAGATCGATCGCAGTTTTGTCAGCGGTCTGGGCACGGACAAGCACAGCCGGTCGATCGTGCAGACGATCCTGGCGATGGCCAGGAGCCTGAATTACGAAGTGGTCGCAGAAGGCGTTGAAACACTGGAGCAGCAGGCTTTCCTGATGGAAAACGGCTGCACCACTGCGCAAGGGTTCCTGTTTGCTCGCCCGATGCCGGCCGACCATTTCGAGGCCTGGGCAAAGGCGTTTTCCGGCCGCTCGCGCCAGGCCTCCGGCACCACCACACGAGACGGCACGATCAGCGCGGCCTGATCGGACCGGCTTATTCGGCGGCCGCTGGTTCCTGGCGTTCGGCGATCGGGCGGATCGCCGGAAAATCCTGGTCGGTCAGCGTTTCCTTGCTCAAGAGCAACTCCGCACCCTGATCCAGCTCCTTGCGGTGTTCCTCAAGAAGCTCCTTGGCCCGCGCAAAGGCACCTTCCACCCGGCTCTTGATGGCAAGATCGATTTCCCGCTGGGTTTCATTGGCCACCTCGACGACATCGCCGGCCGGCTGGCCCAGGAAGTTCTGGCGCTGCGCCGAATAGACCCGGTTACCGAGGGCCTGTTCCATGCCGTAACGCATGACGATGTCCCGGGCGATTTCCGTCACCTTCTGCAAATCGTCCGAAGCGCCGGTCGAGATTTCGCCGAAGATGATGTCTTCCGCTGCACGGCCACCCATCAGCACGGCCATGCGGTTCTCAAGGTCCTGAGTGGACAGGAGAAAACGATCCTCGGTCGGCCGTTGCATGGTGTATCCGAGAGCACCGACCCCGCGCGGAATGATCGAGATCTTGTGCACCGGATCGCAGCCTTCCAGGTTTGCGGCGACGAGCGCGTGCCCCATTTCGTGGAAGGCAACGGTCCTGCGTTCCTTGTCGGACAGGATCCGGCTGCGCTTTTCCAGCCCGGCAATCACCCGCTCGATGGCCTCGTTGAAATCCTTCAGCGTGACGGCGTCCGCATTGCGCCTTGTGGCGAGCAGGGCAGCCTCATTGACCAGCGTTGCCAGGTCGGCGCCGGAGAACCCTGCCGTCAGCTGCGCGACCTGATCGAGGTCGGTCTCCGCGTCGAGTTTGATCTTCTTCACATGGACGTCGAGGATCGCGCGGCGGCCCGGCTTGTCGGGGCGGTCGACCAGCACCTGCCGGTCGAAACGGCCGGCGCGAAGCAATGCCGGGTCCAGGATTTCGGGTCGGTTGGTTGCTGCCAGAAGGATGATGCCGCTGGACGGATCAAAGCCGTCCAGCTCCGTCAGAAGCTGGTTGAGCGTCTGTTCCTTCTCGTCGTTGGTGCCCATCGGGCCGCTGGCGCGGGCCCGGCCGAGCGCGTCCAGTTCATCGATGAAGATGATGGCTGGGGCCGCCTTGCGGGCCTGTTCGAAGAGGTCCCGCACGCGCGCCGCGCCGACCCCGACAAACATTTCGACAAATTCGGAACCGGAAATGGAGAAGAAGGGGACGCCGGCTTCACCGGCGACGGCCCTGGCGAGCAGCGTCTTGCCCGTGCCCGGAGGCCCGACCAGCAGAATACCCTTGGGCACATGCGCGCCCAGCCGTCCATAGGCTGCCGGGTCCTGCAGGAAATCGACCACTTCCTTCAGTTCCTGCTTGGCTTCGTCAACGCCGGCGACATTGCTGAACCGGACCTCGATATCCTTTTCGACGAACACCTTCGCCTTGGACTTGCCGACGGTCATCATGCCGCCAATGCCCTGCTTTTCCGCAAATTTGCGAATGAAGAACATCCACAGTCCAAACAGGAGCAGCACCGGCAGCACCCAGGACAGGATATCCCGGATGATGGTGCTCTGGACCACCCCGGTGAACTTCACATCGTATTTGCTGAGCTCCTCGGCAAGCGGAACCTCCACCCGCGTCGTCACGAAATACTGTTTGCCGTCCTTCAGCGGCTCCTTGAACTTGCCCTCAATTACATTTTCCTTGATCGCGATTTCCTCGATCTTCTTGTCCTTGAGATACTGTTCGAACTGGCTGTAGGGGATCTGCTCGACGGTCTTGTAGGTCGTCCACCAGCTCTGGAACATCAGCACCAGCATCATGGCGATGAAAGCGTACCAAAGATTGATCTGGTGTTTCTTGTCCATCTGAAATCCGTCCGGGTTGTGGTCGATCGGGTGCCGCCATTGGGGCGGGGAGAGGTTGCGCTGTCAAGATGTTCACCGGCCTGCGTCGAAAGGCCGAGCCTCAGACCGCGGGGCCGGCCTGACGTTTTGAAAGGCGCGTGCGGAATGTCGACGCGCTGGTGCGCGCCAGGTAGATCACGGGGATCAGGCCGACAAGGACGATGGCCAGCGACGGCAGGGCGGCTTCCTCGAAGGCTTCGCGGGAGGCCGCTTCGAACACTGTCGTTGCCAGCGTTTCGAAATTGAACGGACGCAGCAGGATCGTTGCCGGCAGCTCCTTCATGCAATCCACGAAACTGAGCAGGGCCGCAGACAGCAGGACCGGTTTCAGGATCGGCAGGTGAACCTGGGTCAGGGTCTGGCCCGTGTTGCGGCCAAGGGTACGGGCGGCCATGTCGAGATGCGGACTGATGCGCCCGAAACCGCCCTCCACCTGGCCATAGGAGACGGCCAGGAAGCGGACCACGTAGGCGTAGACAAGACCGGTGCCGCTGCCCAGAAGCAGCAGGCCGGTGTCGATGCCGAACCAGGCCTCCATGCGCGCGTCCAGGAAGTTGTCGAACGTCGCCAGCGGGATCAGGATGCCGATGGCCAGCACGGTGCCAGGGATGGCGTAGCCGATCGAGGCCAGCCGCACCGCGCTCTTGAGCGGGCCATTGGCGTTGAGGCGCAGCGCGTAGGCGAGGGACACGGAAATCAGGACCGTCAGCAGCGCTGCGACGGCGGCCAGGCTGAAACTGTTCCAGATGGTCGTCAGGAAACCTTCGGAGAGAACAAAATCGAGCCGCCGGCTGGCCCGGTCGGCCAGCAACAGGCCGGGAACCACGAAACCGACAAAAATCGGTGCGCCGCAGAGGAACAGCGCAAGGCCCGCCTGAACGGGTTTCAGGTTGAACCGGGTGGGGGGACGCTGTTTGGAGCTGCCGCTGTCAAACCGCTGCTTGCGCCGGCCGAACCGTTCCAGCCACAAAAGCAGAAACACCATCAGCAGCATGGCGATCGCCAGCTGTGCCGCACCGGCCAGGCTCGACCGGTTGAGCCAGGTGTCATAGACGGAGAAGGTCAGGGTCTTGACCCCGAAAAACGTGACCGCGCCGATGTCGTTGAGGCATTCCATCAGGGCGAGAGACACGCCGATGGCAATGGCTGGTCGGGCGAGCGGCAGCGCGACCCGGAAGAAAAGGCCATAGGGGGACGCCCCAAGGGTCCGTGAAACGTCCAGGGTCGAGGCCGACTGGATCAGAAAGCTCGCCCGGGTGGTCAGATAGACATAAGGGTAAAGCACGGCGCCCATGACAAAGATGGCACCGCCGAGCGAGCGGATTTCGGGGAACCAGTAGTCCCGCGATGTCTTGAAGCCGAAGAGATCCCGGATCAGGCTCTGGACCGGACCGGTATAGTCAAGCACTTCGACATAGGCGAAGGCGACAATATAGGTTGGAACGGCCAGCGGGATCAGCAGCGCCCAGTCCATGAAACGGCGCCCGGGAAAATTGCACATGGTGACAAGCCAGGCCGTGGCCACACCCGTGACACCCGTTGTCAGGCCCACCCCCAGCATCAGCAACAGGGTCGTCTGAACAGCGCCCGGCAGCACGGTCGCCAGCATGTGTCCCCAGACATCCGTGGCCGGCGTCAGCGCGATCCAGACGATTGCTCCGATCGGCAGCAGCACGAACGCCGCGATCACAAGCGCTGCAACCTGCCAGAAACGGTCAACAATGGATTGGGTGGGCGTGCGCAGCAAGGCTGGTCTTTTCGTTGGGAATGGTTCGCAGGAAGCTCTAGCGGCAAATCCTGAAAAATGCAAAAAGCGCCGCGGCGAGCGCGGCGCTTTTCACGTTGTTGATCAGGGACGTGCCTTAGGACGCCGGGCCATTGTCGAAGCCGACCTTGTCGACCAGCTCGCTGGCGGTCTTGCGGTTCTTGGCAATGTCGTCGAGCGACAGGCTGTCCGGTGTCAGGTCGCCCCAGCTCTGAACGCGTTCGGAGACTTCCACACCCGGGGTTACCGGATATTCGAAATTGGTCTCGGCGTAGATCTTCTGGGCGTCAGCGGAGCTCAGGAACTCGATCAGCTTGACCGCGTTGTCCTTGTTCGGGGCGTTCTTGGCGAGAACGATGCCGGCCAGGTTCACGTGTGTGCCGCGGTCGGCCGCATTCGGGAACAGGATGCGGACGGATTTGGCCCATTCCTTCTGCTCCGGCTCTTTGTCGTTGGTTTCCATCTTGCCCATGTAATAGGTGTTGCCGATGGAAATGTCGCACTCGCCGGCATAGATGGCCTTGACCTGTGCACGGTCGTTGCCGGCCGGCTTGCGGGCCAGGTTGTCACGGACGCCTGCCAGCCACTCTTCGGTCTTTTCCTCGCCGTGATGGGCAACCATGGAAGCGATCAGGCCGATGGTGTAGACGTGCTGACCGGAACGGGTGCACAGGCGACCCTTCCATTTCGGATCAGCCAGCTCTTCATAGGTGATGCTGTCCTGTTCGACGCGATCCCTGGAGGCATAGATGATGCGGGCACGGTTGGTCAGGCCGATCCAGTGACCTTCCGGATCACGGTACTGAGCGGGGATGTTTTCGTTGACGACGTCGGAGACGACCGGCTGGGTGATGCCGAGCTGCTTGGCGCCGTCCAGTCGGCCGATGTCGACGGTCAGAAGAACGTCGGCCGGAGAGTTGTCACCTTCGGCTGCAATGCGCTCGCCCAGGCCCTTGGAGGCGAAGACGACGTTTGCCTTGACGCCGGTTTCAGCCGTGAAGGCATCCAGCAGTGGCTGGATCAGGAACGGCTGGCGATAGGAATAGATGTTCACTTCGCCGTCGGCGAATGCCGGCGTCGCGAGGGATGCGGAGGTCAGAGCAACGGCACCTGCGAGGGCGCTAAGCGTGGCACGCATGAAAGTCTCCCAGTCAACTGGTTGTTCTCGCCCGGGACGGATCGGCCCGGTGCTTGGCCGGGAATATGTCGCGCTCTCTCTTGGAAGTCAATAAAGTCAGTAAAATCAATACTTTAGAATGATTCAAAACTAACTGGAGGCTGAAACTCCACTATTGTTGGAAAAACCGGAAGAAAAACAGGAGTTTAAAACTCGACTTTAAGGGCGAGGGTGGGGGCGAGAACCGGAATAAACGCGATCACGAACGTGTTACCAGCAAGGTGAGGCGGAAGGTCACACCCAGGCGAAGGCTTTTTCCAGAAAGGCCTTGCCACCACCGGACTGCCAGACACCATGGGCCATGATGACCTTGTCCGGGTTCCAGGCGAGGATCTCGGACTTGCAGGCGCGCGCCTTGCGGCGGTTGAAAAAACTGAGCCGCCATTCCAGGGGCGCATAGCCCTTGCCTTCGACGATGCCCCACAGCCCGGCGATCCAGCGTTGCCAGGGTTTCCAGTGCCGGTCCAGAAAGCCCTGCGAAAAATGCTCGCTGAGATCAGCCAGGACAACGGTTGCCGACGGCCGGTGAAAAAAGACGACTTCATCCATGACCGGAGACCCGGAAAACCGGACCATCTTGAAAACATCCTGCCAGTCGGCCGGCACCTCATCCTTTAGTGCGGCCTCGAACGCAAGATCCGTGCGTTTGTCGATGGTGCTTTGCGGGCCCCAGAGCTTCGCGCCCGGCCACGCTGCTTTCCAGTCCTGTAGGAAGAGGTGATGGATCTTGTTGGGGCTGACCAGGTGTCTCGGCCGGCCGAGGGCCTCGACCTGCCGTCTGACATCGTCTGTCAGCGCGATTGGCGACCAGACCCAGAGACCCCCATCCGGCAGCCGGGCAATCACACAGCGGGTCGGATAGGCAAAGCCATAAAAGGAGACAGTCTCTCCTTCCAGGATCCAGATGTCATCGGCAACCTGGATCGGGGCCCCTGTCATTATTCTGCGAGCACTCTTTGAGTCGGGAAGACAATCTCTACCAGAGTGCCCTGGTCCGGCGTGGAATCGATATGGAAGCTCGCCCTGTTGGCTTCCACCAGCGCCTTGGTCAGAGGCAGGCCGAGGCCGGTGCCACCACCGCGGCTGGCCGTATGCAGCTGGCGGAACGGTTCAAGCGCAGCGGTCAGCTGTTTTGCCGTCATGCCCGTGCCGGTGTCCCGCACCCTGAGCGCAACCTCGCCATTGCTTTCCAGGGCTGTCGACAGGATCACCTGGCCTCCGGACCGGTTGTACTTGATGGCATTTGACAGGAGATTGAGCACGATCTGGCGCAGCGAGCGCGGATCGGCAACCACATTGGGAACCGCCTCCGGGAGGCTGGCCCGGATGATGACCCGTTCCCGGTTCGCCTGCGGCTGCATCAGCGCCACGCATTCATTGATGACATCGCTCGTCGATACGGCAGAGAATTTGAGATCCAGCTTGCCGGCTTCGATCTTGGACAGATCCAGAAGGTCGTTGACCAGGCTCATGATGTGCGAACCGGAGGTGCGGATGTCCTTCAAATAGTCCTTGTAGCGATCGTTGCCGATCGGCCCGAAACGCTCTTCCATCATGACTTCGGAAAACCCGATAATGGCATTGAGCGGCGTGCGGATCTCGTGACTGATCTTGGCCAGGAAATCCGACTTGGCCGAGCTGGCATCCTCGGCCTGGCGCTTGGCCTGGGTGAGTTCTTCCTCTGCCGTCTTCCACTGGGTGATGTCGCGCAGGACAGCGCAATACTTGGCGTCGTCCTCCGCTCCGCTGATCCGGCCCATGGTCATGAACAGCGGGATCAGACCGCCCGCCGGGACAGAGCCCAGCACTTCGCGGCCGTCATTTAAGATGCTGGCCACCCCGTTGCGCGACAGGCCGTCCAGATAATCGGCCGCGGCCCGGTGACTTTCGGGTGCCAGGAATTCGGTGAAGGGTGCACCGATCATGTCGGACCTGTTGGCGCTGAACAGAGCTTCTGCCGAACCGTTCACCTTCAGGATCGTGCCGTGCTGGTCCAGCACCAGAACGCCGTCGGTGGCCGTTTCCAGGATCGTGTCCATTTCGGCGATCTGGCTGTGGGCATTGTCCAGTTCCGAGCGGACTTCCGCAAAGAAGTTGGGCGAAGTCGGCGCGGCCGGAGAAGAGGCCGGGGGCGACTTGCGCTCGGTGATGGAGATCATCAGGCCCCGGCTGCCGTTCCAGGGCACCGAATGCATATGCGCATCCACGGTGAGAACACCACCATCGGCCAGGCGCAGTTTCATCGCCTCGTCGACCTCGCCGTCCATGCCGGCGGCATCGGGCAGTTCTTCCGTGTCGTCGATGAACAGCGCTTCCAGGCCGCCGACCTGCGACAGCTTGGCGATCGACTTGTAGCCGATCATGGCGAGCAGCGCCTTGTTAGCATAAAGGACTTCACGGTCGTGCACGATGGCGATGCCGATTGGCAGCCGGTCAAGCAGGCTCGGATCGATCGGACCGGCTTCCGGCACCTCCGGTGGCAACTCGTCTTCCGGCTCTTCTTCTGCCTGTTCGGGTTCGTCGAAATCCTCCAGGTCGCCCTCAAGCCGTGCCCCGAGCGCTTCTGCGATCTTGCGGAAGGCCGCTCTTTCGGGCCGGGAGAGGCCTGACGTGTCGACGGGCACAACGCGCGGCTTGACGGTTGCCAGCGGAATGACTTCACCGGTCGTCGGCCGCTCCGGTTCAGTTGTTTCGGAGGGGGCGTCTGCCGCCTGGTCTTCCGTTTCAAAGGCAGCGGTCTCTTCGAAGAACTCGCGCTCATCCGCCGCCATGCTGTCTTCGTCATCGGCGGCATCGGGCTGCAGGATGTCGTCCAATTCTGCCGTGGCGGTCGTTATGGCGTCGTCTTCGGCCTCAGCGCTCTCTTCCGCTGCACCTTGCTGAAGCTCCGGCTCTTCCGGTGAGCCGTCGCTGTCTACCGTTGCCGCAGCGTCCTCGCCTGTGTTGTCGTCTGCGGGGTGTTCCGCAGTTTCATCCGCCGACATTTCGGGCTCGGCCGACGGCGCGGTTTCAATGTCCTGCTGCGCTGGTGTTTCCTCGTCGAAGAGGTCACGGGATTTCTTCTCTGCTGCCTTGTAGGATTTTGCCAGTGATTTAACCGCGCTTTCGATCTCCGCGGGCGCAAGCGTCGCCGGACCGGAGATCCCGGATGGTGCGTCTTCGCTGGGCGTCGAAGGGGCGGCCGGTTCAGCGTCCGTGTCCCCGGTGATCTCTCCCACGGTTTCTTCGGCGCTCTCCTCGGCTGTCTCGGACGTTTCGTCGGTGGCCTCGATTGCCTCGGGCTGAGAAGGCGCCGCGTCGGTCACATCAGTGTCGGTATTGAGGTCAGTGGTATCTGCCTCGTCCTCCACGTCGTCTTGAGCCTCGGTTGCCGTCGCCTCCGGCTCTTCGTCAATGTCTGCGAGCGTCTCATCAAGCTCTGCTGTTTCCGTCCGGCCGCTCTGCAAGGCTTCCAGCTTGGAATCCAGCGCTGCTCCGGGCAAGTCGGCTGCTGTATCTGCGCTTTGCGTCTCAGCCGGGGAAGCGGCAGCCTGCGCTTCACCGGTCGTCGTCTCCGCCGCCTCCGCTTCGGTGGCCGCAATGGCGGGTGGCGTTTCCGGTTCAGCCGGTTCTTGCGGCTTTTGTGGCGATTTTCCCGTAAACTTGGCAAGGGAACCGACCAGGGCAGCAGCGCTTGCGCCAAGGAAGGTCTTGCCGGCCAGAGAGTCCGGTTGTGCCGGTTTCAGGTCGTCCACAGAGGCTTCAGCTTTCGGCGCGGGAGCGTTCTCAACCGTTTCCGCAGACGTATCTGCGATGTTCTCGCTGCTCGTTTCCAGGCTCGCCGTGTCGTCAGCCCGGGTCTCGAGTGGAGCCTCGAGTGCGTCCTCGGAGCCGTCGGCTCCGGTCTCCTCAATGTCCGGCTCCGAATCGTATTCGGCCGTTTCGGCCAGTTCAGGGGTCTCCTGCTCGATCGACGCTTCTTCGTCGGAGGGAGCCTGATCCGTCGGCTCTGCGTCGACAGGGTCTCCAACGAGTGCTGCAGCGGCGGGCCCGGTAGAAGTGGTCTGACTGTCGGCATCCGGAACCGCATCGGCCGTGCGGCAAACGCCAAAGCCGCGATATCCTTCAAACTTGCGGTTCCGGTCGAAGGCGGGCAGGGCGGCCATGTCAACGGGAACGCGCAATGCGGCGCCGCTTACCGGCCAGTCGACGGTCTTGCCGCTCCAGGTGTCCCGCCGGTCGAGCGCCCTGGCAATCTGGTTACGCGGGTCGAGATCGAACCGTTCCGCGACCTCCACCCAGGTCTGACCGACAATGTCGGTCGCCTCGGGACCAAGCACGTCGGCGAATTCATCTGAAAGGAAGGTGAAACGCTGGTCGATATCCATCTTCCAGGCAAACCGAACGGGGCGTCGGCGGGGCTGGAAGACGAAGCCGCCTTCGTCGCCGGATGCCGTCTCAACCCCAGGTGCTTCTTCTGCCTCTGAAAGGCTCTCGGCCGGCGTGACTTCATCCGTCTGAGCGACCGCATCCGCATCCAGGGCTTGCGAAACGGCAGACGCCTGGCTGTCTTCCTCTTGCGGCGCGTCTTCAAGAGGCTCTGGCTGGTTCGGCAGGTCATCTTCGCTGGAGACAACCTCTGAAGGGAGGTCTTCCGCCTCCGGCTCTTCAAGCGCGGCGTCTTCCGGTTCCGTTTCCTCGGTCCGATCCGAAGTCTCCGGAGTATCCATGTCCGATGAGGCACCATCCAGGTGATCTGTGCCTGCATCAAGCTCCGGCTCGGCATCGTCAGCCCGGACCCAGGCGCTTTCTTCGTCGGCCTTCAGCGTTTCCGCCTCACTGGTCTCCTCAAGCGTCGGCGCGTTTAGGGTATCCGCTGCCGTGCCAGCCAGCATTGCAGCGCCTGCTGCGACAGATTGATCCCTCAGGTCATCATCCGCGACAGTGTCTTCAACAGCCTCATTGTCCAGCACAGTGAGCCTTTGCCGATCGGAAACTTTCAGGACAACCCCTTCGTGATAGGTCCCTTCCAGCTCGATCGGCCCGAACAGCGCCGACTGACCGGCGGGCAGTTCGAGGTCTTCCGGCGTTCCGGTGAGCGCACCAAGCTGTTCGACAACCATGCCACCGGCGCTGACAAAGACCGTCGATGTTTCGGACCCCAGCAAGTGGGCAAATCCGGTCAACGGATCTTTTGACGCGATCAGGCCTTTGTCGCCGCAGACGATCAATGCGGCGGCCTCGCCCGTTTCCAGCTCCAGGCGCTTGCACTGGCAGGTCAGCAGCATGACCCTGAGACCACGGTAGAAGCGCAGCCGGTCGATGGAGAACTTGTCCGTCTGGCCTGCCTCGGCGATGCGCGCGATATGCGGCCTTGCGGGCGACCGCTCAAGGGCCGTCAATCGGATCAGGTCCTGAACCGAATGGGCCGTAAAAAAGGCCGCACCGGCGCTGTTCGCCCACAGGACGCGCGCGCCGTCGGCCGAAAAAAGCCAGGCAGCTTTCTTGTCGGCTACAAGCTGAACCAGATCTTCCCTGGCAGACAGGTCCAGAAAGGATTGGGTCTGTTCGTCCATGGCTCTGCTCCAAACGGGTCGGCGACCCCTCATTGATCAGGTGCGCGGCGCCGGGTTTGCCTGCATTGGTAAACACTCCGTTAATACAAGCAAACGCTTACGCCGTCCACGTAAAGCAAGGTTGCTAAAGGGGTTACGTGAAGGCGTGGTTAATCTGTCTGGTCAGGTTTGCCGGATTGCCATCTGCATGTTACGAATTTTTGGCAAGGAAGGAATTCAGGAATACCGCCTGACACCTTTCGTCGACCCGAGGAGCGCCGACATGAGCACAGACAAGACTGGTTTCGAAGTCCCCGAACAGATGCGTGATTTTGCCGAAAAGAGCGTCGATCAGGCCCGCAAGGCCTTTGACGACTTCATGGGCGCCACCCACAAGGCCGTCAGCAATGTTGAAGACAGCGCGTCCGCCGTGCAGGCCGGCGCGGCCGACGTCAACAAGAAAGCGCTGACCTATGCTGAAGAACATGTCAACGCGGCTTTCAAATTCGCTCAGGAGCTGGTCAAGGCCGGCAATGTGGAGGACATGATGAAGCTGCAACAGGACTATCTGCGCAGCCAGATGGAATCCCTTGGCGAACAGACACGGGAATTTTCCAACACGGCGACCAAGGCCGTTCAGGACGCCACCAAGGCAGTGCAGAACAAATAAGCGGTTGCGGGGCGGTGCGGGATCCATCGGTCCCGCATCTTTACGTATTGTATCGCATTGCGATATGCGTGTTTTGGTTGTATTTCTTGCATTGAAACCACTGAAATGCCCGTTGTTCCTTCCTGAGATGGATGGCCGATCCCAAGGCTGAGACACCACTTGTGCTACGTCGGCACGCGGCCAAATGGCCTGTCAGGTTCGGAAAGTCCAGCATTCCCCTTCGGAAATTTTATTGTGCAGCGCAAAAAAATGTTGCAATGCAACAAGAGCTGCACTATGTAGGGGATGCGGATGACGACAGGGTCCGCCGGCAGACAGTTCGGCGGAGACAAAATTCACCAGTGATCGCATCCGGCCTCAAGGAGATGAGATCATGACTGACACCACCACTGCATCGGCCAAACCGGCCCCGAAATCCCGGACCACCAAAGCCAAAGCCGCTCCGGCAGCTGCTGGCGTTGCTTTCCCGGACTTTGAAGCATTTGCAATGCCGAACATGGAAGTTCCGGCTGTCTTCCGTGAAGCCACGGAAAAAGGCATCGAGAACGCTCGTGAAGCCTACGCCAAGGTCAAGACCGCTGCTGAAGACGCGACCGACCTGATGGAAGACACCTTCGAAACGTCCCGCCAGGGCGTTGTCGAGTTCAACCACAAGGCTGTCGACGCTGCCAAGGCCAATGCTGACGCTGCTTTCACCTTCATCAAGGACATCATGTCCGTGAAGAGCCTGGCCGAAGCCATCGAACTGCAGTCCACGTTCGCACGCAGCCAGTTCGACGCTCTCAGCACCCAGAGCAAGGAAATGCAGGAACTGGCCACCAAGCTGGGCACCGACGTTTCCGCTCCGGTCAAGGAAGCCATGGAAAAGTCCTTCAAGGACCTGAAGGTCAACTAATCTGAGTTTCGCCGCACTTTTGCGGCAGACGGATTGAATGCCCGGGGCACGGCCCCGGGCATTTGCTTTTCAACAGGCTGAATTTTCCGAAAATTCACGCTTGCCGGTTCCGCTAAATGGCGTTAGAAGACGCCCTTGCAAATGGCGCCCCGGACAGGTAATGTCCGCGCCACTTTGACGACCTTAGCAGACGTAGCTCAGTTGGTTAGAGCGTCGGATTGTGGCTCCGAAGGTCGGTGGTTCGAATCCACTCGTCTGTACCACTTCTCAAAATTTCACGTTGATAGGCAGTGATTGCTGCCGTGCGGAATTGTGTGCCTTAGGGGACTCAGGCTGAATGTTCCTGAACGTCGTTGAGCTTCAAAGGAGCACACAATGTCCTATACTGATCGACCGGGTTTGGGGGCGCGTCTGGTACGTCTGCCGGGCCAGTTGCTCCTGGCGCTGGTCAATGCCACCGCTCTGTTGGTGATTGTTGCCTGCGTGCTGGTGATTGTCGTTCTCAACCGGGTCGATACCGCTGGCGAACGCATTGCCGGGACAGTGACCGACGCAGCGCTGGCGCGACTGGAGGTTTCGCCGGCTGAGTTCAAAACGCGCCTGGAAACGCTCGACAGCCGGATAACAGGCCTTTCGGAACAGTTGAAAAATCCGGATCTTTCCGACCACTGGGAAGTTAGCCAACAGCTGAAAGACCTGAACGGCAATCTGGCGCAGATCAGGCTGGCTGCCGAAGGTCTGAGTGCTGCCGGACCGGATGTCACAGCGACAGCATTCGAACAGGCCGGCAAGCTGCTGACCGGCAGCCTGTTCGCGCTGAGGGGCTGCGAGGTGCCGCAAACGGTCGACGGCCCGTCCGGCTGACGGACCGCGGGACAACGCAAGCTCTCTACCCCTGAAAGACGTCCGCCCATTCGGGGTGTTTCTGAGACTGTGCCTTCACATAAGGACAAAGCGGGATGATCCTGACCTGTTTCTTGCGCGCGTCCGCCACCAGTCTTTCCACCAGCGCCTTGCCGACGCCCATGCCGCGCATGCTGTCGGGAACGCCGGTGTGGTCGGCGATGATCAGATGATCGTTGACGACGGAGAAGGTCAGCTCCGCCGGGTCGCTCACTCCGTCCAGCCTGGCAACGTATCGGCCCTTGGCGCCGTCCTGTTCCAGGGTGATCGACGGGGACGGTGTATCGGACATGGGAAAGTCTTCCTGTCAATTGATGGGGGCAGGCCCTGGTGTTTTACGAGCAGGGGGCGGGCCCGGTTCAACTTCGTCATCCTGAGGAAGACCGTCAGGTCCGCCTCGAAGGATGGGCAGCAAACTGGAGAGCAAGTGTCCAACCCTTCGAGACGCCGCTGTCACGGCGCCTCAGGATGACGTCGATGAGGAAGCCGGGTACCTGGTTTTCCAGGCGCCAGCATTTTTCCTAGGCTTCCAGGTCGAACAGCAGGAATTCCGCGTTTTCCTGGGCGGTGAGCGAGATGGCGCCGGCGTCCAGCAGGCCAAGCCCGTCCCCGGCAGAAAGCTGCTGGTTGTTGACGCTGAGCTTGCCTTTCACGATCTGCAGCCAGACCTTGCGACCGGGTCTGATGTCATAGGCAAGGCTCTTGTCGGCGCCGAGCAGCGAGGCATAGAGATCGACATCCTGATGGATGACCACCGAGCCGTCGCGGCCATCGCGTGAACCGATCAGGCGCAGGGTGTTCTGCCGCTCGTCCTCGGCAAACGCCTTTTGCTCGTAGCTCGGCTGAAGCCCGTCCTGCTCCGGTACGATCCAGATCTGCAGGAAGTGGACCGGCTCCGTGTCGGAGTGGTTGTACTCGCTGTGGCGGACACCGGTGCCGGCACTCATGCGCTGCAATTCACCCGGGCGGATCACCGAGCCGGTTCCGATGGAATCCTTGTGCTCCAGCCCGCCGGAGACAACATAGGAGATGATCTCCATGTTCTGGTGCGGGTGGGTCGGGAAACCGGCACTCGGCGCGACCCGGTCTTCGTTGATGACGCGCAGGGCACCGAAGCCGATGTAGTTCGGGTCGAAATAGGAGCCGAAGGAGAAGGTGTGCTTGCTTTTCAGCCAGCCAAAATCGGCATCGCCGCGAGCTTCGGAGGGACGCAGTATCTGGTTCATGATTCAATCCTTTCCCAATTCGATGGCACGGAGACGTCCATGCGCTGTTGGGCCTAAGATTGGCGCTGCTAGTTCGATTTACAATTCCGTCAAATTTTGACGATTAGTCATCGATTTTTGAACAATCCTATTGAACAGACCTGGGGGCCACCGCCGTAAGCCTGTTCCGCTCGGCAATCTGGCGCGCGGTTTTGCCATTGGCTGTCACGGCGTTCCCGGCAGGATCAAACGCGACCTTGAACGTGAAGGCGTCCGGCGACGGGCCTTCGTCGCCAAGAAGTTCAAAGCGGTCAACGGCTTCGTCCCAGTCCGGCTGGTGATTTTCCGGCACCCACCACAGGACATAGGCCGGATAATCCGTGTGGTCCTGCATGAAGTCGGGCCCCTTTTTCAGGATCTCGGCATGTGGTCCCCGGTAGATAGCGGCCAGGGCCGTTTCAAGGTCTTGCCAGAGAGAGATGATTGAGGGCGCCCAGCCGTCACCATTGTCCTGCCAGTATTTCGGATAGACCTGCTCGCCCCAGCTGTCCGGTCCGGGTTCGTCCTCGTAGCCGGACCGCGCAATGAAACCTTCTGAGCGTTCCATCGCCGCCCAGACACCCGGCTCCGACGTGTGAAAGATCTCGACATCGGGATGGTCCGCACGGGTGCGGAACTGTCCGAACACGTAAATCGCAAGCCAGTGGCCGCTCATTCTCGCTCCCCTCCCAGAAACGTCAGCAAAACTGTGTCGGTATTTGCCGCCGAGTTCAAGATGAAGGCCAGGGAGAAAACAGATTGTCCGACAAGCCGGCTGGCATTTTTCCCCAGCCTGGTCTAAGCGCAGGGAACACCGCCGCCAAGCGCGGCACGATTGAGGAGACGCGCGTGGAAGATCTCAGCCTTTTCTCCCTCGGCCTTCTGGCGGCAGCCTTGCTGGCAACCGGCGTGGTGGCGGGGATTATTGCCGGCCTGCTCGGCGTTGGCGGCGGCATCGTCATCGTGCCGGTGCTCTATTACATGTTCACCGCGCTGAAGATCGATCCGGCCGTCCTGATGCATGTGGCTGTCGGAACGTCGCTGGCAACGATCCTGGCAACCGGAACCTCGTCCGCTCGCTCGCACTACAAGCGCGGCAGTGTCGACATGGATCTGCTCAAACGCTGGTGGTGGGCGATTGCCATTGGCGTGATTGCCGGTGCGACCCTTGCCGGCAACATCTCCGGTGGTGCGCTGACGCTTGTCTTCGGTGTGGTGGCGCTGGCAGTCGCGGCCAACATGCTGTTCCGGAGGGACGGGTCGCATCTGGCTGAAAAGCTGCCCGGCTCGCCCGTGAAGGAAGTGCTCGGCTTCCTGATTGGCGGCATTTCCGTGATGATGGGCATTGGCGGGGGCACGCTCGGCGTGCCGACGCTGACCCTGTTCAACTATCCGATCCGCAAGGCCGTTGGCACGGCCGCCGCGATCGGCCTGATCATCGCCGTTCCGGGCACGCTGATGTCGATCTGGTTCGGGCTCGGTGCCGAAGGTCTGCCACCCCTGTCCCTCGGCTATGTCAACATCATCGGCTTTCTGCTGATCATCCCGGCCTCGACCCTGGCAGCGCCGCTTGGCGCGAAAATTGCCCATACGATCGATCCGTCCAAGCTGAAACTGGTGTTTGCGCTGTTCCTCGGCTTTACCGGTCTGCGCATGATCTACGGTGTGCTGGTCTGAGAGTTCCGGAAGGTTGTGTGACGGGAACAGCGTCGCTGATAGGTGGATCAAAAGGTTTTATTGGTGCCGGGCCGATCAATCAGCGATACTCGCCGTTCTTGACAAGGTGCCCATGAAGGCACCCGAAACCCTTGGAATGAAATGCTGAAGAAGAATGTCACCATCAGCCTTGAGGGCTGTGTGCGGGGGGCTGCGCTGTGCTTTCCGGCGGCTCCCGGGATCATCGCGCTCAGCGTGGTGTTCGGCACGGTTGCCGCACAGAAGGGCCTGACCTTTCTGGAAACGATCATGATCAATTCGCTGGTCTTTGCCGGCGCCAGCCAGTTCGTGGCCATGGAAGTCTATGGCAGCCCGCTGACCTGGGGGCTGGTGATCGCCATGATCGGCGTGACCGCCGCGGTCAACATGCGCATGCTTCTCATCGGCGCGAGCCTTCGGCCCTGGCTCGGTCAGGTGCCGGCCTGGCAGACCTATCCGGCGCTGTTCTTCCTCACCGATCTCAACTGGCTGCTGGCAATCTCCGAATATGAAAAAGGCACGCGCGACTGGGGTGTCTATCTTGGCGGTGGCCTGTTCTGCTGGTCGATCTGGTCGCTGTCGGTGGTGCCCGGTTACTTCGCCGGCAGCCTGATTTCCGATCCGAAGGCTTTCGGCCTCGATGTGGTTCTGCCCGCGTTCTTCGCGGCGCTCCTGGTGCCGCTCTGGAAGGGAAAACGCCAGACCTACAGCTGGATGGTAGCTGGTGGTGTCGCCTGCCTGACCTGGTATCTGGTGGGGGGTTACTGGAGCATTTTCACTGGTGCCGTTGCCGGTGCAGTTGCAGGAGCTTATCTGGATGACTGAGGGGCTCTTCACTGCCGATGCAATGTTCGTGACCGCCGTATTCGGCATGGTCGCCGTCACCTATGCGCTCCGCGCGGGCGGCTACTGGGTCATGGGGCGCCTGCCGATCACCCCCCGTGTGCGGCGCGGACTTGAGGCATTGCCGGGCGCAATCATCGTCTCCACCATCCTGCCGATCGTCTTGCAGGGGGGGCTGGCCGTGGTGTTGTGCCTGGTGGTGGCAATTGCCGCTCAGGTCCGGCTCCGCAAGGAATATGTCGCCGTATTCTGCGCGGTCGTGGCGGCCGCCGCCCTGCGGGCCGCAGGGCTATAGGGACAAGCTGCCGCGTGCGCGCGCGTGCGTGGTGGCCCTGTCGGAACTGGCGTCGATTTCTGTCCATCTCATCCTGCCGGTCTCGTACCCCAGCTGGATGTCGACCACCTCTTCGGTAGCATCGGACGCATCGTCGGTACGGGCGGCGATCCGCGCCTTCAGCACCTTGGCCGGCGCGGAGAGCCACAGCCCGGTAAACCCGGCCTCGACCCTTGCGGCTACCTTCGCGATATGATCTCGCTCGGTTTCAGCGGCAAAAACAGCATCGAAAATGGCGGAATGACCGGCGGCCAGAACGGCCTGCACGGCATCGTCCAGAGCCTGATAGACACGTTGCGACGCCTCCAGCGTGTAAGCCTCGGGCGGAGCCTGTTCCGTCTCTGAAATGTTGAGAAGACGCTTGCGCATGACATCGGTCCGCAGGACGCGGGCGCCGGGTGCCCGGCCGATCTCTGGCGCCAGCGCATAGGCAAGTGTCGTCTTGCCGGTGCCGGAAAGACCGCCGATTGCCAGCAGCTGCGGTTGGGAAGGCTCCAGAAATGCAAGTGCATAGCGGAAATAGGCCTTGGCCTGGTCCTGCTGTGCCTGTTTCTGCTGCGGGTCGGATTGCGCAAGGGCGGCGCTGGCCGCGATCTTGGAGCGGATCGCCGCGCGCATCATCATGTAGAAGGGCAGGGCAGCCAGGCCCTCCGGGTGCGTATCGAGCCGGGTCTTGTCCAGGTAACGGTTGAACACACGGTTGGCAGACCCGGGTTGGCCGCGTTCCCAGAGGTCCATTAGCAGGAAGGCAAGATCGTAAAGCACATCGCCCGTGGCGATGGCATCTGAAAACTCGACCGCGTCAAAGAGAACGGGCGCCCCTTCGATCAGGACGATGTTGCGCAGATGGGCATCACCGTGACAGCGGCGGACGAGGCCCTGCTCGCCCCGCCGCAGAATAAGTTCGTGGATCGATGACAATACGCGTCGCGACTGCTCGCTCAGGTGGCGCACGTCTTCGGCGGGAAACAGCTCGGGATGTTCGTGGAAGGCGGCTTCGTTCTGGTCGACATAGCTGGCCAATTCACTGTAGAAACCCGCGCCGTCCCGCAAAGGGGCTGCGTGATGGGCCGCCACCATCATGTCGGCGAGCTCGTCCGACAGGGTGTCCTGGAAAGGTCCCTTCGACGCCAGGACGTCGAGTTCGTTCCGCCGTTCGAAACGGTTCATCTCCACCACCCACTCGATCGGTTCGCCGGTCCCGCCTAGTGAAAGCGACCCGTCGCCTTCGCGCGTGACCGGCAGGGCCTGACGGTAGATCCGGGGCGCATTGGGCTTGTTGCAGGTGATTTCCGCCTTGCAGGCGTCTTCTCTCAGGGCAAGCGTCGAATAATCGAGAAACGGAAAACGGATCGCCCGCTTGACCTTGTAGGCCCTGAAACCGACCAGAAAAACGATGTTGGCGTGGGTATCGATCCGCTTGATGTCGGGACGCTCCGGATCATCGGACGGCAAGCTGTTGAGAAACGCGAGTGCTTCGTCCTGGGAATGCGCCTGATCCATGTTCCGTCCTTTTCCTGCCGCCTCGCCAACATGCCGCATGGACCCTGCCAACTGTTTGATCCTGCTCAATGTGCAACAACGCGGGTGTGACACATATTTGGTCTCAAAGCCAAACGGGAAAATGACAAAGGAGGGCTTTATGAGCGACCATCCGGGTTTGAAGAAGATCAGGCTGAACCTGGCCAGGACCAAGGACTATCCGCAAGGCTCGGCCCGCCACGGTTATGAGTTTACCGCGCCGCTGGACGAGACAGGCCATATCGACGCGGGGCTCTGGAAAAAGGAGCGCGATCATTGTCGCGTCCGTCGTTTCTGGGGCGATGAAGTCGAGGAAATCGGTCACCTGATTCACCGGCCGGGCGGTTCCTGGGCCTTCCACTATGACATTGACGGCGATGACGACGACGAGGCGGGCTACCGCTTCGGCACGCACGCCTTCAATCCGGGGGAGTATGTCTCCATCAAGGACGAAGACGGCGACCTGCACACGTTTCAGGTTGTGACGGTCCAGTCCATCTGACGACCGTCAGACACTTTTTTCCAGAGGATTGGGCACCGGGAAACCGGTGCCCTTTCTTTTTGCAGAGGAGTGCTTTGCCGCGGAAAGACGAGGGCAGTTGATAGCCCCTTCAAGACACATCTTCGTGGCCCGTTTTGGATGAAGCTGAAGCAATGGTCGACGCCAGGCCTTTCCAGACACACAGTCTCATCCTGAGGAGCCCGGCAGCGCCGGGCGTCTCGAAGGATAGGCCACGCCCTCCAGAGAAATCAGCTCTTCCTTCCATTCTGGAATGATCTCATTGCCAATTAATCTGATTTTGGCCTCTGACAGGCCCATCTTTCATACGCTATAGAATGATCAGGTATGATTGAGCGGGAATTTGACCATGGCTGAGAAGACCGGCGGCGCATTGCTGGTGGAGGCGCTGGAGCGCCACGGTGCGGAACGGGTGTTCTGCGTGCCCGGAGAAAGCTATCTGGCCGTGCTGGATGCGCTTTACGACGCCGACATTCCAGTCACGGTCTGCCGCCAGGAAGGTGGGGCGGCGATGATGGCCGACACCTATGGCAAGCTGACCGGAAAACCGGGCATCTGCATGGTCACGCGCGGGCCGGGGGCGACCAACGCGTCGGCCGGCGTCCACATCGCGGCCCAGGACTCCACGCCGATGATCCTGTTTATCGGCCAGATCGAACGCGGCATGCGCGAGCGCGAGGCCTTCCAGGAGGTCGACTATCGTCAGATGTTCGGCGGTATCGCCAAATGGGTGGCCGAGATCGATCACGCGGACCGCGTGCCGGAGTTCCTTTCGCGTGCCTATCATGTCGCCACGTCCGGCCGTCCCGGTCCTGTCGTGCTGGCGCTGCCGGAAGACATGCTGGTTGAAACGGCTGACATTGCGCAGCCGCCGGCCTGGCAACAGGTCGAAACCCATCCCGGGCTGACCCAGATGGCGGACCTGCAAAAGCGCCTCTGGGCGGCCGAGCGGCCGATTGCGGTCCTGGGTGGCAGCCGCTGGTCGGAAGATGCCGTGGCAGCCTTTACCCGCTTTGCCGAGCGTTTCGACTTGCCGGTGGCCTGTTCCTTCCGCCGCCAGATGCTGTTTGACAACCTGCATGAGAATTACGCCGGTGATGTCGGCATTGGCATCAACCCGAAGCTGCTGGCGCGCATCAAGACGTCCGACCTGATCCTGCTGGTCGGCGGGCGGCTTTCCGAAATGCCGAGCCAGTCCTATTCGCTGCTCGACATCCCGGCACCGGCGCAACAGCTGGTTCATGTGCATCCGGACGCGGAAGAACTGGGACGGGTCTATCGTCCCTCACTCGCGATCCACGCCAGCCCGACAGCCTTCTGCAAGGCGGCAGAAGGTCTTCAGCCCCCGGCTGAGCTGAAAGGCGCCGGGGAGGCCGCAAAGGCCCATCAGAACTATCTCGACTGGTCCGGTGCCCGGCCTGAAACACCGGGCGCCTTGCAGATGGCGGGGGTCATGGACTGGCTGGAGAGCAATCTCGCCGAGGACACGATCTGCACCAATGGTGCCGGGAATTACGCCACCTGGCTGCATCGCTTCCACAGGTTCCGCCGCTATGGCACGCAGGCTGCGCCGACCTCCGGCTCCATGGGCTATGGCCTGCCGGCGGCCGTTGCCGCAAAGCTCGCCTTTCCGGAGCGCGAAGTGGTCTGTTTTGCCGGTGACGGTTGCCTGCAGATGACCATGCAGGAATTCGGCACGGCCTGTCAGGACGGAGCCAACATCATCGTGCTGGTGATCGACAACGGCATGTATGGAACGATCCGAATGCATCAGGAGCGGACCTATCCGGGCCGTCCGTCGGCCACCAAACTGTCCAATCCGGACTTCGCTGCCCTGGCCAGAAGCTATGGAGCGTTTGGCGAAACAGTCGAGACCACCGATCAGTTCGGCCCGGCGTTCGAACGCGCCCGCACCTCCGGCCTGCCGGCAATGCTGCATCTGAAGATCGACCCGGAAGCGATCACACCGGCGGCAAGCCTCAGCCAGATCCGGGCGGCGGCGGAAGCGAAGTAAGCGCACGTCGGGCATCTCGAATTGTCATTCCGGTTTGGCGCGTCAGCGGCAAGACCGGGACCCGGTATTCCGTGACGCCAGTGATGAGGCACGAGGCCCTGGGACGGTGGTTCCTGGGTCCTGGCTCCCTTGTCGCCACGCCCGGGGAAGCCAAAGGAGGGCCAAAGGCTCACTTGCGCTTCACATTTCCTCCGGCACGTCCTTCACCGGCAGCGTCACCAGAGCGATGCCCGGATCGTCCGGAGAGGTGCCCACGGTAAATCCGAGCGCCTGGCACATGGAAATCATCGAGGTGTTTTCCTTCAGCACTTCACCCTTGATGGTCTCGATCCCGTCCGCCTTGGCATAGCGGATGATCAGCTTCATCAGCGCCCAGCCAAGGCCGAGACCCTTCAGGTCGGACCGCACCATTACCGCATATTCGCCGGTCTGGTGGTCCGGGTCCGCGTGCAGCCGGACGACGCCGAGCAACTTGCCGTCCTCCGGATCAATTGCGGCAAAGGCGATGGCGCGGGCATAGTCGAGTTGCGTCAGGCGGGCCAGGAAACGATGGCTGAAGTCGCGCACCGGCGCAAAGAATCTGAGGCGGAGGTCTTCCGGTGTGACGGCTTCAAAAAAGGCCTTGAAGAGGTCTTCGTCCTCCGGCCGGACCGGCCGGACAAAAACGTTCCGCTCCCCCTTCAGGGTCAGGGTCTGTTCCCATTCCTGCGGGTAGGGGGCGATGGCAAGGCGCGACGCACCAGTCCGCCCCGGCCGCTTTTCCGAATGGCACAGCGTCATGCGCGCGTCCAGCGCGATCAGGCCCGAGGGCAGCGACACCATCGGATTGATGTCGAGCTCCTGAATTTCCGGAATATCGATGGTGATCTGCGAAAGCTTGACCAGCGCCGCGCCCAGGGCAGCCTTGTCGAGGGCGGGCCGTGCCGGCCCTCCCTCAAGCAGACGCGCAACCCGCGTGCGGCCGATCATGGCTTCGGCCAGATTGAGATCGAGCGGCGGCAGTTCCAGCGCGATATCGATATTCTCCTCGATCGATGTGCCGCCATGGCCGAAGACAAGCACCGGACCGAATTCCCGCGTTTCCGCCAGGCCCATGTAAAGTTCCATGCCGTGCCGGTCTTCCAGCATCGGGTGAATGGAGATGCCGGCGATGCGCGCCTCCGGGAACGCGCAGCTGGTCTTTTCGATCAGCTCTGCGGCGGCGTGCCGAACCGCGTCCGGGCTTTCCAGTCCAAGCCGGACCCCATCGATATGGGACTTGAAGGGAAGGTCAGGCGAGATGAGCTTGGCGACGCAATGGCCGGATTTCTCGAAAAACTTGCGAGAGAGCTCAGCGGCACCGTCCGGTGTCTCGGCCATTTCGGTGGCCATGATCGGCAGGTCATAGGCCGTCAGGACCGACACGACCTCAGGAGGGCTGAGCCACGTGCGGCCTTCTTCCAGGGCGGCCTCGACAACCGCCCTGGCAGCCTGGATATCCGGCGTGAAACTGCTTGGCAGGCTCGGGGGGACGGCCATCAGGAATTCGCGGGCCTGAGCGTCATGGGCCAGGTGCATCAGGCTGCGCGCGGCCTCCGCCGGGCTGGCATAGTTCGGTATCCTGGAGTCCGACAAGGCCGCCCGGACCGCGCCGTCACCACCGATCAGCCCGGCAACAAGCGCCTTTCGCCGGCCGGTCCGGCGGCGGTCGGCCGTCGCCGCGTCGCTGATCGCCTTTGCGATGGCCGGCAGCGGCTGGAACGCACTGGCGGCCTGAAGCACGATCGCGCCATCCACCTGGGGATCCTTCAGGACCGTGGTAATCGCGTCCGTGATGTTTTCCGGCGTCACGCTTTCCTTGAGGATCACGGAGCCGCCGGCAGCCGGCGTGCCGTCGAGATCGGCATAGGTCCGGCTGATCTCGGAAAGCGCCGAACGCGTCTCCTCGCCAAGGTCGGCAAACTGCCCGCCAAGATCCAGCATCCGGTCAACGGCAAGGCTGGCGAGACTGCGGCCGTTGGCGATCACGGCGAGGTTCTCACATCGTGGCACGCGGATGTGCGACAAGGTTTCGAGCGCTTCGAACATTTCGTCCAGATCGTGTACCCGCAACAGACCGGTTCTCCGGAACACGGTCTCATAGACCATGTCCGTCCGCGCCAGTCGTCCGGCGTGGGTGCGGCCGGTGCCGCCGGAATCGCGGCTCTTTCCCGAGCGGATCACGATCACAGGCTTGCTGCGGGCGGCAGCACGGGCGGCGGAGATGAATTTCCGCGGCACCGCGATGCCTTCCAGGTGCAGCACAATGGCGCGTGTGCGGTAGTCCTGCGCGAAATAGTCGATCAGGTCGCCGATATCGACATCCATGCGCGCGCCAAGCGAGACGACCGCCGAAAAGCCGGTCCTGTGGGCCTTTGCCCAGGACAAGGTGGCATTGAGGACAGCGCCGGATCGGGAAATGAAGGCGACTTCGCCCTTTTCGGGAGCCTCGGCACTCAAAAGTGCGTTGAGACGCCGTGCGGGCACCGCCAGACCAAGAGTGCCCGGTCCGATCAGGCGAAGATTTGACGTTTGCGCAGCCTCCCGGCAGGCCTGCATCAGCTCTTCCGGCCAGGTCTCGTAGCCGGGGGAGGGGATCAGGACGGCCTTGGTGCCGCCTGCCGCCAGCTTGGCGATGATCTCCGGTGCGGCCTCGGCCGTTGCCAGATAGATTGCGAGATCGGGACAGGCCTCCAAGGCATCCACACTGCGGACACTCTTGCCGTGAAACGGAACATCTTCGTCGATCCCGACCAGGGTGACGGGGTGGCCGGCTTCAATTTCCTGCAGGCAGGCAACGAGCTTTTGCGTGAGGACGCCCGGATGCCGGCAGGGGCCGATGACGGCGATGGAACCAGGTTCGAAAAAACCTTCCAGATTGCGAATGGTCACCTGTGCAGTCCTTTATCGGGCGCCGGAAAGATGGAGAGAGGCATCGCAAGATGAAAACAGAAAACCCGCGGACCCGATTGTGTCAGGTCCGCGGGTCTTTTGCACTGCAAAAATAACTAATCAGTGCGCCATCAGAACCGGTACGGTCATGGCTTCCAGGATTTCCCGGGTCGCGCCGCCGAACAGGAATTCACGCATGCGGCTGTGACCATAGCCACCCATGACCACAAGGTCATTGCTGTTGTCGCTGACATGGTTGAGCACCGTATCGGCAATTCCGGCCTGCGGATTGGTGACCACTTCGATCGTGACATTCATGTTGTGGCGGGCGAGATAGTTCGCGACATCGGCGCCGGGCTGGCCGTTCTCCGTGGTCGCCTTTTTCTCGATCACCAGAAGCGTGATCTTTTCCGCCTTCTCCAGAACCGGCAGTGCGGCGTGGATCGCACGCGTCGCTGTCGAGCTGCCATCCCAGCCGACCAGCACGTTCTGAGGCTGGAAGGTCTTGCTGCCGATATAGGGGATCAGCAACACAGGCACGCCGCTCTCGAACAGGATCGTTTCGATCAGCAGTTCCCGCATGGGTTCGGGCTGGTCCGGATTGGCCTGCCCGATGACGACGAGGTCTGTCGGGCGGCAATGTACCAGAACGTTCTCCAGCGGGCCGCCGGTCAGGATCTCCGCCATGCGGCTTTCGTTCTTCACGGCTGCCAGGCGCGCCAGTTCGTCAAATTCCTTTTTCGCCTCGTTGGCTGCCGCGACAGCCTGCTCATGCGCAGCCTGCAGGTAGTCCACGGGCATCGGTGCGGCGGCAAAAGCCGGAACGACCGGCTCGAAGGAAACCGCGAGACCCGTGACATGCGCATCGTAGTTGCGGCCGAATTCCAGAGCGTATTTGGCCGCCGGTTGGTCGCCGGCAAGATCCAGAATGGTCAAAATATCTTTGATTGGCATCATTCCCTCCTGTGGCTGGTATCAGCCTGTCGATCCAGCCCTGTCAAAAATATACATGCCCGGCAATCTCACAGTCCTTGACGCGTATCAAAGGTCTGAGCAGCCGGGTGGCGGGAAACGAAAAAATGCGCAATATGGGAGCATGTCGAGACGTTGGCTTTATCTGGCCCTGCCGCCGTTCCTGCTTGTGGTGGCAGGCTTTGTGCTGGTTCAGCTCTTCCTGGAGCTGGATGAGGACGCGATTGACCGCAAGGCGGCCGAACGCCTGACGCTCTATCGCCAGACGATCCTCGGCGAATACCAGAAATATCGTTACCTGCCCTACATGATCGCACGGGATCCCCGCGCGACCTCCGCGCTGGGTTTGGGGCAGCCAGTGGAGAGCGCCAACCGGTTCCTGGAGGAAATGGCGCTGAATTCAGGCGTTGAATTGCTCTACGTCATGAACTCGGAAGGCACCACGCTTGCAGCCAGCAACTGGCGCGAAGAGCTGTCGCTGGTCGGGCGCAATTACGGCTTCCGGCCCTATTTCAAATCTGCAATCCAGGGGGAAGAGGGCAGTTTTTTTGCCATCGGGGCAACATCCGACGAACCCGGTCTGTTTCTGGCCCGGCCGACACCGGTCTCCGGCGCGCCGATCGGTGTGGCAGTTGTCAAGGTTGACATGGGGCCACTGGAAGAGGCCTGGGCGGAGGGCGGCGAAACCGTGTTCGCGTCCGATGCCAATGGTGTGATCTTCCTGTCGAGCCAGCCGGACTGGCGCTACAGGACGCTGTTTGAACTGCCGGACGAGGTGCGCGAAACCATCGAGGCCACCCGGCAATATGCGGGCCGCGAGCTCAATCCGGTCAGCGATCAGTCCTTGCGCGCCCATCAGCAGATCAGCATCGATGGCAAGGCCTTCCGGCACAATGCGGCCGAGGTTGGCCTTTTGGGATGGCAGCTTCATTTTCTGGTGCCGGTGGAAGAGGCGCGCAGGAGCGTGCTGCCGATCTGGGCGGTGACGATCACGCTCTGTCTGATTTACGCGGTGATCGTGCTTGTGCTGCGCGGCCGCAGGCTTCGCAAGGCCTCGGCCTTGCTGCGCCAGGAATCGGCCGGACTGAAGGAGTTGAACACGCGGCTCGTGGAGGAAATCCAGGAGAGGCGCCGCGTGGAACGGGAGCTCCTGGAAGCGCAGCGGGGCCTTGCCCGTTCCAGCCGCCTGGCGGCCGTTGGCGAAATGTCGGCAGCGGTCGTGCACGAGCTGAGCCAGCCGTTGTCTGCGCTGCGCATGTTTGTCGCCGGCACACGCAAGTTTCTGGAAAAGGGGGACACGTCGACGGCCGCTGAAAACCTGGACGAGATCGACAGCCTGCAGATGCGCATGGCCAGCCTGACGCAGGAACTGAAGCGCTTTGCCCGTCCGGGCGAAAGCCGGATCGAGAAGATCGACCTGAGGGAAAGCGTGCGGGTCGCGGAAAAGATCGTAAGGCCGCGCTTTGAGGAAACAGGCGTGATGCTTGATCTCGACCTGCCTGAGGAACCTCTTGAGGCGGAGACCGCGCCGCTCCGGATCGAACAGATCCTGGTAAACCTGTTGCGCAATGGCGCCGATGCCACGGCGGGCGAGGAACAAGGTGTGGTTACACTGCGTGCTCAGCGGAAGAACGGGCAGGTGATAATGCAGATTTCCGACAATGGCCCCGGTATTCCGGAAGATCTGCGCGAACGGATTTTCGATCCGTTCTTCTCCACCAAGGCCAGTTCCGGTGGCATGGGGCTCGGTCTTGCGATCTCCATTCGGCTCGCCGAGGATCTGGGCGGTGACTTGTCAGTGCGCGCGAATGCGCCTAAGGGAGCGCTGTTCGAACTTCATGTGCCGGCGCTGACGGATGACGCTGCCGGCGGCGACCTGTTGCCTGAGGCAAAACCCGAAGCTGCCGAATGACAGATACCTCCGATCCCGTTCCCGTCCTGATCGTTGACGATGATCCGTCCATGCGCGCGGCATTGCGGCAGTGGATCCGGCTGGCCGGCTTTGAGACCCGCGAGGTGGCAACCGCCGATCAGGCCATTGCGCAGTTGAACCCGGGTTTTGAAGGCTGCGTTGTGACCGACGTCATGCTGGAAGGCGAGGACGGCATGTCCCTGTTGCGCCGGATCAAGGATCTCGACGCCGACCTTCCCGTCGTCCTCATCACTGGCCATGGCGACGTGCCGATGGCTGTGGATGCCATGCGGGCCGGCGCCTATGATTTTGTCGAAAAGCCGTTCGATCCCGATCACATTGCCGAGGTGGTGCGCAGGGCCTGTGACAAGCGCACCCTGATCCTGGAAAACCGGTCCTTGCGAACGCAGCTGGAAGAGAGCGCCGGTCTGGAAAGCAGGTTGATCGGGGCAAGTCCGGCGATGCAGGCACTGCGCCAGCAGATCCTGCATTTCGCCAGGACCGATGCGGCCGTCCTGATCACCGGTGAGACGGGAACCGGCAAGGAGGTCATTGCCCAGGCGCTGCACGACTTCTCTCCCCGGCAGGGTGGGCCTTTCATGGCGATCAATGCCGCGGCCTTGCCGGAAGCGATGGTCGAAGCAGAACTGTTCGGGCATGAAGCCGGCGCGTTTACCGGCGCGGATCGTCAGCGTACTGGCCGGATCGAAGCGGCCAGCGGTGGTGTCCTGTTCCTGGACGAGATCGTGTCGATGCCGCTTGCCCTGCAGCCCAAACTGCTGCGGGTGCTGCAGGAAAAGAAGATCGACCGGATCGGCGGCACAAAGCCGGTGGAGGTCGATATTCGCCTGATCAGCGCCGCCAATATCGAGCCCGCAGAGGCGGTTCAGTCGGGACGTCTGCGAGAGGATCTGCTGTTTCGCCTCAACACGATCGAACTGCGCGTGCCGCCGCTGCGCGAACGGGGACGGGATGCTCTGCTCTTGTTCGACACGTTTTTGAACCGTTTTGCCGTTCAATACGGACTGGAAGCACCGGTGACCAGCGCCCGCGACGAAGCCTTCCTGCAGACCTATTCCTGGCCGGGCAATGTCCGCGAGCTGCGCAATGCCGCGGAACGGTTCGTGCTCAACGCACCTGTCAGCCCGCAGCCTCTGGAAACGCTGGTGACGGGTCAGCGCGATCCATCCGCGGCACTTGCCGGCGGCGGGTTGAAGGAACTCATGGACGCCTATGAGCGCAATCTGATCGAAGGGGCGCTCCGCCGGCATGGCGGTCGGATTTCCGATGTCATGAACGAGTTGAACCTGCCGCGCCGGACGCTCAACGAAAAGATGACCCGCCTTGGATTGAGCCGCGAGCAGGTGGGCCAGTCGGACGCTGCGGAGAGCTAAGCTTCCACGGGTCCTGGTGACGCGTTTCGGCGAAAAACCGCCGACCGGGCGGGGGCATCGGCAAGATCTTGCCGAGGTGCAGCGCAGCATCGTGAGAACCTTGCTCGGAAAGACCCGAGAATCCTTCAATGAGGTGTTGTCAACGCGACTTGGCACGGGTCATGCTACAGGCTCATCGACTTGGTCCGGGCCTGTGGCGCGGGGAGCACGCAGGGTGAGTGACCAAGGAAATGAGCAGGGCCCGCGATGGCCTGAATTGATCTGGGAGGATTGCATGCTCTTTTCACTCAAGTCCGCGACCGCTGTCTCCGCGTTCGCGCTGACCGCCATTTTCGCCACTGAAACCCTTGCGGCCGACGTCACCTGGAACGTGTCGCTCTGGGGCAAGCGCCGTGCTTTCACCGAGCATGTCGAAAAGCTGGCTCAGGAAGTCTCCGACAAGACCGGCGGCAAGTTCGAAATCAAGCTGCACTACGGCGGCGCGCTGTCCAAGTCTCGCGAAAACCTTGACGGCATCTCCTTCGGCGCGTTTGAAATGGCCCAGTTCTGTGCCTCTTACCACGCCGACAAGAACCCGACCCTGACCGTTCTGGAACTTCCGTTCCTCGGTGTTTCCGATCTGGAAACCGAAGTAAAGGTCTCCAAGGCACTCTATGACCATCCGGCTGTTCAGAAAGACCTCGGCCGCTGGAACGCGAAGCTGCTGATGCCGTCTCCGATGCCGCAGTACAACTTCGCCGGCAAGGGCGAAGTCCCGGGCTCCGTTTCCGACTTTGACGGCATGCGCGTGCGCGCATTGGGCGGTCTTGGCAAGCTGATGGAAGCCGCCGGCGCCGTGCCGACTTCCGTGACCGCGTCCGAAACCTACCAGGCCATCGACAGCGGCACCGTCCAGGCAGCCGGTTTTGCACCGCATGCCCACCTGTCCTTCAAGGTGGTGGAAGTTGCCGACTGGTGGACCAAGAACCTCAACCCGGGCACCGTGCATTGCCCGGTTGTCGTGAATGTCGACGCCTACAACGCCCTGCCGGATGACTTCAAGGCAGCGCTTGACGAGTCGGTCGATCCGGCAATTGCGCATTACCTCGACACCTACGCCAAGGTCTACGACAAGTGGTGGCCGGAGCTGGAAGCCCGCGGCATCACCCAGGTCGAGTTCTCCGATGACGAACTGGCCGCCTTTGCTGAAAAAGCCGGCCCGATCCATGACGCCTGGATCGAAGAGCAGACCGCCAACGGCCTGCCGGCCCAGGAACTGCTCGACATGGTCAAGAAGACCATCGCCGAATAAGCCGTCCGGCTTGACGTTACTGCCTTTCGGCGCCGGAGCCCACCCGGTGCCGAAGGGCCCTGCTCGGGGCTGAAACTCATGATGACAACTGATCCCGGTGGACGTTCCCCCTCGGAACGCCCGGTTACCTATATCCGTTTCGATGGCTGGCTCGGCCACGTTGAAAATGCCTTCAACATGTTCGCCGCCTTTTCGATCCTGGCCTTGATGCTGCTCGCGGTAGCGCAGGTCGTTGGCCGGATCTTCAACGCGCCGGTTCCCGGCTTTATCGACATCACCGAACAGGCCATGGCCATCTTCGCCTTCGCGGGCGTTGCCTATTGCCAGAGGGTCGGCGGTCATATCCGTATGGAGATCGTGCTCGGCAAGCTCAGCGGACGCACGCTCTACATCTTCGAGATGATCGGCGTCATCCTGATCGCCTTCACGGTTGCCCTTCTGGTCTGGGGCTCCTGGTATCACTTTGAGCGCGCGCTCAACATCGGCGACAGCACGATGGATATCCGGCTGCCGACCTGGCCGTCCAAACTGATGGTAACCATCGCGCTCAGCCTTCTGTTCCTGCGGCTTCTCATGCAGATCTATGGCTATGCACGCCTCGTCGCGCATCCTGACCGGGAGCCGATCGCGGTTCCGGTGATCGAGGGTGTCGAAGAACACGCCAAACATGAAATCGAAGAAGCCTTCGGTGAAGAAGACGACAAGGGAGGTGCCAAATGACGCCGTTTGACGTTGGCCTCCTGATGACCGGCGTGTTGCTGGTCCTTGTCATCATGGGCGTGCGCGTTGCGTTTGCCGCCGCCTTTACCGGACTGGTCGGACTGATCATCCATTTCTCCATGAAGATGGGCTTTGAACGCGGGTTCTTTGTCGCCTTGCAGATGGCCGGCACGATCCCGCATTCGAAGTCGGTCACCTACGCCCTGTCGGTTCTGCCGACCTTCATCCTGATCGGTTTCCTGGCGTTCTATGCCGGTTTCACCAAGCAGCTGTTCGAAGCTGCAAAGCGCTGGCTCGGCTGGCTGCCGGGCGGCATGGCCGTTGGGACGGTGTTCTCGACAGCCGGCTTTGCCGCGGTCTCGGGAGCTTCTGTGGCCACAGCCGCCGTCTTTGCCCGGGTCGCCATTCCGGAGATGCTGAATGCAGGCTATTCCAAACGTCTGTCGGCAGCCGTGGTTGCGGCCGGCGGTACTCTGGCCTCGCTGATCCCGCCATCGGCGATTCTCGTGATCTACGCCATCCTGGTGGAGCAATCCGTCGGCAAGCTGTTGATTGCGGGTTTCCTGCCGGGCGTCTTCTCGGCGCTGATCTATGTAGGCATCATCGTGGCGGTCTCTGCCTGGCGCGGCGACGCCCCGCCGGTGAAGGGCTATACCTGGATGGAGCGCATTGAGAGCGTGCCGGGAACGTTGCCGATCATCGCCGTGATTGCGATCATCTTCTGCTCGTTCTTCTTCGGCTGGGCAACCCCCACGGAAGCAGGCGCGCTCGGTGCCTTTGTGGTGCTGATGGTCGCCTTTGCCAAGGGCATGAAGACCAAGCAGCTCGGTCAGGCGCTCCATGAAACGGCCAAACTCACTGTCATGATATTCACCCTGATCTGGGGTGTGCTGGTCTATGTGCGGTTCCTCGGGTTTGCCGGCCTGCCGGAGGCCTTCAAGGACTTCATCGTTGCCTTGGAGTTTTCGCCCTGGGTTGTCCTGATCTGCATCCTTCTGGCCTATGCGGTCCTGGGCATGTTTATGGACGCGATCGGCATGCTGATCCTGACCCTGCCGGTGGTCTATCCGGCGGTGATGGCATTGAATGGCGGCGAAGGGGTCTCGGCGGTCGAAAGTGCCTTCGGCATGTCGGGCGAGGCCTGCGCGATCTGGTTCGGCATTCTGGTGGTCAAGATGGCGGAGCTCTGTCTGATCACGCCACCCATCGGGTTGAACTGCTTCGTGGTGTCGGGTGTGCGGCCGGACATTCCGGTTCAGGAAGTCTTCCGCGGCTGCATCCCGTTCTTTGTCGCGGACGTGCTGACCATCGCCGGTCTGCTCGCCTTCCCGTCGATCATCACGATCCTGCCGACCTTGATGGGATAGCCAGTCCCGGTCCACGTCATGAAAAACGCCGCGGCAAGAACAATCTGCCGCGGCGTTTTTGTCAGAACACGTTCTGAGACGATCTTGAAAACCGCAGCCGTCAGTCGAACACCGCGGCCTGGCTGTGGCCGGTGTCGAAGCGGTTGTGACCCGGCGTTCCGGCAAAGAAGCCGTTGGCGATGAACAGCCAGAGCGCATAAAAGCCGCCGACAATCGGAATGAACATGATCAACAGCCAGAAGCCCGAGGCGTCGCGGTCATGCAGACGCCGGACCTCAAGCGAATAAAGGCACACGGTGAGGGCCAGGAACAGGAGCAGGAACATCACACCGCTCGTGGTTTCCACAAAACCGCGCATGAAAACAAGGGAATCCAGTTCGCCATTGACCGGTTGAAGGGTGCTGCCATAGGCGATCGCCGCACCAATGAAAATCACGAAACGAATGAGACCGATGGTCCAGTATTCCGCGCGGCCGATACGGCCCTGGAAGCTGAACAGCATGCCGAGCGTGAATCCGAACACCTTGAATATGGAAAAACTGTCCTCGTCTTCCGGCAAGGCGCCATATCCGGGAGAGGCGTAAGCCTGGGCCACAGGGCCTGAATTCACAGACGTCTGCTGGCGGCTCCAGCTCGGCGTCATGTGCTGATCAACTCCACGTCTTCCAAATTGCTTGCGTTGCGTCGGCATCGGTGCCCCCGTCCGAAAATCAATTGCAGAACGGGGTTACGTTACGCGAGGCATCTTAAGATCGGCGTAAAGGACTTAGTTAAAACTGTATGAAACTGCATTTTTATCAATGGTGAAACAGGCACTGTTCTGGCAGGGGCCTGATTGTCAATTTCACTAGAACAGGCTGCCCTGATCCACAGGTGGTGTTTTTCCGGTTGACTGTTTTTTCGCCTTCGCCTTGACCGGTTTGGGGCCCGCGCTGTCGCTCATGGCAACCGCATCGACAGTTCCGTCCGCCAGTTCGATCGACAGGGCAGAGCCCGAGGCAACTTTGGCGGCGGACCGGACCGGATGGCCGCTGTCGTCGCGCACCACTGCATACCCGCGCGCCAGGACGTCCTTGTAGGAGAGTGATTTCAGCAGTTTCTGCAGGCCGTCCAGTCGAGCTGATTCCTGATTGATCCGGGCAAGATACGCGCGGTCGAGCCGGTCGGCGAGACCGGTGAGCCGTTCGGTGCCGAGCGTTGTCTGTTGCACAAGCCGCGACGGTGTCAGCCGCGCGGCCTGAGCTGCAAAAGACTGCCTCTTCTGGCCGACAGCAACCTTGAGAGCGCGCTGTTGCCGGTCGCTGATCTGGTCGAGATCCTGTCGGGCCTTGCCGCTCAGGCGGGACAAAAGGAGCGGCGACAACCGTCCGGCAAGGTTCTGGAAATGGGTCCGGTGCGTGCGCGTGCTGACGATGAGCGCCCGTTCCAGGCCATTTGCAAGATTGTCGAATTTCTGGCGCGGCAGGGCCAGGAGGTCCTGTGGCGCCGGCAGGGCGGCGCTGGCGGCCCGCAGTTCCGTCCGCCGGCCGGTGACAAAGCGTACCAGGCCGGAATTGAGCCGGCGGGAGCGGTCGTCGAGCATCGCCATCAGCTCGGCCTTCACCGGAACGGCGATTTCAGCAGCGCCCGTCGGCGTCGGAGCGCGCAGGTCCGCAGCCAGATCGATCAGCGTCCAGTCGGTCTCGTGGCCGACGGCCGAGATCAGCGGGATCTCGCTGGCCGCCGCCGCGCGCACCACGGCCTCTTCGTTGAAGCCCCAAAGGTCCTCGATGCTGCCGCCGCCACGTGCGACGATCAGGAGATCCGGCCGCGGGATCGGCCCACCTTCGGCAAGCGCGTTGAAGCCGCGAATGCCGTTGGCAACTTCGGCTCCGGATGTTTCGCCCTGGACACGTACAGGCCAGACCAGCACATGGATCGGAAACCGGTCGGAAATCCGGTGCAGGATGTCGCGGATGACGGCGCCGGTCGGCGAGGTGACAACGCCGATCACCTTCGGCATGGGCGGAAGACGGCGCTTGCGCTCTTCCGCAAACAGGCCTTCGGCGGCAAGCTTTTTCTTGCGTTCTTCCAACAGCGCCATCAGGGCGCCGGCACCGGCAGGTTCCAGCGCGTCAATCACCATCTGGTATTTGGATTGGCCCGGAAACGTGGTGATCTTGCCGGTGGCGATCACTTCCAGTCCCTGTTCAGGCTGGATCTTCAATTTGGACGCGACACCGCGCCAGATCACCCCGGACAGAACCGCCCGGTCATCCTTCAGGTCCAGGTAGATATGGCCGGATCCTGGTCGCGAAATCCGCCCCAGTTCCCCGCGCACGCGCACGTAGCCGAACGCGTCTTCCATCGTGCGTTTGATGGAAAAGGAGATTTCGGAAACGGAGAATTCAGCGACGTTGGACTGGGATTCGCTCACAGGTGATTCCTTCTGATCCCCGAAAACTGGCGTGTCGCAAACGGCGGGTCAAGGGGTGGCCGGCCCTGTCTTCGGCTCTCCTGTCCGGTTGGCATGAGCCGTCAGAGCCGCAAGGGTCGCAAAGACCCTGCTGTCCCCGAAAGCCGCTATCAGCTGGCCGCGCACTGCCGCGTCGGGGTCGTCGAGCATATGAGCAAAAATCAGCTCGATGTTCCCGTCCCTGAGCTCGCCCTCCAATGCCCTCAGCGTTTCCAGAGCCGTGTAGTCGATGTCATCCACGCAGGAAAAATCGATACAGAAGAAGCGTAGCCGGCCGTTTGCACTGTCCGTGAGATCCCTGATCTCGGCCGCCATCTGGTCGGCATTGGCATAATACATGGAGTGGGTGAAACGGTAGATCATGAGGCACTCGCCCGCTTGTGCCCTGGTCTTGAGGGGTTTGGCCTGCCAGAGACCCGTTGGTTCTTCTGCCAGCAACACATTGACCGGCCGGTAGCCGTGACGCGTGTGCACGATCAGCGACAGCACAATGGCAAGCATGATGCCCGGGCCAACACCTGCACTGACCACGACGACAACAGTTGCCAGCGAGACCCAGAATTCCGGACGGCGAGTTCGGTAGATCTTCGCCATGCCTTTCAAGTCGATCAGTTCGACACCGATCAGAAATACCAGCGCGGACAGGGCGGCTTCTGGAAGGTCCGCGAGCAGCTCGGTGAAGAACAGCAAGACCAGCAGGACAACGCCAGACGTCACCAGCATCGAGAGCTGCGACCGTCCACCGGCGCTTTCCACCATCTGGCTCTTGGTCGGACTGCCGTTGACCACAAATGTTCCGGTCAGACCGGCACCGAGATTGGCAAGACCGAGCCCGCGCAAGTCGGCGCTTTCGTCGTGGTTGTCACGGTATTTCGTTGCGTAGGCCCGCGCGGTGGCGGCGCTTTGCGCCAGGATCACCACCAGCATCGCCAGGGCCGTCGGTCCAAGCTGCCAGAGCAGTGACACGGACAGATCGATCTTGGGCAGAGCCAGTTCGGGCAGGCCTCCCGGGACGCTCCCGACAACGGCGACCTTGTCCTTCAGGTCCCAGACCCAGCTGGCGAGAATGGCAAGCGCCAGCGCGACAATGGCGCCTGGGATGGATTTCGAGACGGCCTTCAGACCGAGAATGACGGCAAGAACACCGAAGGAGACGGCGACATCGGCCGGATTGTACCGGGTGAGCACCTCGGCCAGATGGGCCAGGTCGTCGAGGCCGCTGGCATGGGGGAGGTGAACGCCGGCCATGCCGCCCACCGAATGCAGTGCCACTTGCAGACCCACTCCGGTCAGGAACCCCGTCAGGACGGTCCGTGACAGGAAATCGGCCATGAAACCGATCCGCGCAACGCTTGCGACAAGCAAAAGAAGCCCGACCATCAGGGCCAGCAACCCGGCTAGGGCGACATAATTGGCCGATCCTGTCGCTGCCATGCCGACCAGGCTGGTCGCCAGAATGGCGGCCGTTGCCGAATCCGCCCCGACCACCAGGTGGCGCGAGGAGGCGAACAGCGCAAACAGCGCCATGGGGACCAGCAGCGTATAGAGCCCGGTGACGACGGGTGTGCCGGAAATCTTGGTGTAGCCCATCACCTCCGGGATCGCGATGGCCGCCAGGGTCAGGCCGGCAAGAACTTCGCGGGGAACCTGCGTCTTTGTCAGGGGCAGAACGCCGGCAAGGCACCAGGATTTCACGTGGGAGGGGGGCAAACGGCGATCCCGAATGATTGAGCAATCGGGACATCGTGATCAATGCTCGACGGAAAAACAATAGAGCAGGGGCGGCAGGGCAAGAATCGTTTAGGCTTGCACGATGGGCGTGCGGAAACGTCCGCCTTGAAACCCTCACAATCGAGCGTACGTTCAGGCCATGGCCAAATATGAGTTCAACATGCAGCGACTGTTCTTGAGACATATCCTTGCAGATGGGGCGCGCATCGAAGCCGACCGGGGTCAGGCGAACTACCTGCTGAATGTGTTGCGCCTGAAAGACGGCGATTATGTGCTGGTTTTCAACGGCAGTGACGGTGAATGGCTCGCCAAGATTTCCAGCAACGGCCGGCGCGACTGTGCCCTGCAGCTGATGGAGCGCACGCGCGAACAGACCAGCCGCAACGACCTGATGTACCTGTTCGCCCCGCTCAAGCATGCCAGGCTGGACTACATGGTGCAAAAGGCGGTGGAGATGGGGGCCGGCAGCCTGAAGCCGGTCATGACCCAGCACACGCAGGCCAGCCGCATCAATCTGGAGCGCATGGAAGCCAATGTGATCGAGGCCGCCGAACAGTGCGGTGTCCTGTCCGTCCCGGAAGTGCTCGCTCCGCAGCCCCTGAACGATGTGCTGGATGTCTGGACCGAAGCACAGCCCGGCCGGAAGCTTCTGTTCTGCGATGAGGCCGAAGGCACCGACAATCCGCTGTTGACCCTGGCGCAGTTGAAGGAAGCCGGGCCGCAGCCGCTCGCGGTTCTGATCGGACCGGAAGGCGGTTTTTCCGAAGACGAGAGGAACCGGCTGCGTGAGCTTGAGTTTGTCACGCCAATTCCGCTCGGACCTCGAATCCTGAGGGCGGACACGGCCGCGGTCGCCGCGCTGGCGGTCATTCAGGCGACGGTCGGCGACTGGAGGTAGCGCCATGGCCCGGGAGATCCTGCCTCCGGACCGGTCTGCGAGCGGGGGACCTGCGCCGGCGGCACCGGATCCCGGGAAAAGGCAACTGAACGCTGAGGGGCGTTTCCGGTTCCGGCTGCCTGTCGGCGTGGCGCTTGGACTGGTGTTTTCCCTGCTGCTGGTCGTCATTTGCGGCATCATCATCACCTATATGACGTCCGCGGACCGCCGCATCGCGGGCCGTTTGCTGGATGAACAGGGGAGCGCCGTCCTAAAAGGCAACGTTGCGGTGCTCGAAGCCTTCTTCAAGGAACAGGAACAGCTCTATCGTTCGATCGCCGTTCACGTGACGGAGACGGGGACAAAGCTGAATGAAAGCCGTCTGGAGGGCTATCAGGACCTCCTGCCCAAGGGGGCGAAGCTCGAGCTGACACAGGCTGGCCCGGGAGCGAACCCGGCCGATCTGCCACCGTCTGTCGTCTGGTCCGGTTTCCATGTTCAGACCGGATTTGCCACTGCCGTCAAGTCAGCGGAAGTGAACCTTAACAATGGTCAGGTCCTGCGGGGTCATTATCCGCAGCCGGTCTTTTCTGCCCTGGCCGAAGCAATGGAGTGGGAAGGCCGGCAAAGGGCGTTCCTTCTCGACGGCCGCGACAAGGCCATCGTGGTGGCCGGCCTGCCGGAGAGTGACTTTGCCGCAACCCCGGAAAGCCCGTTGCCGACGCTCTCCAGCCTGACAACCTCGCCGCTCCATCTGATCTGGAAAGATCAGGAGAGGGCGCATTCAATGGGCGGCTCCATCGACGGCCGGGTTTTTCCGGCCGACAACAGGATGTTCACGGCCATCTATACCGACGTCAACGCCGGCCCCGCAAAAGGCTGGATCGTCGGTACGCTCTACCAGGCGGACGAATTTGGTGCCGCGCTCGACCAGACCCAGATCGTGCTTTATGCGGCGCTGGTCGCGCTGGTGGTCGGCGCGGTCCTGTCCTTTCTTGTCGGACGAATGCTCGGCCGGCCCCTGGGGCGGCTCGCCCACACGGCGGTGGAGATGCGCAATCTTGACTTCGAGGCCGCAGAGCGCTTGCCCAGATCCCGGCTTGCGGAACTGGACGACGTCAATCAGGCCTTCAACGGCTCGATCGGTGCACTCAACGCCTTTGCCAAATACGTGCCCCGGCAGCTGGTCTCCCGATTGATTGAAGAGGGCATGACCAGCGCGCGCAACATCGAGATCAAGGAGATGACCATCGTCTTCACCGATCTAGTCGGCTTTACGGATATGGCCTCTCACATGAGTGCGGCGGAAACGGCGGCCTATCTCAACGGTTATTTCGAGACTGTGTCGCAGGCGATTGCCGAACGGGAAGGCACGATCGACAAGTTCCTGGGTGACGGCGTGATGGCGTTCTGGGGCGCGCCGTCGGATCAGCCCGACCACGCCGCCAAGGCCATTGCCGCGGTAAAGGCGCTTGCCGACCGGATAGCCGCCATGCCGGATGGTCACATGCGCGTGCGCATTGGCGTCCATACCGGGAAGGTCGTCGTTGGCGACATCGGTTCTGCGGCCCGGATGAACTACACGGTGATCGGTGATGCCGTGAATGTCGCCGCCCGCCTGCAGGAACACGGCAAGTCCGTCGACCCGGGCGCGAAGGTGATCGCTCTCGTCAGCGGCGAGACCATGACACACCTGCCGGAGGGGACAAGTGCAACCAGCCTGGGAACGGTGCATCTGCGTGGACGCACGGAGCCGTTATCCGTCTTCAGGATCGCGTGAGATCCAGACGGTGTCGTTTCGCCGCTTGCATTCTTGTTTCAGGACTCCTAAATCACCGAAGCTTTGTAGCGTTCTTCTGCGGAACGCGCCGGATCACTGCGGTAGGCAGGGGGCAACCTGACGGGCCGCGCAGCATTAGGACGCATTCATGGCCCGCGATACGGTCGATTCCACCCCGATTGAAACGGTTGCGGACCTCGCCGCAACGCTTGAGGCGGGTTCCAAGCCGGAAGAGCAGTTCCGCATCGGCACCGAGCACGAGAAGTTCGGTTTCTGCCTGAAGGAACTGTCACCCATCCCCTATGAGGGCGACAATGGTGTTGAAGCCGTGCTCACCGGCATGGAAAAGCTGATCGGCTGGGAGCGGATCGAGGATGCCGGCAAGATCATCGGTCTTGCGGACGATCATGGCGGCGGCGCCATTTCGATCGAACCGGGCGGCCAGTTCGAATTGTCCGGGGCGCCGCTCGACAACCTGCACCAGACCTGCCGCGAGGCCAACCAGCATCTGGCCCATGTGCGCCAGGTGGCCGAGCCGCTGGGCGTCGGCTTCCTTGGCATCGGCATGACGCCGACCTGGTCGCGCGCCGACATGCCGCGCATGCCGAAATCGCGCTATGACATCATGACCAATTACATGCCCAAGGTCGGCTCGCTCGGCCTGGACATGATGTACCGGACCTCGACCATCCAGGTGAACCTGGACTTCTCGTCCGAGGCCGACATGGTCAAGAAGATGCGCATCGGTCTGGCCCTTCAGCCGGTTGCGACCGCCATCTTCGCCAATTCGCCGTTCACCGAGGGCAAGCCGAACGGCTTCAAGTCGTTCCGGGCGCAGATCTGGACCGATACGGACGCGGACCGCACGGGCGACATGCCTTTTGCCTTTGAAGACGGCTTCGGTTTTGAACGCTATGTCGACTGGGCGCTCGACGTGCCGATGTATTTCGTCAAGCGCGGCACCACTTATTACGACGTCACTGACACCACCTTCCGCCAGTTCATGAATGGTGCGCTTGAAGGCCGGGTGCCGGACGCGACACCGTCGCTTGGCGACTGGAACAACCATCTGTCGACCCTGTTCCCGGATGTGCGGCTGAAGAAATATATCGAGATGCGCGGGGCCGATGGCGGCCCGTGGCGCCGTATCTGTGCCCTGCCGGCGCTTTGGGTCGGCCTGCTTTATGACAAGGGCGTGATGGATCAGGCCTACGAACTGATCAAGGACTGGACCGAGGAAGAGCGCGCGACCCTGCGCCGTGAAGTGCCGAAACACGCGCTTCAGACCCCGTTCCGGGATGGCACGCTTCTGAGCGTTGCCAAGGATGTCTTGGCCCTCTCCCAGGAAGGCCTCAAGCGACGCAACCGTTTGAGCGATGGCGATCTCGACGAACGTGTGCACCTGGCACCGATCGAAGAGGGGCTGGCCTCCGGCATGAGCCCGGCCGACGTGCTTCTGCAGCGTTACAACGGCTCCTGGAACGGCGACATCAGCCAGGTCTTCCGTGAATACGCCTATTAGAGTGTTTCAATCTAACCGTGAAACACTCTAGGTCCGGGTCCCGGGTCTCTGGCCGGACAATCAGTTTCCGGCCAGGATTTCCTTTTCCGGTCCATGGGTTGCTTGTGCTTCATGGGGGCTCCGGTCGCCCACGTTCAGTGATCCATTCAGGAAAGCTGCGACAAGATCATGTGTTTTCCGATCGTTCAGAAAGCTGTCATGACCATGGCCGGGCAGGATCTTGACCTCTACATGTGAAAACGGTGCGGCCACCTCTGCGTAGCCGGCCGTGTTGACGGCTGCGTCCTCATCACCTGCAACAATGATCACGTTGCCTTCCATGGCCGCGAGACCGTCTTCTGCTGTCTGCGGTGGCATGGGCAGCCCGGACGCAATGGCGCGAAAGGTGTAGCTGGGATATTCGGGCGGCAGGTTGAGGTGAGCCACGTGCAGGTGATTGAACGCCTCCAGCCCCATCGCGTTGAAGGCAATAAGTCCGGTGATCCGAAGGCGGTCGATATGAAGCGGCGAGTCTGGCTGCGGCGTTTTCGGTTCGGTCGGGCCCGGGCCAAAATAAGGGGCAAATAGCAGGTATCCCGACAGGCGCGGCCGATCCCGTTTCAGGGCATAGCGCAGTGCGATGCCTCCGCCCATGGAATGTCCTGCCAACCAGATCCTTGCATCGGGCCTGGCCGTGCCAAGGAACGTGATGACCTCTGCAAGGTCGTCTTCATACTGGCCGAAGTGATCGACGTCATATCGCGTACCGCTGGAATTGTTGTGCCCTCTAAGATCCACTGCAACCACCTGGGTCTTGGCCGTGGTGGAGAGCAATCCGGCAGGATTGTTCCAGCGGTCCCCGGCCGCGCCAATGCCGTGGACGAGGACGATGACATTCGCCGCCGTATCGGGGCCGAACAGTCTGGCCGCAATTCGAGCGCCGTCCCCTGTCACGAAATGTGTGTCGCGGAACGGATAGATCTGGTCAAAAACCACGCCGTTCTTGAGCTCGATGGCACGCTGCTGCTCGGCGGTAAGTCCTTGTGCGCGAAACGGGTTCTCCCGCGGCCACAGGGTCACGGTGACGACCAAAACGAGGGCCAGCAAGACAAGGCCAGCCACTCCGGCAAGGCTCGCGGCGATCCAGTTCATGTGTTCTCCTTCAAAGTCTCAGGCTGCCACGGTTGGAACCTGTCCGAACAAGGCACGTGTTCTCGCCGGTGAAACCGCCGACACGGGAAATATGACATATATATTGTCGTTATGACATGTTAATTGTCAATATGAATCGAAGCTCGAGATAGTTCGGGAAGTTCCGGTCCCGGCCGGAAAGGCGAATTGACCTTCCTCGCGCAAGGAGGCACTCTGTTCGTGAACGGTCTTTTGTCTCAAGGCCTTGCAACACCGTGACCGGAACAGCGCAATGACTGGCAGCGAAACGTCGGCTCCTCCCTTTGACATTTTTTCCTTGTCGGAAGATGTCCGTGACCGCTTCGGCTGGTCGAATGACGACCTCAACAAGGTGATGGAACAGTTGATGCCGGCTGCGCTCAATGGCTTCCGCTATTTCGGCAGCACCGTGCCCGGATTTTCCGAGTTTCTCGGCCGGTCGACACCCTTGTCCGGTGGTGCCGAGGTGCCGTTTCAGGGGTTTTCGAGCCTGTTTCAGAGCCCTTCCGAAGCCGCGCTGACACCCTTTTTCGGACCGGAGGCCGTGCAGCAGGCCCTGGCCGGCCAGATCTCGGGACTGACAGGACTGCAGCGCGACGCCATTCAGGAAATGATGCCCGTGGCGGCCACGCTTGCAATGGGCCAGATCGCACGCCCCTTCGTTCATGGCGAGGCGCGCAACCTGCTGGACGCCTATCTGCGCGGATTTGCAAGGGGCAGACCCAAGCCCCAGCCGACGCCGGTCGATTATCTTCAGGGCTATGCCAATGCCATGCAGGCGTTCTGGGGGGCATTCCTGCAGCCGGCGAGCATCGTCGAACACCCGGCAGAACCGGAGCCGGAAGAAGAAGAACTGCCACCTGAGCCCGAAGAAGAGACAGCCCCTGAGACCTCGGAATTCGAGGAAATGGTGTCCAACTGGATGTCCGCCGGACGAGATTTCCAGTCAAGCCAGTTCAAGGCCTTCGACAGTTTCTTTGACAAGGCCGCCAAGGACTTTCGGCCTGACTGACTGGCCCGAAGGAAGAGAGTTTACGCGGTGGGGTCACCGAGCAATTTGCGCGCGTTGGCTGCCTGACGTTCCAGCCGTTTGTCGAGGTCGCCGTAAAGGCGCTCCAGGTATTCACGGGGTGGCCCGGGCAGCAGCCAATGGTCGATGGAATTGAGATTTCCGGAAATCATCGTTTTCATGTTCTTTTGCGCTCGCGGGTCGATTTCCACCAGGGCCTGCTCAAAAAGCCGCTGCGCAGTCTCCCGGTCCTGACCATTGATAAGCATCAAAAGAATAAAGGCACTGTTTCGCACGTAAGCGTGAAGGCCAAGCTCTAACTGTTCTCCAATCAGGGTCAGCGTCGATGCCGCTGTGGGAGCCATGGATGCCAACCAGCACATTGCTGGAATCTTGAGCTTCGACGTCCGGATCAGGTGCTCACACACGTCTTTTGCATGCTCAGTGCCATAACCGCCTTTCTTCAGATAGAGCGAAAGAAGATCTTCGCTGTCCCGCGTTCCGTCAGCGCCCGCGGGCAGCCTGTCAATGAGGCCTTGAAGAAGCGGCAGGACGCGCGGGTCGTTGCCGGCCCGTGCGCAGAGATCGGCGACTTGTGCGAACTCGTAGACAACACCGTCCTCCATCCAGATCCGGGCGATGGCATCAAAGAAGTCGGGTCGGTATTCCAGCAAGGGGATCATGCTCGTGGCCAGGGCGGATTTCTCTCGAGCCTCAGGACCTTGTTTCAAACGCGCTTCGATCACCGCAGGCAGTTTCGGGGAGTTGGGAAAGTGACGGCGCATCAGGCCGCAAATGACTGGCAGAAAAGCCGGAGGATCGCGAAAGCCTGACAACACGCCCGCGATCGTCTCGTCTCCCTTGAAAGCGGCTGCCAGCGCAAAGCCGGCCTCGACTGCAAATCTGTTCGCTCTCTCTGCATAGCCGGTGGAACAGGGCCAGGCAAACCTGTTGTCGTCCGGTTCAGGTTCGTCGTGTCTGCGCATCTGGGCCATGGCGAATTTGATGAGTTCGGGTTTCGTCGCAACCCCTTTCACGAGGGCGTCCCAGGCGCTTTCCCTGGTTGAGAGCGGGGCGCCGGAAAACAGGGGTTCCTTTGAATCCGGTGCCCATTGAAACTGTTCACTTGAGACCGTCGTCAGGTAGTGCTCGATCATCTGCCTGAGTGTCGTTCTTTGCGGATAGTCGCTGATGAATTCAAGAGCTTTGTTACGGTCTACGTCCGTGCGCGGCCATCTCAAGTCCCGGCGTGTCAGGGTGGAAAAGAGAGCGTCGACCGGCATCAACGCAAGGTCTGAAGCATTTTCCAGGCGGGCTGGAAGGCCTGCCGTCTGACGCAAGGTGGTATCGATCCTGGTCAGAAGACCGAACCAGCGAGTTGCCTCCTGGGGGGTTGCGTCGCGTTCGATCTGGACCCTCTTTTCAAAAACCACGCCTGGTGGCGGAGCAGAGACCCCTCGAACATAATCCTTTTGTCCGAAGACGTGCCAGGCGATTGACGCAGGGTCCGAAGGGTCGAAACTGTATTTCAGGAGGTCGTCGAGAGAGATTTTGATTGGCGCCGGATCGACGGAATAAAGATAGAGGGCGAATTTGTCCGCGACGACCTTCTCCTCGTAGAAGCAGAGCCGTTTCTTGGTGTTGGCGCGTAGCTTCTCCAACGCGGCGACGAGTTCCTGAGCTCCTTCGCGGGAGAGACCTCTTCGCTGCGGATCTTCCTTGTCGACATGCCGCGATACCGCCACTTCCAGCGCGTCGATAAACCCGGGAGAACTCATGATCCGGTTGGAGGCGTGTCTCGCGTATCCAAATGTCCGGAAACGCTCAAATTCACGACAGCGGCACTCCGCCCAGTCAATTGGCCAAGGATTGAAGACCAGCATGATCTTGTCTTTGGCCACGGCTGAATCGGTTTCTTCGCGAAGCGCTGCAACAAGTGCCTGAAGTGCATCCTGGTCGTCAGCCTGTTCCCAAAGGAGATACTGAAAGGCCGCTCGGCGGATTTGTGGCGTTTCGTCCCGGAGCCGGTCCATTATCTCCTTGCTTCGAATTCCTCTCAACGCGATGCGTCGCGTTGCTGCAAGACGCATGCGTGGATCCGATTTCGGCGATGTCAGCAATGTCATCAGGCGATTAGTCAGCTCCCCGTCATCGGGGCGCTGGGCGGCGACATATTCCAGCCCGAGCGGCGTTACCGCAATCTGGTCAATGATGATGCGTTCGGTTTCTGGCGGGAACACACCGGTGTCCAGAAGTCCCAGTTTTGCAGCCTTGCGGACCACGGTCCAGTCGAGATCGAAGCCGAATTCCAGAGCATAGCGCTGCAATGCGACCGAAACCTGCGCGACTTCCGGAACAATCTTGTCGACGTCATGTGGGTAGTGGCGCTGCTGGCGATCAGATTCGTCAGCGAGATCTCTCAGGGTCGCTGCGAGAACCTTCTTCCGGATTTGCTGAGACGCCTCAAGCGCAAGTTTTGCACGGTAAAGGCGGAATTCGGAGCTGTTCCGGCAATCGCTCAGAAACGGATGGGCAGCGCGGCCGCGAATGTTTTCTGAATACGACCCGTCACAGGCAACGTTGAACAGCAGCTCGGCGTATCCCCGTCTTTTCCGACCCGCGAAGCGGTAGCCGAACTCTTCGAGGAAATGGCTCAGGCTCTCCTCGTCCAGGTTCTGCTTCATCGCGCGACCGAAGAAGTCTCTTGCGTCGGAATCCCGCCAGACACCGCCTTCGAGTGCGAGCCAGATGGGGGCGTACCAGGGAGTGTTTAGCACCCAGATGCCCGCGTGGGGGCGCCCGTCAGGGCCGTAACTCCCTCTGAATTCTTTTGCCGGCAAGGGTTCGAGCAATAGCGTTTCGAGCGCTTGCCGGCGCGCTGTCTTGTCCGGCGACGCAATTATGGCGTTGACGATTTCCAGGCGCAGCTCGGCGTCGGTCTCCTGGCGGAATTCCGTCAGCAGGGCCTCTGTGTCTACCTGATCGTTCATGACAATGACCTAAAGGAAAAGTTGCAAATCTCAGAGCTTCAACATCGGCGTTACTGGTGAAGAAAACGTAAGGGCGGCAAGGCCTTCCTGATAAAAAAAGACCCGCCGGAGGTGGCGGGTCAGTTTCGTCAGCAAGGCATGCCGACAGGGGCTGCTAATTTGGAGGCCGGACCAGAAGGTGGTCGCGGGGGTCAGGCGGCCAGCTGGTCCTGATCAGGGCGCCGGGTTCCGATGATGGCCAGGCTGGTGCGGTCCAGCGGCGTGTTTGCCGGTCGCACGTCAAGCCAGCTGGATTGCACTTTGGCAGCGCTCACCAGAGATGTCGGGTCGGTATAGAACGGCTGGGCCAGCGCCCGTCGAACGTCGCTCCGCGTCAGGCCGACATCTTTCAGCTGTTCATCGGACCAGTCCTTCAGTTCCGCGAACTGACGCCGGTTGATAAATACACGCCATGCACGGGCAACCGTCTGCCCGAGGAGAGCGAAGAAAGGGGTGCTTGCAGTATGTGTCATGGCATAAATCTCCTGTGAGCGGCCGGAGGAATTTCCGGCAGCCTGTTCCGAGCCAGTGCTGGCTATCCTTGTTGGGAACATCCTCAAGATGGATCATCCGCTTGCATTAATCCAACGAATGTTTGTGATTGAAATAATCACTTCCTGTGATGTCAGGAATTTCGGGCATCGGGTTCGCTGATGTCCGTGACACGAATACGAAAACATTTTTCGGATAAATGATTGGTGTGCTAAACATGAGCATCTCTTATAAATGAGGCGCCTATGCTCGACCTGGATCAGCTCCGAACCTTTGTGGCCATCGCGGAAAGCGGCAGCTTCACCCGTGCCGCGGACAACGTGCACAAGACCCAGTCGGCGGTGTCCATGCAGATGCGGCGGCTGGAGGAGCGGATCGGCAAACCGCTTTTTGTCCGGGTCGGCCGACAATCCCGGCTGACCGAACATGGCGAACGCCTTCTGCATTATGCCCGCCGCCTTGTGCAGCTGAACGATGAGACCCTGGCGGCCTTTGACGACACCGAACTGGCCGGTCTTGTCCGGCTCGGCACGCCCGACGATTATGCGGACAGGTTCCTGCCGGAGATCTTGGCCCGGTTTTCAAGATCCAATCCCAAAGCCGAAGTCAGCGTCGTCTGTGCCCCGACGCCCAACCTGGCGGACATGATCGGGGAAGGGGAGCTGGACGTCGCCATCATTACCCATGTGCAGAAAAAGGGCCGCAAGCATGTCGAGGTGGTGCGCCGCGAGCCTTTGCTCTGGGTCGTGTCCGCGCGTCATGCGGTGGAAAATGAATCGCCGCTGCCGCTTGCACTCGGTCGGGCAACCTGCGACTGGCGCAAGGCCGCCATCAACGCCCTCGGCGACCAGATGCGCGAACACAGGCTGCTCTATTCCAGCTGGAACTCAACGGCTGTCGGAGCGGCCGTGCTCGCGGGTCTCGCCATATCCGTCCTGCCGGAATCGGCCCTGCGCTCGGGCATGCGCGTATTGACGGAAGCCGACGGGTTTCCAAGGCTGCCGGAGTGTGAAATCGGCATCATGCGGTCCTGGCACACCACCTCCCGCGTCACGGACGCTCTGGTGGAGCATATCCTGTCTTCCCTTGACAATCTTTCCGTCCCCCAGGCCGCCGAATGACCAGCTTTTGTCGAATATCGACGCAAATTCAAACGGTTATGATCGGTGGCGATTTTTGCCCAATCGGAAAAATGCGTTGAAGCGTTAGATGTTGTGATGTATCTTGCTTAAATCAATTCGAATCTCGAATTCCCCGCTGGTCGGTGGCTGATTTATAGGGTCCCTGATGAATCACGCACTAGATATTGATCAGTTGCGAACGTTTTTGGCGATCGCGGAGCTCGGCAGCTTCACAAAAGCCGGTGAAGCCGTGCACAAGACCCAGTCGGCCGTCTCCATGCAGATGCGGCGTCTCGAAGAACGGGTCGGCCAACCGATTTTCATCAAGGATGGGCGTCAGTCGCGTTTGACCGAAGACGGTTTGCGGCTTGTCGAGTTCGCCCGGCGCATGATCCTTCTGAACGATGAAACGCTTTCGGCCTTTAACGGCCAGAAGGAAGTCGGGCACGTCAAGCTCGGTGTGCCGGATGACTATACCGACCGGTTGCTGCCTCAGGTCCTGGCGGCATTCAATCGCCTCAACCCGTCGATTGAGGTTCAGGTCGATTGCTGTTCCAGCGCCAAGCTGACCGCTGCGATCCGGGAAGGTGCCCTCGATGTCGCCATCACGACCTCCGGGGACACGATGGAACTGCGCGGCGAGATAATCCGTCGTGAACCCCTTTACTGGGTGACGTCAACCCAGCATTCCGCGCATACGCAGGATGTCATTCGTCTCGCGCTCGGGCCGGCCAGCTGTGGCTGGCGGAGGCTTTCCATGGAGGCTCTGGACAGGGCCGGGCGGCAATATCGTGTCTCCTACACCAGTTCGAGTGCCGCGGCTCTGGTGGGGGCGGTGCAGGCAGGTCTGGCCATCACCGTATTTCCGGAAAGCGCCATTCGCGACGGCATGCGCATACTGGACGAGAAGGATGGGTTTCCCTCACTTCCGTTCTGCGACATTGCGTTGCTGCGTTCAGATGGCGCGCGCGAAGCCATGCATGACAAGCTGTGCAATCATCTGGTTGCCGCGATCGGCAATGTCGGCAATGGCGCTGGCCAGATGGCGGCAGAATAGATCGGCCGCCCGTAGAGCCGCTTGATCAAATCTTGAAAAGGACGCCTCAGCGGGCGCGCAACATCATCAGGTTGCCGCCCAGCACGCAGACGAGGCCGGCCGCTGCCAGCAGTGTCCACTGATAGCCTTCGAAAATCGTCGACAGTGTCAGCGCGACAACGGGAAACATCACCGTTGCATAGCCCGCGCGCGCTGAGCCGATGCGGCCGAGCAGTGTCAGGTAGGACGCAAAGGCGATCACCGAGGCGACAATCGCGAGATAAACGAGGCTGCCGAGATAGTAGACAGACCATTCGACGGTAAAGCTCTGGCCTCGCAGCGCCGAGAAAAGGCCAAGAAAGACCATGCCGTAGACCATGCCCCAGGCCGTCGCGGGCGTCACGCCGATGCCTCGCCGCTGGGTATCGGCAGAGAGCATGTTGCCGAAGCAGAAGGAAAGGGTGCCGCCAATACAGAAGGCCAGGCCGATCGCAGCTTCGGTGTTGAATTCCGCACCGGCCAGTTTCGGCCAGAACATCAATGCGATACCGGCAAAGCCGAGAAGTCCCGCTGCTAGTGCCATCAGGTTCGGTCGTTGCCCGAACAGGATCAGGCCCAGGAACAGGTTGAAGATGGAAGCCGTGGAGAAGATCACGGCAAGCAAACCGGATGGCAGGCTGGCGGCGCCGTAATAGAACAGCGTGAAGTTGGTCGAGAAGATCAGCGCACCAAGACCGGCAAACCGTAGATGATCCCGCAAGGGAAACCGCAGCTGGTGCCCGCGGGACCAGGCCCAGGCCATCATGATGGCTGCGGCCAGCACGAAGCGCCAGAACACGGAAACTTCCGGGGCGACGCTTGCCACCTGGCCCTTCATGGCGATCCAGCTCACCCCCCATGCCAGAACGGTAACGGCATAAAGACCGTAATCGGTGGCGCTGAAACCGGTTGAACCGGGGCGCAGGGCGGGCGAGGCAACACTCATGTCTGAACCAATACTGTCGGAAGTGACCGTCAATGTGCGGCGCTGGATACTTCAGCGCAAATGATTGTTTTTGATGTTTCCATCAAACAAGCAGATGCATTAGGGTTTTCAGGTGATTTCAGGGGGCGGTGACATTCTGCGGGGGCGGTATGCATTTTCTTGTTATTGAGAACTACCCACACACGGAGCTGGGCACACTCGGGCGGGTGGCTGCTGAAGAAGGACATACCTGGCGCAGCGTCGAAGCCCATGCCGGTGAGGACCTGCCGGCAACGATCGATCCCTATGCCGGCCTGGTGATTTTGGGCGGTGCGCAGAACGCACTTGCGGATGGGGCCTACCCGTTCCTTCCGAAAGTCTGCGATCTGATCCTGAAGTTTCACGAAGTGGACAAGCCGGTTCTGGGCATCTGCCTTGGCAGCCAGCTTGTGGCGCGGGCTTTCGGGGCAGAAAATCTTCTCGGCCTGCCGGTTGAATTCGGCTGGCGCGAAGTGTTGCCGACGAAAGAGGGCCGACTGGATCCTGTGCTGCAGGAACTTCAGACCGGCAGACCGCAGTTTCATTGGCACACCGACACGATGACCTTGCCGGAGGGCGCGGTTCACCTGGCAACCAGTGCGATGACGCCGGTCCAGGCCTTTCGTGTGGGCCGGGCGACCTATGGGCTTCAGTTCCATTTCGAAACGGGTCTTCAGGAAGTGCGCAACTGGTCGGAGCAGTTTGCCGACGAGATAAAAGCACATACGCCGGACTGGCCGGTTCGCTTTGACACCGAAGCTGCACGCCACGCGGCAGGCGCTGATGAAACGGGCGCCGCAATTGCGCGCGCTTGGCTGGACTTGCTTTGAAGCAGACGTTTGGACTTGACTTTCCGGCTCTCACGAAAACGGTGCAAGAGCCTCAAACCACCGGTGTGCCGCCACTCAGGACGGTTTGCATCATGATTTCGTCGAGGTTGCCTCCGGAGAGGATAATACCTGCCTTCCTGCCCTTGAGACGCCCGGCATCCTTCGCCAAGGCGGCCAGAGCCGCAGCCCCCGCGCCTTCGGCAAGATTGTGCGTGTCCGCAAACAGGATCCGGACGGCCTCGGCGATCTCGTCATCCGTGACGCTGACGATGTGCTCTGCGCCGGCCTTCAGAATATCCAGGGCGGCCTGAACCGGTTCGCGGCAGGCCATGCCGTCGGCGAAGGTCCGGGCGGTCTCGGTGGTGACGATGGCGCCGGTTTCAAACGAGAGCCCGTAGGCAGGTGCGTTTTCTGTCACCACCGGGACAATCTCGGTCTTCAGCCCCAGGAGATCGCGCACGGTGATCAGGCCGCAGGCACCGGATCCCATGCCGACAGGTACATAAACCACATCAAGATCGGGGTGGGCGGTGAAGAATTCCATGGCATAGGTGGCAACGCCAAGAACGATGTTCTTGTGAAAACTCGGCACCATGAGATATCCGCTGTCTTCCGCGATCCGTTCCGCCGCACGCCGGGAGATGTCGAAATCCCGGCCTTCGATCACGAGCGTTGCGCCGAATGCCTGCATAGCCCGGTTCTTGCCGTCCGCATTGCCCTCGGGCACGACGATCGTTGCCGGCAGTCCAAGTGTGCGGGCTGCCAGGGCCATTGACTGACCGTGATTGCCACGGGTCGCCGTAACGACCCCGGAGGGACGCCCGTGGGCTTCGATGTGCTTCTGGATATAGACAATCGAGCTGCGGGCCTTGAACGCTCCGATGGGCGTGTGGTTCTCGTGTTTGACGGCAATCTTGAAGCCGAAGCGTTTTTCAAGCAGGGGCCAGAGATAGGCCGGCGTTTCCGGCACCAATTGGCGGACAATCGGAAAGGCGGCATCGAGCTCGGAACGGGAAAAAAGAGGGGTCATTTCGGGGTCTGCTGGCGTCCGTGGTGTGAAGTCGGGGCGATTGCCGGAGAATAGACGCTGCCAGCGTGCATTTGTCTTTCAGGATCCTGAACCGCATCGCGCTTGCAAGTTCGAAGCCTCTCGGTCAGGTTAGGCGGCCATGAGCAACCCTCTGTCCCCTTCGGCATCGACAAGTCGGCCGCACCGCATCGATATTGCGGGGCACAGGCTCGTCCTGTTGTCGGCCGCAGCCTACGACGTTGCTTTCGTGGCCACGCGGGACACGATCGGCTTTGCCTTTGATGGCCAGACAGGCAGTCATGCCATCGCGTCAGACCGAAGTGAACCCTTCTGTCGCCGCCCCAACTCGGTTGCGCTGACACCAAGGGGCTGCGAGGTGAGGTCCCGGTCGGCCGCAGGCGGTGAATATCTGCAGCTCAGCGGAAACGGCATCAGCTTTGAGGGAGAGGCCTATCGGACCAACCTCATGATGGCCGCTGCCTTGCCGGTCGCGGCAGAGATGCGCCGATGGTTTTTGACGGGCAAGACCCCGGATCCGCTTCTGGCGGAAGCCGGGCTGGCACGGCTGACCACCGCGGTATCGCGGCCGCAATCCGATCCGAAGGCCGCTCGCTGGATGACGCCGATGCGCTTCCGGCGCCTCACGGACCACATCGAAGCAGATCTGGACACAGAGCTGACGGTTGCCGGGCTGGCGAGGTGTGTTGGCGTCTCGCCAAGCTTTCTGAGCCGGGCCTTTTCGGCTTTCTGCGGCCAGTCGCCTTATGACTACATCGTCAGCCGCCGTCTCCAGCGGGCTCGCCGGCTGATCAGCGAAACGCAAGATGCTTTGGCCGATATAGCGGTGTCCTGTGGCTTTTCCTCGCAAAGCCACATGACCTCGCTTTTCCGGAGACGCCTCGGGATCTCGCCGGGCCGGCTGGAGCGGCCAGGCAAGAGCGGCTGAAATATAGAACCGGCATCAGCACCGGCATGGACTTTCTCAAAGCACCAGATTGTGACGTCCGGCCTTGGTGATATCGGTTTCTCCACACAGGCCCATGGTGACGTCCAGTTCCTTGTGCATGATCTCCAGCACCTTGCTGACACCGGCCTTGCCCATGGCGCCGAGCCCATAGATGAAGGCGCGACCGATATAGGTGCTGTGGGCCCCCATGGCGACGGCCTTGAAAACATCCTGACCGGAGCGGATGCCACCGTCGAAATGCACTTCGACCTTGTCGCCCACAGCGTCGACAATCTCCCGCAGAACGTCATAGGACGCCAGGGCACCGTCCAGCTGCCGGCCGCCATGGTTGGACACCACAATGGCATCCGCACCGAGACCGGCCGCGATCTTGGCATCCTCGACATCGTTGATGCCCTTCAGGATCAGTTTGCGGTCCCAGTGTTTCTTGACCCACTCGACAGAGGACCAGTCGAGGGTCGGGTCGAACTGGCTGGCCGTCCACTCCGCGAGCGATGACATGTCCTCAACACCCGAGACATGGCCCTGGATGTTGCCGAATTCCCGACGCCTGGTTTGCAGCATGTGCCAGCACCAGCGCGGTTTGAAGGCGAGGTCGAGCAGAACATGCGGCTTCGGCTTGGGCGGCGTCGACAGACCGTTCTTGATGTCCTGGTGCCGCTGTCCGAGCACCTGCAGATCGAGCGTCAGCACCAGGGCCGAACAGCCGGCCTTGTGCGCCCGCTGCATCAGGCTTTCGGAGAAGCCGCGATCGCGCATGACATAGAGCTGGAACCAGAACGGGTTTTTGGTGTTCTCGGCCACATCCTCGATGGAGCAGACGCTCATGGTCGACAGGGTGAAGGGAACCCCGAATTCTTCCGCGGCCTGGGCAGCCAGGATCTCACCGTCGGCGCGCTGCATACCCGTCAGGCCAACAGGGGCCAGGGCGACCGGCATGGCGACCTCCTGGCCGATCATGGTTGTCTTGACCGAACGGTTGTCGATGTTGCGCGCAACCCGCTGACGCAATTTCTGCCGCTGCAAGGCGGCCTCGTTGTCCCAATATGTGCTCTGCGTCCAGGAACCGGTGTCGGCATATTGATAGAACATCTTCGGCACCCGGCGGCGGGCCAGCGCCTGCATGTCGGCGACATCTGTGACAATCGGCATGTGGGGTTCTCCTGATGCTGGGGACCGCGTGGGCGGTCAATCGGTTTTGGGCTTTCTGAGGCCGGCAAGATATTCGCGCTGGTCGAGGTCTTCCGCAGTCGCCAGCGCTTTCTGGACGTAGTCGATGTGATCTTCGGAGGCGCGGCGCGCGGCTTCCGCGTTGCCGGACCGGATGGCCTCGGCGATCGCTGCATGCTGGGCGAGCAGGTCGACCCGTGCCGTCGGCTGGTGGTACAGCCGGCCGCGGTCATAGAAGACGCCGTTTTCCAGGAGCCGGTAGCAGGAGCGCAGCGTATGCAGCATCACCACATTGTGGGCGGCTTCACCGACCGCATGGTGAAAGGCCACATCAAGCAGGCTTTCGGCCCTCCGGTCACCGGCCACGTGCGCGGCGTTCATCTGAGAGATGATGTCGTCGAGGCGCTTCACGTCGGAAGGGGCCGCCCGGTCGGCTGCCAGAGCGGCAGCCTGACCTTCAATACCCCGCCGGAACTCGAAATAATCGGACTTTGCCGAGGGATGTCTGGAGATCAGCTGGATGATGGCTTCGGAGAAGATCGGACCGATCAGGTCGGCAACGAAGGTGCCGCCACCGCGCCGTGCCTCGATGAGTTCCCGTTCCTCCAGGAGTTTCAGGGCATCGCGCAGCACCGGTCGGGAGACGGCCAGTTGCTCTGCCAGGTCGCGTTCCGCCGGCAGGCGGTCGCCTGAGCGCAGCACGCCTTTCAGGATCAGATCCTCGATCTGTTCCACCGCGGCAAGAGCCGTTTTCTGATGGTTGACGGGCCGAAACATGGGGCTGGCAATCTCCTTGTTGATGGCAAAATAGCTGCAAAATCTTAATTGGTCAATTTTTTTGTCCAATTAGTGTTGCGGATACGACGCTGCGCAACACAAAGCGGACATGTGACAAATTGACTGTTGGTTTTCCCGATGCCTTAAAGGAAGGTGGGTGAGGCACACTACTTTAGTCGAGGTCGGCAACTTGGATCAGAGGTCAGAAAACGGGTCGTCCTTTCCCAAATTCCGGACATCACCGTTGCGCGAAAAGGTTCTGGGCGAGGTTCATGCGCGTCCGTTTCGGGCGCTCACCTGCCCGCGCACCATCCTTCACTACGCGTTTCTGACCGATGCCGAAGAGGCGGTGCGCGATCAGGCCTGGCTGTCGGAATTCTGTGTTTCGCGGGGTGGGCATGGGCCGACGCCGGGCGCGCGTCATCACACGTTGGCCTTCGGCGGTGGCACGCTGAGCTGGGAACAGCATGCCGAGTTCACCACCTATACCTGGGATGGTGCCGCGCATGAAAAGACCATTTTCGGCAGTGTGCCGATCAATCATCCCTTCGGCGCGGCGTTCCGGGCACCGGGCGATCTGCTGGTGGCGGTCCGTGTCGAACTGCGGGGCGGGGACGACACGATCGAATGGCGCAGCCAGTTCGATGACGGCAGCATGACCGTATCGACACTGGAAGACGGCGCGGCCCTTGTTGCGACAGATTTTCGCCAGGATGGCGACGGTCTGACGCGCATCCTCGTTTGCAACAGGGCAATGAGCGACGTTCAATCCGGCTCTGTCGTTCAGCGCCTGCTGGAAGTCGAGACCTATCGCACGCTGGCGATGCTTGGTCTGTTTGAGGCGACCAGCCTGCAGCCGGATATCAGGCGGTTCGAACTCGAACTGGCCGATCTCACCGGCCAGATGAAGGATGCGTCCGCGCTCGGGGCCAACCAGGAGCTTCTGGACAAGCTCAGCGCACTGGCGGCGGCGCTGGAAGCGGGGGCGACAGCCAGCACGTTCCGGTTTGGCGCAAGCCGTGCCTATGACCAGATCGTACGGGCGCGTCTGGAAGCGCTCCGGGAAGAAGCTGCGCCCGGGGAACTTTCCATGGCGTCTTTCCTGGCGCGCCGGTTGGCTCCGGCCATGCGTACCTGTCAGGCGATCGAAGACCGGCAGGCCATGCTCTCACGCAAACTCGCCAGGGCAACCACCCTCTTGCGCACACGGGTGGATGTGGAGCTGGAAGACCAGAACCGGAACCTGCTCAAGTCGATGAACAGGCGTGCCCGCCTGCAATTGCGATTGCAGCAGACCGTTGAAGGACTGTCGGTCGCGGCGGTCAGCTACTACGTGGTCGGACTGATTTCCTATCTGGCCAAGGCTGCCAAGAGCGCGGGGCTGCCCGTTCCCGATGCCAGCGTGACCACAGGTCTCGCGGTTCCGGTTGTTGTGCTGTTGATCTGGTGGACCGTTCGGCGCATCCGTCAGCATCATGGTGAGCACTGACGGAGCGAAACGGATCTCTCAAACGAAAAAGGCCGGGTTGACCCGGCCTTTGATATTTCACCTTGAAGCACGTTACTTCGTGGTGCCGTCTGCGTTGTACTGTGCCAGATAGGCGATGACATTTTGCAGATCGGCTTCCTTGCGCAGGCCGGCAAAGGCCATCTTGCCTTTCGGGATGACGTCCTTCGGCTTGGTCAGGTACGCGGTGAGCGTTTCTTCGTCCCACACCTTGCCGTCACCCATCTCGATAAGAGCCTTGGAATACTTGTAGCCTTCCACCTGGCCCCAGGACGCGCCGACGACACCGTTCAGTGCCGGACCGACCTTGTTCTTGGCCTTTTCACCGACTGCGTGGCAGGCGGCGCATTTCTTGAAGACTTTGGCACCCTTTTCCGGGTCGCCCTCGGCGTGGGCCTGGGCAGTCAGGGCCAGAAGCGCGGTTCCGGCGATCATCAGCAGTCGCTGCATGTGTCTCTCCCTCATGCTGGGTGTATTGAAACCCGACCCAACAGAACAGGATGTCCCGCCCAGATGCAAGCGACGCACCGTCGCACTCGGGATACTACCGACCGGGCTCGGTCAATTCTGCGGGAGTTCAGACAGCCCTGGCCTGCCTGGGCGGATTGAGCCAGCTTTCTAGCCCTGAGTCCCAATAGGGGGAGGACCCGTAAAGGCCTGCCAGGAAGTCAATGAACACCCGCACCTTTGCGGGTAGAAATTGCCGGCTGGGATAGACGGCATAAAGGCCCACATCCTTGGAAGCCCTGTATTGCGGCAGGAGAATCTGGAGCTTGCCTTCACGCAATTCGGGTCCGACATCCCAGGTCGACCTCAGGGCAATGCCCACACCAGACAGAAGACACTCGCGCACGACTTCGTTGGAGTTTGTCTTGACGGGGGCCTGGGTCCGCACGGTTTCGATCCCGCTTGGTCCCAGCAGCCGCCAGGGATCCTGATTGGTCGCCGCAAGCGTGACATGGTTGGCCGTGAGGTCTTCGATGCTGTTCGGTTCGCCATGTTTTGCGACATAGTCCGGGCTGGCGCACAGGATCCGGTGAACGGGGGCAAGTCGCCGCGCGACCAGGCTTGAATCGGACAGTTCCGCGATACGGATTGCCAGGTCGTAGCCGTCTCCAACGATATCGACGAAGTCATCGGACAGATCGAGATTGATAGACAGATCCGGATTTTTGGTCAGGAAGGTGCCGAGGTGAGGTGCGATATGCAGCCGTCCGAATGAAGTCGGAACGGCAACTTTCAGATTGCCCCGTGCCTTGGCCGATCCTCGCGTGACGAAGGATTCGGCTTCTTCGACGGAGGCCAGGATCGCTACCACGCGCTCGAAGAAGCCCTGTCCGGCTTCCGTCATGGCAATCTGGCGCGTGGTCCTTTGCAGAAGGCGCGTTCCGAGTTTTTCCTCGAGCCGTCGAATGCGCTTTGACACCACGGCTGGAGACAGGCTCATTTCGCGTCCGGCAGCGGACATGCTGCCGGCGCTGACCACTCTCGCGAAAATCTCCATGTCCGTCAGATTGCTCATTTTCAATCTCTCAGAAAGATATCTATTCTTGTTCGAACGTTTCCCTTCGGCGCAGGACTTGCCACACTTGGTCAGGTCCTGTGATCTGCCAAGACATGTTACGGTCGGACCTGTCTGTTGGATCAACGTAACAATTCGTAGAAGGAGTCCTCCTTGTGACAGCCATTGCGATGCCCGCTCCCGATCAGGCCGTGATCGCCCGCCGCAAGGAGATCCTGAACGCCCTGCAGGCGATCGTTCCGGGTGAAGGGGTGATCCACGACGAACGGGAAATGCGCGCCTATGAAACGGATGCACTGACAGCCTACCGTCAGCTGCCGCTGATTGTCGTACTGCCAGAGACGGTCGAGCAGGTCTCCAAGGTGCTCAAATACTGCTATGACAATGATGTCAAGGTCGTGCCGCGCGGAGCCGGCACCTCCCTGTCCGGCGGCGCCCTGCCGCTGGAAGACGGCGTTCTGCTGTCGATGATGAAGTTCAATTCCGTTCTGGACATCGACTACGCCAATCGGGCCGTCGTGGTGCAGCCGGGCGTCACCAACCTTGGCATCACGCGGGCGGTTGAGCACGAGGGCTTCTATTATGCGCCCGACCCCTCGTCCCAGATTGCCTGTTCCATCGGTGGCAATATCGCCGAAAACTCCGGCGGGGTGCATTGCCTGAAATACGGTCTGACCACCAACAATGTGCTCGGCCTGGAAATGGTGCTGATCAATGGCGAAGTGATCCGCCTGGGTGGCAAGCATCTCGACAGCGAGGGGTATGACCTGCTGGCGGTGATGACCGGATCTGAAGGCCTGCTGGGGGTGGTGACGGAAGTCACCGTACGCATATTGCAGAAACCGGAAACGGCGCGCGCGCTCCTGATCGGCTTCCCGACCAGCGAGGACGGTGGACGCTGTGTCGCCGACATAATTGCCGCCGGTATCATCCCGGGCGGTATGGAAATGATGGACAAACCCGCCATTCACGCAGCCGAAGACTTCGTCAATGCCGGCTATCCAAGAGACGTTGAAGCCTTGTTGATCGTGGAGCTGGACGGTCCGGAAGGCGAGGTCGACTATCTGATCGGGCGGGTCGAGGAGATTGCCAGGGCCAATGCCGCCAGCCATCTGCGGGTCTCGGAAAACGAAGAGGAGCGCATGACCTTCTGGGCGGGGCGCAAGGCAGCGTTTCCCGCGGTTGGCCGCATCTCTCCGGACTATCTGTGCATGGACGGAACCATACCGCGCCGGGAGCTGCCGAAGGTTCTGGCCCGCATGCGCGAACTGGCAGACAAGCACGGCCTTGGTGTTGCCAACGTCTTTCACGCAGGTGACGGCAACCTGCATCCGCTGATCCTTTATGATGCGAATAAGCCGGGAGAACTGGATGCGGCCGAGGCCTTCGGCGCTGATATTCTGCGGCTCTGCGTCGAGGTTGGCGGCGTTTTGACCGGCGAACACGGCGTCGGCATCGAGAAGCGCGACCTGATGACGGACATGTTCTCAGAGGCCGATCTCAAGCAGCAGCAACGGGTCAAGTGCGCGTTCGATGAAAAGCACCTGCTCAACCCGGGCAAGGTCTTTCCCGTGCTGCATCGTTGCGCCGAACTCGGCAAGATGCATGTGCACAAGGGCCAGCTGCCCTTTCCTGATATTCCGCGGTTCTGAGGAGGCGGCATGGAAGCGACCCTGAAACCGCAAAGCGCACAAGATGTCGAGGATGCTGTCCGCTGGGCCGCGGCAGAAGATCAGCCGCTGGAAATCGTCGGACAGGGCTCCAAGCGGGACCTCGGGCGGCCGGTCCAGTCTGCCCATGTGCTGGACCTGTCCGGGCTCAGCGGCGTTGAAAGCTATGAGCCGGCTGAGCTGGTGTTGACGGTCAAGGCCGGCACACCGATTGCGGAGGTGGAAAAACTGGTCGACGACAACGCCCAGGAGCTGTCCTTCGAGCCGATGGATTACGGTCCGCTTTTCGGCAAGCCCGCCAGTCGGGGGACGATCGGCGGGGTGCTGGCCGCAAACCTGTCCGGCCCAAGGCGGATAAAGGCCGGCGCAGCCCGCGACCATGTCCTGGGCATGGAAGCGGTCTCGGGACGTGGTGAAATCTTCCGCTCCGGCGGCAAGGTGGTCAAGAATGTGACCGGGTATGATCTGCCACGGACATTGTGTGGCTCCTACGGCACCCTTGCGGTTGCCACCAGTGTCACGCTCAAGGTCAATCCGAAGCCGGAAACCGCGGTCACCTTCGTTCTGACGGGACTGGACGATCTGGACGGCGTCAAGGCGTTGTGTGAAGCCATGGGCTCGTCGGCGGAGGTCTCCGGTGCGGCTCACCTGCCGTCCTGGGTGGAGGGCGACAGCAGCAGAACTTTATTGCGCCTTGAAGGTTTCCAGTCCTCGGTCGACTACAGGCTGAAGACCCTGAAGGACCTGTTGGGCGGATACGGCGCGCATGAGAGCCTGGACCGGGAAGAGACGGACAAGCTCTGGAAAGACGTGCGCGACCTGGCGTTTTTTGCAAAGCGGTCAACGCCGGTCTGGCGCATTTCCGTCGCTCCGACGGCTGGTCCGCAGCTGGTGGCGAGACTGAAGGCGGCGATTGAGCTGGATGCGGTTTACGACTGGAGCGGCGGCCTGGTCTGGCTGACCTGCACGGATGGTGACACCCATCAGGCCAAGATCCGCATGGCCCTGGACGCTGTCGGCGGCGGGCATGCCACGCTGGTCCGTGCGGATGCCTCAACCCGGTCCAATCTGGATGTGTTCCAGCCGCAACCGGCGCCCCTGGCGGCTCTGTCGCGTCGGCTGAAGGAGCAATTTGACCCGAAAGGGGTGTTAAACCCTGGACGTATGGTCACCGGGATGTAGTCTGGGAGTGGGTAGGGGCCTTGAGCCATTGTTTTTAGCGGAGTTCAGTGATGGAACAAAAATCCGATGTTGCAGGCTATTTTGAACCCGGCGGCAAGAACGCCACCCTCATCTACATTCTCTATCTTGCCAATATCATTGTGCCGTTCACGGCGATTGTCGGCGTCATCTTTGCCTATCTGAACCGGGGGCAGAGTTCTTCCTGGGTCGACAGCCATTACACCTACCAGATCCGCACCTTCTGGATTGGCCTTCTGTTCGGGATCATCAGTGCGCTTTTGACCGTTATCCTGATCGGGTTCCTGCTTATTCTGCTGGTATTGGTCTGGATGATCGTGCGCTGTATCAAGGGCATGCAACTGGCCGGGCGCAACGAAGCCGTGCCAAACCCCGAGACGTGGCTGTTCTAGGGTCAGGAGTTTCCGTGTCCTGAGGCGCGTCTGGCACTTCGGGAGACGGAAAGGGCGCGTTCAGCTGGTTTGCCGGTCAGTTTTTCTGCTTCTGCAAAACCCTTGTGCCCGAAAGTCGCCTTGTGCGGCCCCGGGCGGGGCCGTACGATTCGAGCGACATCTGGCGGGAAAGGCCCGGTTCGCCGGGCAGGGGGGCGCAAGCAGCGATGCAGACCAATTTCACTGCAGAACAGTTGAAGGACACGCATGTTGCAGAATCTGAAAAGATCCTGCGCAAATGCGTGCATTGCGGATTCTGCACGGCGACCTGTCCGACTTTCACCCTGCTCGGTGACGAGCTCGACAGCCCTCGCGGCCGTATCTATCTCATCAAGGACATGCTGGAAAATGACCGGCCGGCGGACGAAAAGATCGTCAAGCATATCGACCGCTGCCTGTCCTGTCTGGCCTGCATGACCACCTGTCCTTCCGGGGTGCATTACATGCACCTGGTCGACCATGCCCGTGTTCATATCGAAAAGACCTACAAGCGCCCGCTGTCAGACCGGCTGATGCGGGGCGTACTTGCCTTCGTCCTGCCCTATCCGAAACGCTTTCGCCTGGCGCTGATCGGGGCGTTTTTCGGCCGGCCTCTTGCCGGTGCCCTGAAAGCCCTCGGTGGTCCACTGGCGAAGATCGGGGCAATGCTGGAACTTGCACCTGCCCGCGCTCCAATGCGGGGGCAGCTGGAAGGACCGGGCGTCTTTCAGGCCGAGACAGGAACGCGCAAGGGACGTGTGGCGCTCCTGAGCGGCTGCGCCCAGCCGGTGCTCAACCCGGGGATCAACGATGCCACGATCCGGCTGCTGAAGCGGGCGGGCTACGAGATTGTCCTGCCGAAGGGGGAAGTCTGCTGTGGCGCGCTCGTGCACCACATGGGCAAGGAAGAGGCGTCGCTGGAAAATGCCCGTCGCAACGTCGATGTCTGGATGGCGGAAGCCGACGGCGAAGGCCTCGATGCCATCCTGATCACGGCATCCGGTTGCGGCACGACCATCAAGGACTACGGCTTCATGCTGCGGGAAGACCCGGCCTATGCCGAAAAGGCGGCCAGGGTCTCATCGCTTGCCAGGGACATCACGGAGTTCCTGACCGACATTGAGCTCGGGACACCTGAAATCGAGTCCGGCCTGACTGTGGCCTATCACTCTGCGTGTTCGATGCAGCATGGCCAGAAGATCACCCGCCAGCCCAAGGATCTTCTGAAGGCGGCAGGGTTTCTGGTGAAGGATGTGCCGGAAGGCCATTTGTGCTGCGGCTCGGCAGGCACCTACAACATTCTCCAGCCGGAAATTGCCCGCCGCCTGCGTGACCGCAAGGTTGCCAATATCGAGAGCACGAAACCGGATCTGATCGCCACAGGCAATATCGGCTGCATGACCCAGATCGGCCTCGGCACCGGGATCCCGATCCTGCACACGGCCGAGCTGCTCGATTGGGTTTATGGCGGACCGGAACCCGAAGCGGTGACCTCCGTTCGCATGGGACAGGAGGCTGCCGAATAGGCGCTGTCCACTTGAAATCCGTCAGCTCTCTCGCGTTCCCAGTTGAACAGGGGTCTTGTCCGGGGTCTGGTCCGGCAATTCGCCGGCCAGTCTGAGCGTCCGTTCCAGAAGTTCTTCGTAGATCGGCCGGCCACCCAGGTGATGGGCGGCGAGAGAGGCCGTGGTGCAGGTGACCAGAACCGGCATGATCAGCGCATAGGCACCGGTGAGTTCCATCACCAGCACAACACCGACCAGTGGTGCACGGACCGAGGCGGCGAAGAAGCCGCCCATGGCGGCGACGGCGCAGGCCGCGCGGAAATCGTCGTCGACCGGCAGAAACTCGACCGAGGCAACTCCAAACGCCAGGCCTGCGCAGGTGGCAATGGACAGCATGGGGGCAAAAATGCCGCCCGGCACGCCGGACGCGTAGGAAAACAGGACCCCGCCGAACCGCAGGACGGTCAAGAGAAGCAGAGCCAGGATGCCGTAGTGGTTGACGATCAGGTCATGCACCAGATCTTCACCTCCGCCGGTGGCGTCGGGAAAGGCATTGAGCAGGACCCCGGTCACCGCGCCGACCGAGAGCGCCGGCACCCAGCGAAGGCGGCGCGGGATCTTCAGGAAAAGATCCATGACGGTGATCAGCGCCTTGTTGAAGAGCACGCCGAGGCCACCGAGCAGAATCCCGAGCACGGCCAGAAGCGAGAAGCTCCACACCGGGACATAATCGACTTCCACAAGCAAGGGCGGGCCGATGCCGGTGAGCTGTTCGGTGACGGCTGCGCTCAGGATCGAGGCAATGATCACCGCCATGTAGGTGCGGTAGCCAAAGGGAAACTGCCGCCTCGTTTCCTCGACAATGAACAGGATTGCGGCCAGGGGAGCATTGAAGGCAGCCGCCAAACCGGCAGCGGCTCCGGCGGCCAGCAGGCCCTTGTGCTCGTCAGATGTCAGTGGACGGGAGCGGGAGATCGCTTCCGCCGTCATGGCGCCCATGTGAATGGTCGGGCCTTCGCGGCCGAGCACGAGGCCCGATCCCAGAGCGAGCAGGCCGCCGAAGAACTTGGCAATCAGAACGAGGGCCGGGCGCAGCGGGCGTTTGTCCTCCATGGCGCCTTCGATTTCCTGAATGCCACTGCCGGCCGCTTCCGGCGCGACCCGTTGCACCAGCAGGAATGCACCGGTGACACAGAGCGCGGACATCACGACGGAAACCACATAGGGCAGGAGGCCCGGGCCGAGCGCTGTACGAAGGGACGAATACTGTGCAAACAGGAATTCAAGGCCGGTGTGGAACCCGGTGGCCAGGGCGCCGACCAGCAGTCCGACCAGGGCCGCTTTCAGAAAATAGGCCGCATCGGATCTAGCGCTTGAGGAACTGGAAGGGTCTGCCATGCCGCCCGCCGGGGTGAGGTACCAACCGCACGCGCCGTTGAGTCGGCGTGCTTCTTGTCCAAGCCTGCAAAGATTTGGCGTTGGGCGCAAGTGAGGGGCTTAAAAGAGAAACGCGCGGCAGGCCGCGCGTTTGTCTTCAAGCCGTTTGTCGGGCCTTGCCTAGATCACATAGACCCGCGTGCCCACCTTCACCCGTTCATAAAGGTCGGTGACGTCCTCGTTGCGCATGCGGATGCAGCCGGAGGAGACCGCATGGCCGATGGTCCAGGGCTGGTTGGAGCCGTGAATGCGGTAGAGAGTCGAGCCGAGATAGAGCGCCCGGGCGCCGAGCGGATTGTCCGGCCCGCCCGCCATGAAGACCGGCAGGTCAGGGCGGCGTTTGCGCATTTCAGCCGGCGGGCGCCAGTCGGGCCATTCTGCCTTGCGGGTGATCTTGTGTGTGCCGGCCCATTCAAAGCCGGGTTTGCCGACGCCGACACCGTAGCGGCGGGCCGTGCCGTCATTCTGCACCAGATACAGGAAGCGGGCATTGGTATCGATGACGATCGTACCTGCCTTGTGCGGGCCGTCATAGTCGACCACGGTCGGCAGGAATTGCGGTGCGATCTGTCGGGTTTGCGGCTGGCGAACCCGCTGCTGCTGCTGTCGGACCGGCTGCTGCTGGCGCGGTGCCCACCAGCTGGTCCGGCGCACCTGGCGCTGCTGCTGCGGGACCTGCCGGAACTGATAGCGGGTCGCGGTCGAGCGGCGCTGCACCCGCGGTTGGAGTTGCAGCATCCAGGGCTCGGTCAGGTTCGGGCTCAGGACAAGGGGCGGCGGAGCGGTCTGGGCAGATGCCTCGGGCATGCCCGAAAGGCTCGCGGCAATCATAAAAGCACCGGTCAAGGCAATCGCCTTTGATGGGATTGAACGCAAAAAGAACATGGCAGCACTCACAAACTTTTCATCGACCACGTTCAGCAGCCAGGAGCGTGTCCACGGCTGCCGGTTAACGGATTGGCAAGGATGATAAGCGGCCACCTTCAGTCAAACGTGAATCCGGCCTGGAGAATTCAGGTAATCTTTTCTTATGGTTAGTTCTTTGTTGAAGAACAGGCTTAATAAAAAACGTATCCGGATCGACGTCGTTTGGTTAACGAATTTTGTGCGGGTTGAATCCGCTGCGCTTTCCGGGATTCCTTGGTTAACGCACGCGCCGGCGAGCGTCACGCACAACAAGCGGCAGGATGTCCTTGGTCTGTTTCATGGACATGCCCGGTTTGATCCGGGGGTCGTAGAGCATGTTCAAAATGATCTGGTCGAACACGGTAAAACGGCTGTGGCGCGAGGAATCGTTAAAGACGGAATGGATGAGCGCGGCATCGTCATTCATCGGGCCAAGGCCCTGCAGCAGTTCCTCCACCAGGCAACGCTTGAACAGGAACTCGCCCTCATCGGACACGATCACGGCCGCAGACCGCTTGATGCCCTTGCGGCCGGAGACGACGCGGACAAGACATCGTCCGGGGACACGGGCACGGTCGTTCTTGTAGATGTCCCGCCGCACGACGTCTTCATATTGTGCGCGGTCGACGACATAGACCTCGAAATTGGCGGCGTTGCGATCGTTTGTGATGCCGGTGGTGAGCCCGCCGATGCGATTGCCGATCTCGCGCACGAATCTCCGGACCACTTTGGAACGGTCACGTGACGACAGGTTATGGACGTAAAACAGGACCGGCTGAGTGAATTTTTTCACCAGGTAGGGACGCCAGCTCCAGCTGCGGTACTCCAGGCCGAACACCGTCTTTTCGAACCCTTCGAGCAATTCCTCCGTGGTGAAGGAATCGTTCGCGGACGCGGCATTGGGCAGCGTGAAAGAAGCGAAGAAAAGGAGAAAGGAAGCCAGGAAACAACGCGTCAGTGTCATAGAGGTCAGTACACCATTGGAAACCGAAGGGGCCTGAAAATCGTGGCCCCGGACATGCGCCTGGCGGGATTGCCAATCCATGGACCGGAAGATAGCCAAAACGCCAGAAAGAGGAAAGCCAAGAAACCGTTACCAAAGGGCAAATGGCCCTGTCAGATGCATCAAGCATCGGAAAAACAATTCTTTAAACTTCCCCTGTTATAGCTGGAACATATTGCGATTTAAGAAAGCCTGTCAGGGCTGGGGACGGGAGTAGGCATGGCCGCGGTGAAGAGATCCTTTCGGGCGGAAAGCTTGATACGAATGAACGCCGGGGCGAGCGAAGACCCCGCCTTTAGAGAGGAACGCCGCCACCAGGAAGTCATGGCAGAGATCGCCAGCCTGAGAGCCATGATCAAAAGCGGTGATGCCCAGCAACAGCAGGCGCTTGATCCGGAAGCCATGAGCGAGAAGTTCATGAGCGAGTTCCGCAAAGAACTCTCCGAGGCAGCCAAGCTCAAGGTCGAGCTGGATGCAATGTATGAAGCGATTGCCCAGACCAAGAAGGAAATCGCGACGCTGCACCAGACAACAGGGTCCAAGGGCGAAGAGATGACTCGGGTGACCAACGAGCTGGATGCTGTGGTCATCGGCACGGAAGGCGCGACGGAAAACATCCTGGCAGCCGCCGAATTCATTGATGAAACCGCCAACACGCTGTCTGCCCGGATCGACAAGGACGATGCTGAACTGGCCAATGACATCCAGGACAAGGTCGTTCAGATTTTCGAAGCCTGTAACTTCCAGGATCTGACCGGTCAGCGGATCACCAAGGTGGTGTCGACTCTGCGTTTTGTTGAAGACCGCATCATCCAGATGATGGACATCTGGGGCGGCATTGAAACCTTCAAGGATATCGAACTGGAAGAGCGCGATTTGAAGGAAGGCGATGCGGCGCTACTCAATGGCCCGGCGCTGGAAAGCGATGTCGACGTGGCCACCCAGGACGATATCGACGCCCTGTTCGCATAACGGCCCCACAGTCCCGTTTTGAAACCCGGCCATCTGGCCGGGTTTTTTGTTTGCACCAGCAGACAGATTTGCACTTGCCTCGAAAGGCCGGACTCGCTACCAACGCGAGAACAAAAAGTGAATATTGGGACGGATCATGGCAGACGAGAAACCGGCAGCAAAGGCAGAACGCGATCCGGACACCGGATTGCTGCGTGGAAACGATGGCAAGGAGCGCTGCTGGTGGCATGGTGGGCTGGAGGACTACCAGCAGTACCACGACACGGAATGGGGCTGGCCCGTCGACGAGGACCGGAGGCTCTTTGAAAAGATCTGCCTGGAGGGCTTCCAGTCCGGATTGTCCTGGCTGACGATTCTGCGCAAACGCGAGGGGTTTCGGGCCGCATTTGCGAATTTCGAGTTTGAACAGGTCGCCAAATTCACGGAGGCTGACGTGGAGCGGTGTCTCCAGGACGCAGGAATTGTGCGGCACCGCAAGAAGATCGAATCGACCATCAACAATGCCAGGCGAGCTCTGGAGCTGAGAGACGAGTTCGGCTCGCTTGCGGCCTATTTCTGGTCCTACGAGCCGAAACCGGAAAACCGGCCAGAGAAAATTGACTTCGCCACGGCCCGCACACTCGGCAAGACGGCGGAAAGCACCGCCTTGTCGAAAGACCTGAAAAAACGCGGCTGGAGCTTCGTTGGGCCGACCACCGTCTATGCCTTCATGCAGTCCATGGGCATGGTCAACGATCACTTGGAAGGCTGCTGCTGCCGAGACGATATCGAAGCGGCGAGGGACGCGTTCAAGCGGCCGGTTAAGGGGTAAAGCCAGGCTACGTTCGCTCGGGACCTGCTTACTGGCGCCGTTCATGTTTGAGGTGAGGCGAATTCACTTCGCGACCCTCTCGCTTGCTTTCCCGAGAAGGAAAGGGGCAGGTTGATCCATGAGGTGGCGTGTCAACAATTCAGATGTCATCCCCGCGAAAGCGGGGACCAAGGAAACCTCATCATCTGCAAACAAGAAACGCCCGGGAGTCCTGGGTCCCGGATCTTCGCTGCGCTGCGTCCGGGATGACAAATTCGAGAGTGCGTATGTCCTCGTGTGCGTTGAGCTAAGGCATTTCGAGAATTGCTTGAAACAAACAAAGCCGACTTTTGCGTTATTGGCAGAACCGAGAGGCAGCTAATGCCGGCTCAGACTTTTCTCGAATAGCTATAGGCCATGATGAGACGCGAAAATTCGAGGGGGTGATGGAAGGCTGTGCGCTTCTTACAGGAAACCCTTACCCACCCACCTTCGATAGGAGCGGCGCGAACAGGCGATTTTCCTTCGAGAACACGTAGTCCAGCGTTTCGACCGTAACCGTTTCCGCCCCTTCGGCAATCAGCAGTTGGGCACAGTCGGCGACGGCGTCCTTCGGGCAGAGGACGCTGACATGGTGGGCATCATCCTTGTCGGCAAAACGCTGCAGAGCGCCGACCTTGCTGACAGCCCGCAGCGCCTGCGTCCGGTCGTCGACGACGGCCTTGACCAGCTTGACGTCACGCGCGGCCTCTTCGGCGGCAATCCGGTCCAGGATGGCGCGGGCGGCGGTCAATGCGGTTTCCGACCAGTCGGCGTTGAGCGATGCGACGAGATTGGCCTGGCTCTTCAGCATGACACCGTCGGCGAGGATCTTCAGGTTGTTGGCCTGAAGCGTCGAGCCGGTGGTGGTGATGTCGACGATCAGTTCGGCAGAGCCCGCAGCCGGTGCGCCCTCGGTCGCTCCGGCGCTTTCCACGATCCGGTAGTCGGCAATGCCGTGCCCGGCAAAATAGGACCGGGTCAGGTTGACATATTTGGTCGCGACCCGAAGGCGGCTGCCGTGACGGCTCCTGAAATCGGATGCGACGTCGGACAGGTCCGCCATGGTTTCAACGTCGATCCACGCCTTGGGCACGGCGACCACGACATCCGCCGGACCGAAGCCGAGCGGCGTGACGATGTGAACCGTGCTGTCCGGATCGGTGATGTTCTCGTGCACCAGGTCGAGACCGGTGATGCCAAAATGCACGTCGCCATCAGACAGCGCCCGCGCGATTTCGGAGGCCGACAGGAATGCGATCTCGACATTGGGCAGTCCCTTGATGGCGCCCCGGTAATTGCGTGCGCCACCCGGCTGCAGGACTTTCAGACCGGCCCGGCCAAAGAAGTCGTGGGTGTTTTCCTGCAGGCGGCCCTTGGACGGGATGGCGATAATCAGTTTGCTCATGCTTCAACACTCGCTGCAATCCGGTCCAGCCACATGGAAAAGCCGATGGCCGGAACATCCGTTTCGGCGCCCAGCAGGGTAACCAGCTTGTCATAGCGGCCGCCGCCCACAAGGGGGCCGCCCACATCCGGTCCGGCAGCGTGGATCTCGAAAACGAAGCCGGAGTAATAGTCCAGGCGCCGGCCGAACTCGGCGGCAAAGGTCAGCCGGGACACGGGGATCCCCTTGGCCGCGATGGCGGCAAGACGCTGTTCGAAGGCGGCAATTGGCGTATCGAGGCCAAGGCCGAATTCGGCCGCAAAGGCGCGCAGGGCCTTAGGGGCGCTTTCGCCATCGGCTTTCAGGGAGAGATAGGCAGTCAGCGTTTCGGCCGCCCTGTCATGACCGCGCGCTCCGCGGGCCAATGCAGCCTGCTCCAGGAAGCGGTCGGCAATTTCGCTTGGTGTGCGCCCGCCAACAGCCGAGATACCGGCAATCGACAGAAGGTCCTCGACCACCGCGTGAGCGGCTTCCGGGTCGGCCCCCTCCAGGGCGGACAGGAAACCGAGACGAACGTCGCGGCTGTCGTCTTCGGTGGCCGCGCCGCCGGCCATGCGGCCGATGGCGGCATTCAGGCGGTCTGTCTCGCCAAAGAGGTCACGCAGGCGCCGGCGCCAGACGGTCGGCAGGTCAAGCCCTTCCAGGATCGCCGCGAAGATGGTCTCGTCACCGATCCGGATCAGGCTGTCCTGAAGCCCGAAGGTCTCGAGCGCCTTCACGGAAAGAGCCAGAAGATCGGCGTCGGCTTCGGCCGTGTCCGCACGGCCGAGGCTTTCCGCCCCCAGCTGAGGGATTTCGCCAAGCCCATCTTTCCGCTGACGGAACACCGGCCCGTTGTAACAATAGGCGGCCGGCAGTTTGGCGGCCGGGTCGGCCAGGTGATGGCGGCAGACCGGGATGGTGAAGTCGGGACGCAGACACAGGTCGGCGCCATCCGTCCCGCTGGTCAGGAACAGACGGCGGCGGATGTCCTCGCCGGTCAGGTCGAGAAAAACGTCGGCCGGCTGCAGGATCGGCGGGCTGACTTGCGCGTGGCCCGCCGCGCGGAACAGCTCTAGCACCGTGTCAATCTTGGCCGGGTCCAATCCGTTCATCTGCGCCGTTCCCATTGACTTCAGGCCTCGCTTGCCCGCTGGCGGTCGTCCGCCTGACCGTTAAGGATCGCGCGAACGGTTTCGATCAGCTCAGCTTCCTTGACAGTAACCTGTGCCGGACGGCTCTCGCGCCAGGTGATGTTGTCGGTGATTTCTTCCGACAGGCGCTTGCCCTCGATCAGGTCCTTGACTTGAATCTCGCCGGCCTCGCGCTCGTCCGAGCCCTGAATGATCGCGACCGGGCAATTGCGCCGGTCCGCATATTTCAGCTGATTGCCGAATTTCTTCCAGTTGCCCTGATACATCTCGGCCCGAATGCCGGCTTCCCTGAGATCCTGAACCATCTTCTGGTAGCGGCCGAGCGCAGCAACATCGCCGTCCATCACGGTGACCAGTACCGGCGCGACAACGTCGGCGGTGCCGAGTTTTCCGAGGTTCTTCAGCGCCGTCATCAGGCGGGAAACGCCCATCGAAAATCCGGTGGCCGGCACATCGCGGCCGGTGAAGCGTTTTACCAGGCCGTCGTAACGTCCGCCGCCGCCGACGGACCCGAACTGGACGACTTCGCCCTTTTCGTTGGTAACGTCGAACAGCAGTTCTGCCTCGAAAACACAGCCGGTGTAATATTCAAGACCACGCACGACGGACGGGTCGATCTTGATCCGGTCTTCGCCGTAACCACAGGCGGCAAAAATGCCTGCCATAGTGTTCAGTTCGGTGACACCTTCATTTTCGAGCGAGCCGGCGCCGGAGACAAAGCCGACGATCTGGTCGACTGCAGTAGCATCGAGCCCGGCGCCCTTGGTGAAGTCTCCGCTTTCGTCCTTGCGGCCCTCACCAAGCAGCAGCTTGACGCCGTCAATGCCGAACTTGTCGAGCTTGTCGATCGCGCGCAAAACCGTCATGCGGCGCTCGTCATGCTCCTCGCCGCCAAGGCCGATGGCTTCCAGAACACCATCCAGAACCTTGCGGTTGTTGACGCGGATGACATAGTCGCCACGCGGAATGCCGAGCGCTTCCATCGTGTCGGCCATCATCATGCACATTTCCGCATCCGCCTGGACACCCGGCGCGCCGACCGTGTCGGCATCGAACTGCATGAACTGGCGGAACCGGCCGGGGCCGGGCTTTTCGTTGCGGAACACCCAGCCGGCCCGGTAGGTCCGGTAGGGCAGCTGGATCTCGTTGATGTTTTCCGAGACATGACGGGCGAGCGGCGCGGTCAGGTCATAGCGCAGACTCATCCATTGCTCGTCCTCGTCCTGCACGGAAAAGACGCCGGCATTGGGCCGGTCGGTGTCGGGCAGGAACTTGCCGAGGCAATCCGTATATTCAAAGGCCGGCGTTTCGACCGGATCGAAGCCGTATTGCTCATAGACCTTGCGGATCTTGCCGATCATCTCGTCGGTTGCGCGGATGTCCTCGGCAGAGCGGTCAGCGAAGCCACGCGGCAGGCGGGCCTTCAATTTGTTCGGTTTTTTGGCCATGAAATTCTTGGTCGTGGTTAGGCGCGCCAAAAACCTTGGGCGCCAGCATGGTGATGGTGCCGATGTCCTAGACGAAACAGGCCGCTAGGGCAAGGATGGTGCGGCCCGAGACAGATAGGATGCGTTTCTTTTGCTTCCCACCAAGCCATGCCTTGTTTGCATCACAGTTCGGAGTAAAAGGACCGGAACAAAGGTGGCAGAACACACCGTGTCATGGAACACGCAGTTGCAGCCGGTGCGCAACGCGGATTTCCCTTCTGTCTTTCCTTGTATTTAATCTCTATGGGGCTATGGTCCGCGCCACTTGCGGCAAATGGCAGAGCCGGCTCGGAAAATGCCGGCAAAGACGGGCAGAACGGATCGAGAATGGACAGTGTGGTGCGCGTGGCAGACGGGAATGCCGGCGAAGATGGAGCAGGGGCTCAAAAGGGCATGGCACGGCAATCCGCCGAGCTGAGCGTCATCCTGCCCAGCTTCAATGAAGCTGCCAACATTCCAATCCTGATCGAGCTGCTCGACAAGACCCTGGCCGGTATTGCCTGGGAAGCCATTGTCGTTGACGATAATTCTCCGGACGGCACCACCGAAGTTGCACGCACGATCGCGGCAAGCGATCCCCGTGTCCGGGTGATCCGCCGCATCGGCCGGCGCGGCCTGTCCGGCGCCTGCATCGAAGGCATTCTGGCCTCTTCCGCGCCCTATGTGGCGGTGATGGACGCCGACCTGCAGCACGACGAAACCATGCTGCCGAAAATGCTGGCCGAACTGCAAGGTGGCGATGCCGACCTGGTGGTTGCCAGCCGCAAGGTTGACGGCGGTACGGTCGGGGAAGGTCTTTCCAGCATCCGCGCCTGGGGCTCCAACATTGCCAATTCCCTGGCGCAGAAACTGCTGAATGTGACCCTGGAGGATCCGATGAGCGGGTTCTTCATGATCCGCCGGGAAAAGGCTGAAGCGCTGGCTCCGAAACTGTCGCCCCAAGGCTTCAAGATCCTGCTGGATCTTGTCTCCAGTGCCAAGGGCAGCCTGCGGATCAAGGAACTGCCCTTCACATTCCGCGAGCGCCAGCACGGTGAAAGCAAGCTCGATACGTTGGTGACCTTCGACTATTTCGGGCTGCTGCTGGCAAAATATTTCGGCGACATCATTTCGGTCCGTTTCCTGATGTTCGGACTGGTCGGCGCCAGCGGTCTCATCGTTCACCTGATCGCCCTGCGCGTGTTCCTGCTTGGTGGTCTGGAATTCAACCTGGGGCAGACGGCGGCGTCCTTTGTCGCCATGACCTCGAACTTCTTCCTCAATAACCAGCTGACCTATCGCGACCGCCGTCTTCACGGCATGCGTGCCGTGGTAGGGCTGCTGACTTTCTATGCGGTCTGTTCCGTCGGCGTTCTGGCCAATGTCGGCGTTGCCAACCTGATCTATGCCGACCCGTCCTACTGGTGGTTTGCCGGAACGGCCGGGGCAATCATGGGTGCGGTCTGGAACTATGCGGCAAGCTCGGCGCTCACCTGGCGCAAGTCCTGACGTGACGACACGGCCCGAGACAGAAGAGCTGCCGTTTTTCCTGCGACCAACAGGCCTTGCCCTGCTGGTCGCCCTCTTGACGGCCTTGAAGCTTTTTGCCGCCAGCCAGGCCCATTTTGTCGAAGACGAGGCCTATTACCGGATCTGGGGTCTGTTTCCGGCCCTGAGCTACTACGATCACCCGCCGATGATCGGCTGGTGGATCGCCCTGGGGCAGGCGCTGTTCGGCGACACGATCCTGGCCGTCCGTGCGCTTGTAGTAGCGTCCGGCGTCGTCGGCTCGCTGGCGCTCTGGCGCACGGCATCCCTGCTGTTCAACCGCCGTGTGGCCGGCTGGGCGGTTCTTTTTCTCAACACCAGCCTCCTGGTGGGTATCGGCGGCATCCTGGCAACGCCGGATGCGCCCTCCGTTCTCTTCTGGGGGCTGAGCCTCTGGGCGCTTGCCGAACTGTCCCGTTCCCGTAACGCAAACTGGTGGCTGGTGGTTGGCCTGATGGCAGGGCTGGGCCTGCTGTCAAAATACTCCGTCCTGTTTCTCGGCGCCGGGATCGTGCTCTGGCTCCTGTGGGTGCCCGAGGCGCGGCGCTGGTGGACAAGCTGGCAATTGTGGGCCGGCGGCCTGATCGCCGTGCTCTGCTTCCTGCCGGTGCTTTACTGGAATCACCTCCACGAGTGGGCGAGTTTTTACAAGCAGTTCGGCCGGGCCGGTGTGTCCGGTTTAACGGCCAAATACATCTTCGAGTTCCTGGGCGCCGTCGCTGGCCTGATGAACCCGCTGATCGCAGTGTTGGCCGTGCCCGGGGCGATCAAGCTTGCCGGAGGGCTCAAGAGCCGCGAAACTGCTGCCTCTCTCCTGCTGCTGACCGTGCTGCCGTTTCTCCTTTATCTTCTGTATCACTCGCTTCATGCACGTGTGCAGGCCAACTGGCCGGCGCCGCTTTTTCCGGCCTTTGCGATGATGGCGGCGGTCTTTGTTGCTGGCTTGCCCGGAAGAGGCGGGATCAGGCTGGGAGTGGCGCGCACCGGCGTTGCACTCGGACTGGCCGTTGCCGTTCTGGTTCAGCTGCATGCCGTCTGGCCGGTGACGGGTCAGTTTGCCCGAAAGGATCCGACGTTCCAGTTGCGCGGCTGGCCGGAAATCGGTGCCGAGCTTCGTTCGATTGCCAAGCAGGAAGGGGCCGGGTTTGTGGCAACGACCAGCTATGGCCTGAACGGTCAACTGGATTTCCTCCTGAAAGACGATGTGCCGGTCATCCAGCTCACCGAGCGCATCCGCTACATCATGGCAAAGGCGCCGGATCCGGACTTGTTCGACCGGCCGGGGCTCTACGTGGCCATCGAGCGCCGTGACCAGTCCCGCAATCTGGCGGAGACTTTCAGTACGGTTGAAAAACTCACAGAGCTGACCCGGCGCGTCAAAGGTGTCCCCTTGGAGACCTTGAATATCTACAAGATCGATGGCCGGACCAGGCCGGTATTGGAGCCTGTCTTGCCAAGATGATCTGTCAGGATATTTCAGGGTCCTGTCAGAAGTGACTTGCAAAGCCCTGAGGAATGCCGCAGGGATGTGACTGATTAGTCAGTTTGTCCGGTCCGCCTGCGGAAATAGATGAAGCGAATTACACTTGGTGCTCTTGATTACGGCCTCGCCTTTGGCGTTGACCGCGCCTTGCGCGAACTCGTCGAGCAGGGCCGTTTGAGCGCGCTTGGCGCTTTGGTGGCAACGGATCTTTGGCCGCGCGAGTTCCGGCCGCTTCAGGAAACGGTGGCGCAGGTCGGCAAGCGGGCGCTGTTCGGGGTGACACTTGCGTTCAGCGGCGACCGGGTCGCGCCGGTCAGCGCGCGCATGCAGGAAATCTACGGCGACCGCATGTTCACGCGCGAACAGCTTCAACGCCGCGCGCTTTTGCGCCTGTTGCCGGATGAATTGCTTCTGGAGGAAGCGCAGGCCCAGCTGGCCCGTTACAGCGTGCTGATGAAGCGGCCTCCGGATTTCGTCGCCGTTCGTGAAGGGCTGCTGGCCAGAACGTCGCTGGCGCGGCTGGTGTTCAAGGCGATCGTGCATGCGGATTATGAAACGCCGCCCCTGGTGATCTCGCCGGCACGTTCCGGGCTGAAACCCATCCGTCTTGCGCGTCTTGCCAGATCCTATGGCCTGAAGATGCTGCCCAAGGCCGATCCGCTTCCCGAAACCGAAGACGAGGAAGAGCTGCAGCGGCTTTTGCACAATCATTTCGACGGCATGGCCGATCTCAGCTTTGTTGCCGCGATTCCCGGGCGTTCGGACGATCGTCTCAGGCGCGACGAGCCGCGCCGCAAGGTGGCGATCCGCGAATGCCAGTATGAAGTGCTTGCCAGCGACAGATTCTTCCATACGCTGGAAAAGAAGGATGTGTTTCTGAACTAGGCCGTTTCGAGGGCGCAAGCCTCGGACAACGGCCTGAAACGAAAAAACGGTCCTGCGGGGAACAGGACCGTTTTTCGTGGAGGTCTGGAAGGGGGGAGGGGCAACCCCGCTTCCATGTCCTTTGATATAGGGTTATTTTGCTCCGATGCACGTGACGAGGATCACAAATTTTCATTTGGTCCTTTTTTCGACGGGCAGATTACTTGGCAGGGGGTCGGTGTGGCGGAAATCAAGGACTTTTTGAGAAACAGCTTTTCGCTGGAGGGGCTGGATTCCGATCTGGCGGTCGGTTTGTCCCGCCTGGCGCGGCCGATGAAAATCGCCGCGGGCACGATCCTGTTTGAAAATGGAGACCCCGGAAACGGCTGTTATGCCGTTCTGGAAGGCTCGCTGAAAGTGGCGCTCCTGTCCGTGGAAGGCGACGAGCAGTTGCTGGCGGTGCTCGGCCCCGGCGATCTTGTCGGCGAACTGGCCCTTCTGGACGGGCGTCCCCGGTCGGCGACGGTCAGCGCGCTGAAGGAAGCTCAGCTCGCCTTTATCGACAAGGCCGCCTTCCAGCGCTTTGCCGATGACAACCCGGCCGTCTACCGGCATATGCTGTCGATTGTCGGCAAGCGCCTGCGCCATGCCAATGATGTTCTGGCCGCACGTTCGTTCCTGCCGCTTCCGGGCCGGGTGGCGCAGACCCTGTTGCAGCTTTCCGAAACCTTCGGCAAACCGCTCGACGATGGCCGGCTGCTCATCCACTACAAGCTGAGCCAGGCCGACATTGCCAACATGGCCGGAGCGGCGCGCGAGAATGTCAGCCGCGTGCTCAATGACTGGAAACGCGCCGGCACCATCAGCCGCATCTCCGGCTATTACTGCATCGAACAGATCGACTTCCTGGAACAGGCTTCGACGCTGTAGCCCGGGGCTGCCTCTCGCATCTGACACGTGGCCTCTCTGCGCGGTAAGTGGTCATGCCCGATCAAGTCGGGGCTGACCACAGGGGGAAGCGGCTTTATGCGTCGCCCACCATCACCGCCATCTGGGTGCCCACCAGGATTGACGCCAGCGTCTGGGTGTTGAGGCTGTCGAGGAACGCCTCGGCCGCGCGGGCCATGGCCCCTTTCAGGGCGCAGCGGGGCAGGAAAGCACAGACCGCATCGCTGTCGGGCTTCAGGCAGGCCACGACGCCGAGATCCGGCTCGATCAAACGGACCACGTCACCCAGCCGGATCGCTTCCGGCGCCAGCGCCAGCCGGATGCCGCCGCCACGTCCGCGGGTCGTTTCCAGGTAACCGCCCTTGGCCAGATGGGCGACGATTTTCATCACATGAGATTTTGCAAGGCCAAGCTGGGTGGCCAGCTTGTCGACGGTCTGCGGATCATTGCTCTGACCCGTTGCCATCAGGATTCTCAAGGCAAAATCGCTGGCCTGACTGAGGCGCATGGCTGCTTCCCATAAAACATTCATCTCAGATGTTGATTTTAGCGTGCATGTATGTCATTTAAAAGATGCATCTTAGATGAATGTTTGGAGGCAGCGATGGAAGCCGGCAGAACATCAGCCCACAGATACAAATTGCAGCGCAGGCCGGCGCCCGATACCGGCGACCGTCTACAGCGCTACGAACAGGTCGACGCGCAGGCCATCCACGTGATGGTGCACACCTTTTACGGCTGTATCCGTCAGCATCCGCGGCTTGGAGAAATTTTTGAACGCCGGCTGGCGGGCCGGTGGGAGGAACACCTGCCCAGGATGGAGACCTTCTGGCAGTCGGTTCTTCTGAAAAACGGCGCCTACAAGGGCAAGCCGGTACCGGCGCATCTGAAACAGAAAGAACTTGTCAGTGCCGACTACGGCGAATGGCTGTCAGTCTTCCGGCCGGTGATCCGGGAACTGTTCGTGCCGGATCTGGCAGATGAAATCATCGCGGTGGCCGAACGCATCGCCCAGAGCCTCTGGCTGGCCACCTTTGGCACGCCCGGCGCCACCCCACCCGTCGAACTGACATCCCAACATTCCGATTGGAGCGGATCATGCTGGTAACCATTGTTCTCGTCGCAGAAGCCCTTGTCGCTGTCTGGTTCATCGTCTTTTCGCTGATGCTTCTGTCCATGTATCTGGACAGCAGGAACATGCCGCGGCCAAAGCTGGATGTGGCCGGACGTACCCTGATCGGCAGCGCAAAACTGGCCTTCATCACCGGAATGGTTGCGCTCGCGGCCATGACCGTTTTCGAAATTCAGGCCATCAGCTGATCAACATCCGGTTCGGGAGACCAAAAATGTTCAAGTCCAATCTACTGCACCGCGGATTGCCGATCCTGCTGATCTGGGTTGCCGCACCTTTGCCTTTGTGGATCATGGCCATTTTGATGATGCTGTTCTGATCGATGAAAGGCTTGTGCTTGTGCGTTCGCTCGTTAGTCTAGCCTGACACGGAATGGAGGGGCTCAGGCGTGACAGACGAAAAACCGCATGGCGAACTGACCTTGCGCACCATGGCCATGCCGGCCGACACAAATGCGTCCGGCGATATCTTCGGCGGCTGGGTGTTGTCGCAGATGGACCTGGCCGGTGGCATCGCCTCGGGCCAGCGGGCCGAGGGACGCGTGGTGACCATCGCGGTCGACAAGATGAAGTTCATCCGGCCGGTTCATGTCGGCGACGTGCTGTGCGTTTATACCAGTGTCGGCCGGGTCGGAAATTCCTCGATGGAAATCAAGATCGAGGCCTGGGCCCTGCGACATCGCTACGGCCATCGGGAAAAGGTGACGGAAGCCATCTTCACCATGGTGGCCGTCGATGACAGCGGCAAGCCGCGGCCGGTGCCGCAACAGGGTTGAATTGTCTTGGCAATTCTCTTTCCTGCCCCCTTGGTCACACCCAATAACCTCATTCTGAGGCGGACCGTCAGGCCCGTCTCGTAGGATCGGTTTCGTGCTCCCGGGTTGCCTACCGGTCCTTCGGGATGCGCGCAGGCGCGCTCCTCAGAAGGAGGCGGAACAAGGGGCTTCTGGCGAGGCCTTTCTTGATTGTCCTAGGAAAACCGTGCCGGCGGCTGCCGGTTCAGGATATCGGCGAAGAGGTCTTCGTCGACGGCGCAGGTGCAGCCGTTTGCCCAGAGCTGCAGCAGGTCCTTCAGGCGCTCGACCCGGTCCGCGTCGCTGAGCGGGGCCTTGTGGCGCGGCAGGCCGCCCAGAATGCGCAGGGACCGGATACGGGCAAGCACGCAGTCTTCGGCTGCGCTTCGCCAGATGTCGTCGTCGGCAAGGCTTGACTGGCTCAACACTTTGTTCTCGATCAGATCTGCCGCACGTCCGGCAAAAGGTTCCTGAGACAATTAATCCTCCATCGGTTTCCCGAGGAGGACTGGCGCATGAAAGAGTACCGCTTCATTGCCGGAGAGTTCCTTGAGGAAAACCCGACCGCATCCCTGTTGCGGAAACCACCTTGCCCGGTCTGGCAGGTTGGCGAGGGCGCCAGCCCTTCTCTTGATGATGGCGCGCTTATGCCATGGTCAGCTCTTCTTGGCAAGACCGTCGCTGCATAACAGCTATTCACATTGAGTCATTGCCGCCGGTCATAATCGATCCGCCCGTCCACCAGGTGGATGCGCCGTTCCATGCGTGCGGCCAGGTCCATGTCGTGGGTGACGGCAACCACGGTCGTCCTTTCCCGGTCGACGATTTTCTGAAGGCTTTCAAAGACCTGTTCGGTCGCTGCCGAATCCAGGCTGCCGGTCGGCTCGTCCGCCAGGATCAGGTCCGGCGAATTGGCAAGCGCCCTGGCGACGGCGACCCGCTGCCTCTGGCCGCCCGAAAGCTGTTCCGGCCGCCGGTGCAGGAACTCCTCCAGACCGAGATCGGCGAGCAACCCGGTGGCATGGTCCAGCTGTGCCTTCGCGGACAGCTTGCCGAGCCGCTGCATCGGGATCATCACATTGTCCAGCGCCGTGAATTCGGGCAGCAGAAAGTGAAACTGAAAGACGAAGCCCAGCTTCTCCAGACGCAGATGTGCCATTTCGGCGGAGGAGAGGTCGGCGGTCTCCTTGCCCCCGATCAGCACAGAACCGCGCGTCGGCCGGTCGAGCAGGCCCAGCAGATAGAGAAGCGACGACTTGCCGGACCCGGACGGTCCGGTAATGGCGACGAACTCGGCTTCGCCGACCGTGAAGCTGACATCCTCGACCAGTGTCACCGGTACGACGGTGGGCAGGATGCGGGTAAGCCCGCGTGTCTCCAGCAACGGTGTTTCATCTGCCGTGAGGGCGGGTTCGGCTGTCATGTTGCCCCCCTGATGATATCGACGGGATTGAGCCGCGCGGCTTTGCGGGCCGGGATCAGGCCGGCAATGGCCGAGGAGAGAAAGGCGAGCAGGCAGGCCAGCACATAGTGAAGCGCGGAGAAGTGGATCGGCAGCCGGGTCATCTCCACATTGGTGGTGACCTCAAATTTGATCGAAGCGAGATAGCTCGACAGGCCGAAGCCAAGCATTGATCCGGCGATTGCTCCCAGAACACCAATGACCAGTCCCTCCAGCACGAAGATCCGCTGGATGTCGCGTTCCGGAAAGCCGAGCGACTTCAGGATCGCAATGTCCTTGGCCTTCTCGTGCACAATCGTGGAGACGATGTTGTAGATGCCGAACCCGGCAACGACCAGGATCGCGCCGACCACGGTGTACATGATCACATTGCGCACGAAAAAGGCTTCCAGCAGACCTTCATTGGCCTCTTCCCAGGAGAGGGCCTTGTAGCCAAGCTGGCGTTCCGCGCGGGCGGCAACCTGTCTGGCCGTCTTGATGTCGTTGAGGTGGATGGAGATGGAATTGATGATGTCGGGTTTTTCCAGAAGGATCTGGACGGCCTTCAAGGGGGCGTAAGCCAGGCCTTCATCGCTTGAGGTGACGCCGGTGTGGAACAGGCCGACAATCTTGAAGCGCTTGGCAATGCCGTTGGCCGACGTCATCGTGACGGTGTCGCCGAGGTCGGCGCCAAGCCGTGTTGAGGCCTTGGCACCAATCACGAGGCCGTTGGACGTTGTTGCCAGATCCGTGAACGCTCCCTGGCGCATGTCCTCGCCGATTTGCGAGACCAGAAGTTCCTTGCGCGGCACCACGCCGATCAGTGTCAGACCGAGATCCTGTCCGCTGTAGCGCAGGACGGCCTGGCCGCTCAGCCGCTCCGCCATCGTTCCGTCCACCCAGTCGCGCAGGGAAGCAAGTGCCTCGGTCGGATTTCGGATGCCGCGCAGATCTTCCTTCGGCCGGAGACCATGATAGGCAACGGCGTCATAGACTTCACTTGCCGGCTGTTCGCGGGGCGCGCGCTGGTCGTCCTTGATCTCGACATGGGGGATCGCCTCGATCAGGGTGGTGGTGAAATCACGCTGCGAGCCCTCCATCAGGCTGGCCATGGCCACCGAGAAACCGACGCCCATGGCAACGCCGAGCGTCGACACCACGGTCTGACGCATCCGGTTGCGCACATGGGTCGCCGCGATCCGCAGAAGCAGCATCAGGACCGGTCCCCCGCCATTGGCTGCACGGCCTGGCCCTCTTCGAGCGCTGCATCAAAGGGAAAGACAACTCGGCTGTCCAGGTCCAGCCCGTCCAGGACCTCGACGGCGCGCGTTCCGCGAATACCGGTGGTGAGCGTTATTCGGCTGACGCGGTTGTCTGGGCCAAGCACTTGCACCGCAATGCCGTCAAAGGCGGCCGCCGGCAGCAATAGCGCATCGTCCTTTTCCTCGGTGACGATGTTGATTTCGGCCGTCATGCCGATCCGCAACGGCGTGTCCTTCGGCAGGTCGAGATAGACCCGGTAGTTCTTCAGGACCGGATCGCCTTTCGGCGTGATCCGTGACACGGTCGCCTTGAGGTCCCCTTCTGGAAACGCGTCCGCCTTGATCAGCGCCACCTGGCCCTGATCGACTTTCGGGATGTCTTCCTCGTTGACTTCCGCGACCAGTTGAAGCGGTGTCGGCTGTCCGATCCAGAACAGGATCTCGCCGGGTTCGGCAACCTCGCCGACAGAGCCGTCCTGCCGCAGCACCATGCCGTCCATCGGGGCGACGATGCGATAGTCCCGGAGCCGTTCCGACTGTGCGGCGATCATGGCGTTGACACGGATGAGTTCGCTCTGCGCCTTGTCATAGACCTGCTGGCTGACCACCCGCCGTTCCAGGAGCTGCTGGGCCCGTTCCCGGTCCGACCGGGCCAGGACCTGGCGCGCTTCCAATTCCGCCAGCGTCGCCCTTGCGTCGCCGCTGTCGAGTTCGGCCAGCTCGTCGCCCTTGGCAACCACCATGCCCTCGCAGCCGCAAAGGGAAATGATGCGTTCGCGGATAATGCTGGTCACCTTGGCCCACCGGACGGGTTCGACCACGGCCGTCGCATAGACAACTTCGGCTGCCTTGCCCTCATAGGGTGACACGACTTCGACCTTCGGCGGCCGCGCGCCCCACCAGTTCCAGCCGGCAATCGCCGCTGCCAGCAGCAGGACCAGACCCAGATATTTCATCAAACGCATGACGCACCTTCATCAAGTTGGGCGCAAGACTACCGCCTTGAAGGTGTGGTGCAAGGAGATGGATCAAATCCGTAAAACTGCGGAGAGATCTGGGGCCCTGACCCTAGTAGTGAGGTGGCTTCTCGTTCTGGTGTCCGGGCAGGACATTGTCCATCAGCTCTTCCACCTGGTCGGTCATGTTGCTCAGAAGACGCGTCATCCGGTCGATCTGCTTGCCCTGCTCGATGACCACCTGGTTGAGATCCTCGATCGTGTTGGTGGCGTGGGCAAGATCTGTTTCGAGCTTCTCCAGACGGGCGTCGTGATCGTCTGCCATGCGGTCTCCTGGCCCCACGAAAAGGGCAGCTGTTGGGGTTCGGGCGCAGGTATAGGCCGGTCACCGGCAAAGCACAATTGTTCGTGACCCGCGCAATGGCGGCTTTTCCTCCTGCGTTGGGCCGCTTTATGGTCACCGGCAACACGGTCCTCGCGCCGACCTGCCTGAATTGCCTTCCCCGGAGACCCGCTCATGACCAGCCTGAACGACTTTGACATCACCCGAAAATGGCCCGCCCAGCACCCGGAGCGCATCCAGCTCTATTCCCTGCCGACCCCGAACGGCATCAAGGTGTCGGCCATGCTGGAGGAAACCGGCCTGCCCTATGAGGCGCACAAGGTCGATTTTGCCACCAATGATCAGATGAGCCCGGAATTCCTGTCGCTCAACCCGAACAACAAGATCCCGGCCATCATCGATCCGAACGGTCCGGACGGTGCGCCGCTGCCGCTCTGGGAATCGGGGGCCATCCTGATTTACCTGGCTGACAAGTCCGGCAATCTGATCCCGGCGGATCCGGACGGTAAGTACCAGGCGATCCAGTGGCTGATGTGGCAGATGGGCGGCCTTGGTCCCATGACCGGTCAGCTCGGGTTCTTTCACAAGTTTGCCGGGAAGGACTATGAAGACCGGCGCCCCTTCGAGCGGTACCGCGACGAGGTCAAACGGCTGCTCGGCGTGCTTGACCGGCAGCTGGACGGCAAGGACTTCATTCTCGGTGCGGACTACTCGATCGCCGATATCGCCACCTGGCCATGGGCACGCAACATCAACGGTTTTTACGAGGCGGGTGAAGTCACGGGCTATGCCGGCTATTCCAACGTGGTGCGCTGGGTGGAGAGCTGCATGGCGCGGCCGGCCAGCCAGAAAGCGATCGACATTCCGCCTCGCGACTGATGCAAATGCCGGAGAGATGAAGATGAAACCGCCTCTTTCAGGCGGTTTCTTTTTTTCGTCGGGACGCGTAAACATCACGCGCGATTCGAATACCCGCCGCCGGACAGCCGATCATGAAGCGTTCGGTCGCACCCTATCCATTTGCCTGATTGCCTCTTTGTCTGGAAAATTCTGATGTCTCATCGATTTCGCCTCTTGACCGGTGTCCCGGTCGTTCCGCGGCTTTTCTGTTTCCTGATTGCCGGTTTTGCGGCAGGGGCCGGTCACTCGGTCAAGGCTTCAGAAAAGGAGGTTCCTCCGCTGACCCGCTTCTCTGATTGTCCGTCCTGTCCGGAAATGGTGGCGTTGCCAGATGGAGCGCTGGTCAAGCGCTCAACAGGCAAAAAAGGAGATGGCAAGGCCGGGAAACTTTCGCGGATCATGGTGCGGGCTTTTTCCGTCAGCCGCTTCGAAGTCACGGTGGCGGACTGGGCAGCTTGTGTTGCGGAAAAAGCCTGTCCGGAGCTTCGAACAAACAAGCTCGCGTCCGAAGCTCGGCACCCGATTACGAATGTCAGCTGGCTTCAGGCGCAGGACTACGTGAACTGGTTGTCGGCTAAAACGGGCAAGACCTATCGTCTGCCGACGGGCAATGAGTGGCAATATGCGGCCCTTGGAGGCCGTCTGAAATCCTTCGCCTGGCAGGACCGATGCCAATATGCCAATCACGATGACCTGACCTACCTGGTTCAGGCAGATGACAAACGCAAGGCGAGGCTGGCCAGGATAACCGGGAAATGTGATGACGGATTCTGGCGGCTTGCCCCTGTTGGCTCATTCAAGGCGAACGATTTTGGGCTCCACGACACCAGCGGGAATGTCTGGGAGTGGACGCAAAGCTGTTGGGTCCATGGACCTGAGGAAAAACCGGATGCCGATAAACCGGCGATCGGACCTGGTTGCGAAAAGGCGGAATTGCGCGGAGGCAGCTATCGAGTCAGCAGGTCCTTGGTCGGGTCATGGCAAAGCTCCGGTCGGCGTCCGGATTTTTCAAATATCGACATCGGCTTTCGCGTTGCGCGGGATCACTGACATGCAGTGTCAAAGCGCGGCTAGCGCATCTCCCGGATCCCGTCAGCCGAAACAGTCATGGTTCCAGACCTGACGGGTTTCGACGCTTCGGACCTGCCCCGGCGGTTGCGACCGTTCGATCTGGAAATAGATCTCGAATGTCGCCAGCGGCAGGTCGTCCGGGTGCTGCCGTTCCCAGTTTCGGCACAGGTAGCGGCCATAGTTCAGCGCAAGCACTTGTGGCGTGTTTTCGTAAGTCTGGTCCTCCAGCTGGGACAGGAACTTGCGCCAGCGGTAATTGGCATAAACCTTCGAAACGGCCTCCGGCTTGTCGAAGTCGGCAAGGCCTTTGGTCCCCGAATAGACGTCGACGATTGTGCCATCCGTCAGTTCGCCCTCAATGACGGGCCAGGGACTTGTCATTTCGGGATAGGGCGCAAACATGGTCCAGTTCTGGTAGAGACCGAGCGCCTGGCGCACCATCCTGAAACTGTCGGGCAGGGGAGACAAACCACTCCAGGACAGGGTGGACACATTCTGCCAGGTTATGAAAACCAGAAAAACACCTGCCAGTGTCTGTGTCAGTCCGCCGTAGCGCGGTTGTGTGTCTCGCCAGCCGAACCAACTTGACGTGGCGCGCGAAAACACGGACCGGTTGCGGCCGATCCAGTCATAGCAGCGGTCACCGAGTGTCCTGATCAGCGCGGGCCGAAGCAGCCAGGCAATCGGAAAGAACACCGGCGATGCCGCGTAAAGGGTCTCGAGGGCTGCGGTCTTGCAGGTGCGGGCGTCGCCAAGCGTAACAACCCACGAATTCTGTTCCTGCAGGATTTTGCCAATGGCCGGCTCGGATTGCGCGGGTCTTACAGGCGTATCTCCAAGGAACAGGAAGACGCGCAGCAGGTGGCAGCATTTCTCGCAGAAATCGCATCCCTCGTCGAACCAGATCGTCAGAGGTTTGCTGGTGCGAATGGGCAGCCAGGAGGCAAGTTTGTCCCACATCCAGCCGGGCATGAAGGTCAGGTTCATGATGATGGAAATGAACGGGAAAAAGCCGATCTCCAGAAAGATTGCAAAGGCCGCATGCATCGACATGAAGGCCAGCATGAGGAGCGTGCGCAGCGTGCGATGAAAGACCGGCGAAAAGATCAGGATCGGGCCGACCAGTTCCAGCACATAGACGTAATAGGTCAGACCGGTCATGAGGTCCTGGAATTGCCGGAACCAGAGCGCGAATGGTGTCACCAGATAGTCGAGCTGCAGGGCGTAATGGACCGCCGTGCCGTCCTGATACCAGATCGGATGGGTCTTCAGGAGCGCGCTGAAGAAGTACATCGACATGCCTTGCAGCAGCAGGGCAGCCGTCGCCAGAGTGAGGTAGCCGTTGTCCAGAAAGCGCCCGGTCCGGTCCAGGGCGGCGTCCACCGAGTAGCGTGCACCGAGCGGCAGGAACATGGCCCAGAACAGCATGAGCAGGGCAAGGTTGTCTTCACCTGACAGGATGAAGGTATTGCGGTTCTGCAGCGACAGCATCAGGAGCCAGGACACCACAGTCATCAGCCGCGTGCGCCAGCCAAACAGGAGCCCGAGCGCCGCCAGACCGGCGACAACAAACAGGAGCACCTGGAACCAGGCAGCGCCGTTGGCGAGATGCAGCGACCAGGTGGTGAGATAGAGATGATCGATCTGCACAGAACGCGGCATGATGCCCGCGTCCGTGTAATGGCTCACCAGATCGCGCGAACGCATGACAAGGTCGATCAGAATGTAGACGCCGAGGAGAACCCGAAACAGCGCGAGCGTGCGCAGGTCGATGCCGAAGATTTCTCGGGGAGACGCCAGTTTGAGCCAGGATGGCATCATGGGATTGCTTGCCGGAATGGTGTCGGGTGCCGTTAGGAGAAAGGGTCCCTGATTATGGTTAAGAAAATGAAATCAGGTTTCACCGGTTCGCGGCCCATGGCACTGACCAATCGCTACCAGAGGACGAAAGTCAGCTCTTCCGGCTCCAGGCATATCTCGTTGTTGCAGGCCTGCAGTGTCAGGGTGGCCTTGAGAGGACGTTCCAGGTCCGGTGCGTCGGGCTGTTCTGCGGCGATGTCGAACGCGCCTTCCAACAGTGCGAGTTCAGTACCGCTAAAGGCAAGTGTCTTGACCACCGGAGCGGGATAGCGGACGGGAAGCAGGTCCTGTCCTTCCAGCACAAGCCTGGTCGGGACCACGAAGTCGGACAGGGGTTTGTGGGCATTGATGTGCCACCCCTCGGCGATCGACAGGGACAAGCGGATATCACCGCTTTCGCGATGGTCCAGCAATGTGACGCGGACATGCCCGCCGCCGGCAAACCTCGTCCTTCCGGTGCCGCCCCATTGCAGTTCTTGTAGAGCGGTCAAGAGGTAACCGCGCAGATCCGAATAGGAGGCTGCGTGACCGGAAAGGGCGGAGGCAAGGTCATAGGCGCTCAGTTCCAGTTCCGGCGCCCGCATGCGCTGAGACAATCTGGCAAACAGCGTCAGGGCCAGTGCGTTGCCGGAGGGGAGTTCCGTGTCGTCCAGCGGCACGATGCGGGTCACGCCTTCACTCGCCTCGGTCATGTTGTATCCCGCCGCCGCCGCTCCAAACCGGTTCTGAACTTCATCGGCCATACGACGGGCCGCCTCCAGCCACGCCTTTTGCTCGCTGGGATCAGTGCTGACATCGTGGAGCGTGAGAAAGGCAAGGCCGAGACCGGCATAATCGGCCAGCTGCCCGGGGATGGCGGTTTCGCCCTCGAAATGGACGCGCTTCAGGCCATCCTCATCCAGCATGTTTTTTGAGATGAAAGTGGCCGCGGTGGTCGCCGCGTCGGCATAGTCAGGACGTTCCAGACTGTTTCCCGCTTCGGCCAGGGTCTGGATCATCATCGCGTTCCAGGAAACCACGATCTTGCGATCTGTCTGCGGGGCAGGTCGTTCGGAGCGCAACGCCTTCATGCGCTGAAGAATGCCGTCGAGACGCTGCCGGAACGCCTGCGGGTCGCGTTCATAGTCGGCTGCGATCTCCTCGGTTGCCGTGTTGAGTGTCAGAACGTTGCTGCCTTCGAAATTGCCGTCCTCGGAAATTCCGTAAAGATCCCGGACAAAACTCTGGTCACCGCCAAGGGCAGCAATCTGGTCCGGCGTCCAGGTGTAATAGGAGCCTTCCGCCTTGATGCCATCTTCCGACCTGCTGTCGGCGTCCTGGGCGGAATAGAATGCGCCCTCCGGCTCTCTAAGGTCGCTCAGCACATAGTCAAAGAGCCGCTCTGCCGCGCGGCGATACCGGTCTTCACCCGTCAGCTGCCAGGCCCGGACCAGCAGGCGGCCTGTGAGAGCCTGCGTGTAAAGCATCTTTTCAAAATGCGGCACGGCCCATTCCGGATCGATGGCGTAGCGATGGAAGCCACCGCCGACCTGGTCGTGAATCCCGCCCCGGATCATGCCGTCGAGCAGATTGGTGACCGCGGTCAGGGCGTCAGCGTCGCCTGTTCGTTCCGCATGATCCAGCAGGAAATGAAACAGCGTCTCGCGCGGAAATTTTGGCGCGGTGCCATAACCGCCGTGAAACGGATCGAGCTTGGCATAGGTCTCATTTGCAATCCCCGCGATGAGTTCCGGGGTGATTTCCCGGGCTGCGGCCTTGCGCACCAGGTAACCGGAGACCGCCTGGGAGATCCGTCTGCCCTCCTGGGCAACCTGGTCCGGTTCGTCCACAAATGCGTCTTGAACTGCGCCGAGCATGTCCTTCAATTCAGCGGGGGGGACATAGGTTGTTGCAAAAAAGGGAGCGCCGTCCGGGGTCAGGAACACGGTGTTGGGCCAGCCGCCGCCACCGGTGATCATCTGGGTAACCGTCATGAACTGCTCGTCCAGATCAGGCCGGCTTTCCCGGTCGATCTTGATGGAAATGAAGTCGCGGTTGAGCAGGCCGGCGATCTCCTCATTCATGAAACTTTCTTCTTCCATGACATGGCACCAGTGGCAGGAGGCATAGCCCACCGAGACCAGGATCAGCCGGTTTTCCGCCTTAGCCCTCTCAAGGGCCTCCGGTCCCCAGGGGTACCAGTCCACCGGATTGTCGAGATGTTGCAAAAGATAGGGCGACGTGCTGCCCGCCAGGTGGCTGCCCTTGTTGGCTTGCGCCGCCGCGTCTGAAACTGCGATGAGAAGAGCAAAGGCTAAGATGATGCCGCGCATGACATGGTCCCCGATTGACGTGAACGCTAACACGGCAACTGCGGGCAGGGCGGTCACATTTGGTCGATGTAACCACGCTGCCCAAGTTGACGGGGATCTCTCAAGCCGTCACCAGGGAGACAAGGCCCGCTGTCTGCAGGCCTGCTGCCAGAATGCAGGCGGAGGTGCGCACCGTGTTCCAGAAGGTCCAGCGTGGCAGATAGGTGCCGGTCCAGTAGGTGCACGCGTCTTTGTCGGAGGCCTTGAGTGCCGCAAGACGTTCATTCATGGGCACGTTGCAGACGATCGTCACGGTGAGGCAGCCGGCCAGATAAAGCACACCTGAAACGAGCAGGAGACTGGCACCCGGTGTGTTCAGGTTGGCCCAGGCGATGCCGGCGAGGACGAGCGAAACGGGCGCCATGCCCAGGAAAAGCGTCATGAATACCCATCGGAACACCTGCCGGTTGATGGATTGCATCGCCTCGATGCCGCCTTTCCCGGATGTCAGGGCCAGCGAACGCATGATAAAATCGGAAAAGGCCAGGAAGACGCCGCCCACGAGTGCGTAGGCGACGATGGAGAACTGGACGAGAAGAAGGAGCCAGTAGGACATGATCTCTTGCCTTTGGAAGGAGGTCAGGCGGCGTCAGACCACGCGCCTGCGCGCGCGGCATTGCGTGCAAATTCGGCGAAGTCGCGCGGTGGGCGTCCGATGGCGCGCTCAACACCATCGCAGAGGCTGGCATTGCGGCCATCGAGCGTTTCGCGGGCAATGCCGGTAAAGACATCGGCAATGAACGCGCCGGCGCTGTCCGCCAGGCCCTTGTGAAATTCTTCGAAGGAAATGGGGACATGCTGCACAGCTCGGCCTGAGGCGTCCGACAGGATTGCGGCCATCTCGGCAAAGGTCAGCAGACGGGGGCCCGTGACTTCGTAGAGCTCACCAGAGTGCCGGTCTTCCGTCAGGGCGGCGACCGCAACATCGGCAATGTCATCGACATCCACGATCGGCTCGGCCACGTCGCCACCGGGCATGGGCAGGACCCCGTTCAGCACTGGATCGCGCAGATAGCCTTCGCTGAAATTCTGGGCAAACCAGGACGCCCGGACCAGCGTGAAATCGACACCGGAAGCCCGCACAGCCTCCTCTCCGAGCCTTGCGTGGTGTTCGCCGCGCCCTGACAGCAGAACGAGGCGCTCAACGCCTGCCGTCCTGGCAACCTGGCTGAGGGCCTCGACCTTGTCGACGGCACCGGGAAAGGCGAGATCAGGAAAGTAGGTGATGTAGGCGGACCGGATACCCTCAAGAGACGCTTGCCAGGTGTCGGGTGTGTCCCAATCGAACGGGATCGGTGCGCGGCGCGATCCATGCCGAACGGCTTCGCCGCGTTGTTCAAGCCTGGCCGCGACCCGCGAGCCGGTTTTGCCGGTGGAACCGATAACAAGAATGGGCTGAGTGGACATCTGTTGTCTCCCTTGGCTGTGTGATGCTCAAGGGATAGCGGCAAGGGCGGTTTTCGTATTGACCGTAACTGCCAGGCTTTTGACCGCGGCTGCCAAGCGTCAATTTGCTCAGCCGGTCTTGCGGAAACTTGCTGGCGTTTCACCCAGCCAGCGCTTGAAGGCACGGGTGAAGGCGCTTTGTTCCGAAAAGCCGGTCAGGAAGGCGATTTCGGCAATCGAATAGTGTTCCTGTTTCAAAAGTGCCACGGCCAGGTCCTTGCGGGTTTCTTCGGCAAGGCTCTGAAAGCTCAGGCCGTCTTCGGCAAGGTGCCGGTGCAGCGAGCGCACGCTGACACCGAGGCGCCGGGCTACGTCCTCCATTTTCGGTACGCCCTCACTCAACGCGCGCGCAATGACATCCCGTGTGCGCCGCGCGAGGGATTTGGTGTCTGCGATGGAGGCCAGCTCCTGATCGAGATGGTCCAGCAAAAACCGTGTGATGCCTTCGTCGCCCAGCCTGTTGTCGCGCGACAGCGCTTTCTTTGACAATAGAAGAGCGTCCCTGTCGGATCCAAAGCGTACCGGACAGCCAAAATAGCGCTCATGACCGAGGATCGACGCCGGGGCTGCGTGTTGCAGGTGGACTTCGAGCGGGTGAAACACACCATCAGGAGAGACCTCCCGGGCGATCGCAGTCGCGCTTGCCATCGTGGCTTCATTGGAAATCCGCAGCCCAAGCCGGCGTGGGCCGGTCCGGTGCAGGAAAAACCAGACAAAATCGCCCTCGGGTTTCAGTTCATACTCAACGACGCTGGTCCAAAGACGGGCATAGCGCTCCACCCGCAAGAAGGAGCCATGGAGCGTCGTTGCTGCCTTGAAGGCGAGGCCAAGCGCGCCATAGTCGTCGCAGCGCATAGAAGCCCCCGTCACCAGCGGCAGCTCGGTGATGTCCTGCTCCCTGGCGATGCGTTCGATCAGATCATAATAGGAGGTATCGGTAACCATCTGCCTGGGGTCGGCGCCAGCCTCTGCATCAAGGCCCACAGAGGCAAGCAGGGCCTTGCCATCGACATGCGCTCCGGCCGCTGCAACAACCTTGCGCACAAAAAGTGAGGTGATCGATCCCATGGGGGAACTAAACCGCAAGCGGCCAAGGGCTGCAAGGCTGGGGGCATGGCTGTCTGGCCCTTCGCGAAACAAAGCCGGTGGGACCGCTGATCCAGGGCCTCAACCGTTGTTCACTCGGGCGCCAGCAGTGCCTTTAACAGTTTGGCCAGTTCGGCATGGCGGTCTATCGGTGAATGGACACTCAATGCTTCCAGTCCGATCAGGCCGCCATAAAGGGCAAGCGCGTTTGACCGGCAATCGGGCGGTTCATATCCGCAGTCCGAAAAGAGGCCCTCAACATAGGCGATCCGCCGCTGATCGACCGATTTCAGCACCGCGCGCGCGATGTCGTCATATCTGGCCCAGTCGCGAATGGCGGCTTCGACCTGGACGCCGCCATAGGCAGACGTGTCGGTGCCGGTGGAGACCTCGATCAGGCGTTTCAGCTTCTCCCGGGGCGGTCCGCTTGCCGCCTCGACATAGGAAATGATGGCCTCAGTCGCCTTGTCCTTCCAATGGCTCAGCATCTGCTGTTTCAGGGCCGCTACATCCTTGAAATGCCAGTAGAACGAGCCCTTGCTCACCTTGAGATCTCTGGCAATTGCCTCAGCCCGAATGGCGTTGGGACCATCTGCGGCAAGGGCGCGGAACGCTGCCTGTATCCAGTCTGTCGATGTCAATGTGGATCTGGGTTTGCGCATAATGCCGCAACCATACGGTAGCGTATTGACCTGCGCAACGATGTCGCCATACGCTGCCGTATGTTTTGCAAGGAGTAGATCCCATGTCGGAAGTCATTGCCGTGGCGCTGTTTGCCGTTCTGTTCTGTGTGGCAGCTGTTCACGCCTATTGGGCCCTTGGAGGGCTATGGCCGGCGCGGGATGAAGCAACGCTTGCGCAAACAGTGGTTGGGGTGAAAGACCTGCGCAAGATGCCAGGCACCGCGTTGACGCTAGTCGTGTCGGCATTGATCGCTCTGGCGGGCGTCCTCCCGCTCTATCTAACAGGACTTTTGGAGTTTCCGATCCCGATTCCCCTGTCAACTTCGGTGTTGCGCGTGCTGTCTCCAATCGCGCTCGGCGGACTGGCTTTCATTTTTCTGGCGCGGGGCATGCTCAGCTACACCGGCTATTTTCAGAAGATGGAAGCCGAAGAACCGTTTGTGACCCTGGACAGGCGCTATTACGCCCCCTTTGCCTCTCACTGGGCCTTGGATTTGCCTGGCTTGCATTGGGGTGAAAAGCTTGTGCGCCAGCAATCTATCGGAACCGGTTGAGTGTGTCCTTACGGTTTGCGGAAGCCGCCAGCGCCGTGCGATCCCCGTCCGTCGTTCCCCGCCGCACGGAAGTTTGCCGCCATGTTGCAACCACGACTGCGCAGCTTACCTGTCCGTGGACAGCGATGCTCATTGTTTCGAAAACTGGTCAGGGGTGGGGCGCGACAAAAGTGCGGCGAGGGCGAATGTTGTGTGAGTTTGAACGCAGACGGACAATCCGGCTCCCGTCCATTCAAAGGGCAGGGCTGGTGGGGTTCAGAGTGTTTGCCTGCTTGATTGTGCTGTGCGGATTTGCGCTTTTCTTCTCGGGCCAAAGAGATGCCTATCCGCATGTCAGCGCGGATTTCTACTATGAAAACGTATCAGGTTACCTTCACCCGATGACCGCACAAGTGCCGCGCATGGAAGATTCTGCAAAGGGCCCAGAGAAGACAAGTCTCTGGATTGCCGATTGGCAGGCTCCTCCCTTGCCACTCGATCTGTTGGTTTCTCCCGACGCAGGTTCTTCGGAAGGGAGAGCCGGTGGACAGGAATGGTGGCCGGCCTTGACCGCAGGCTTGTTGTCTATCTCCGCTGGTTTTGGTTTTCTGAGTATCTTCTGCGATCGTCCCTGGTGGCTTTAGGGCAGGCGCAATCACCGGAACCGGGAGGAAACGATGACTAGGATGTTTGGGCTCTTCCTGATTGCGCTGGCGGCACTTCCCGCGATTGCCGCACAGGCCGGCGAAGTCTGGAAGGTCGAGAAAGCCGGCACAAATTCCGGCCTTTATCCTGGCGAAGAAATGCTGTTGACCAACGGCATTGAGACGCTGACTCATTTCAAGGCCGGAGATCCCAAGAAGCCGCTCGTCATCTTCGTGCCCGGCGGGTTTCATCTGGCGCGTGTTGCCTATGGATATCCGGGAGGCAACGAGGCTGATTTCCTGGCACATTGGCTGGGAGAGGCAGGATATTCGTTCCTCGGTGCCTCCTATCCGACGGACAACAAGGTCTACTCGAAAGTCTATCCGGCCTATTCGATCCGGGACTGGGGCAAACAGGTCGCCGCCACGGCAAGACACTACATTGATCAACATGGCCTGTCCGGTGAAGTGATCGTGCTGGGATGGAGCGCGGGTGGCCAGATCGCACAATCGGTCCATGAAGCTTCACAGGCGGCTGGACTTGATATGCGCCTCTATGTGTCTCTGGCGTCGACACCGCCGGTTCCTCTGCTCCTGGCTGCACCCGGTGCGATCTCTAGGGCTGACAACGGCCTGTCGGCAGCGCCTCAGTTCTACGACCTTTTCAGGAAATATGTTGTTGCGCAGGACAAGTTGAACGGTCACGAAATCATGCCCTGGGCGCGATTTGAAAGCGATGTTCTGGGCCATATTCCAGTGGCGCTCAACGCCATCATGATCGCTTCACGCTATCAGGACGGAAAATTCGTTGAGGATCTTCAGTGGGCCATGGCCGATACCGGGGCCTTGAAGGTCACGGACTTTCCCTTCGTGGTGACGATTTCCGGAGACAAGGTATTGGACAACGACCATGCCCTGACCGACCGTGGAAACTGGGGCCTTTATCAGGTCCAGCATCTTTACCGGAACCTGGTGCTGCCGGTCCTCGCGAAGTCCGAAGAAATCGGGCCGCTGGCGTGGCAGAAGCTGATGGACAGCATGAACGCCGCGACCTCCGGTGTGCTCAACGCGCGCGTTCCGGGCAATCACTTCTTCTGGTACGGCGAAGTCGGTGCGAGGGAGACGGTGCAGAAACTGGAAACGCTGATCCTGAGGGCAGAGAACCTCAAGGCAGATATCCAGCAGGTGCTCCGGTCGGTTTCAGCGCAATAGGCGCGGTTCATGCCCGAGCAGGTTTTCCTGGAAATCAAGACAAACGGCTCGAAAACTGCTCTTGCCGCAAGTCCCAAGGGATCGGACTTCGTGGAAGCCGATGCCGTCCACGGTACTGCCTCGTGGCGCAAATCTGAAATGCATGGGCGGCGCATCACGCAAAAAGGGCGGCCCGAGAGCCGCCCTTTCCGTAATTCACAAGCGTCAGGCTTCTTAGAAGCCCATGCCGCCCATGCCGCCCATGTCGCCACCCGGCATGGCCGGAGCAGCGTCTTTCTTCGGCAGCTCGGCAACCATGGCTTCGGTGGTGATCAAGAGGCCGGCAACGGAAGCTGCGTCCTGCAGAGCCGTGCGCACAACCTTGGTCGGGTCGATGATGCCGGCTTCGATCATGTTGACGAATTCTTCGGTCTGAGCGTTGAAACCGAAGGTGTCGTCGCCGTTTTCCTGGATCTTGCCAACAACGATGGAGCCTTCGACACCAGCGTTTTCAGCGATCTGACGGATCGGAGCTTCCAGAGCGCGCAGGACGATCTTGATGCCGGCAGCGATGTCGGCGTTGTCGTTGGCCAGAGCCTCGACAGCCTTCTTCGCACGCAGCAGAGCGGTGCCGCCACCCGGGACGATGCCTTCTTCAACGGCAGCGCGGGTTGCGTTCAGAGCATCGTCAACGCGGTCTTTTTTCTCTTTCACTTCGATTTCGGTCGCACCGCCAACGCGGATCACGGCAACGCCGCCTGCGAGCTTGGCGAGACGCTCCTGGAGCTTCTCACGGTCGTAATCGGAAGTGGTTTCTTCGATCTGGGCCTTGATCTGACCAACGCGGCCGTCGATGTCTTCCTTGGAGCCAGCGCCATCAACGATGGTGGTGGTTTCCTTGGTGATCGCGACTTTCTCGGCAGTGCCGAGCATGTCGAGGGTCACGTTTTCGAGCTTGATGCCGAGGTCTTCGGAAATGACGGTGCCGCCGGTCAGAATGGCGATGTCTTCCAGCATGGCCTTGCGGCGGTCGCCGAAGCCCGGAGCCTTCACAGCAGCGATTTTCAGGCCGCCACGCAGCTTGTTGACAACGAGGGTTGCCAGAGCTTCGCCTTCAACATCTTCAGCGATGATGAGCAGCGGACGGGAAGACTGAACGACAGCTTCCAGGATCGGCAGCATGGCCTGCAGGTTGGAGAGTTTCTTCTCGTGCAGCAGGATGTACGGCTTTTCCAGGTCAGCCAGCATCTTGTCAGCGTTGGTGACGAAGTACGGAGACAGGTAGCCGCGGTCGAACTGCATGCCTTCAACGACTTCCAGCTCGGTTTCCAGGGACTTGGCTTCCTCGACGGTGATGACACCTTCGTTGCCGACCTTCTGCATGGCTTCGGCAATGTCCTGGCCAACCTGCGTGTCGCCGTTTGCGGAGATGGTGCCGACCTGGGCAACTTCTTCAGACGTTGTGATGGTCTTGGAAGCAGCGGTCAGGGCCTTGACGGCTTCAGCAGCAGCGAGGTCAACGCCGCGCTTCAGGTCCATCGGGTTCATGCCGGCAGCAACAGCCTTGGCGCCTTCCTTGACGATGGCCTGGGCCAGAACGGTTGCGGTGGTGGTGCCGTCACCAGCGATGTCGTTGGTCTTGGAAGCCACTTCGCGCACCATCTGGGCGCCCATGTTTTCGAACTTGTCTTCCAGTTCGATTTCCTTGGCAACGGAGACACCGTCCTTGGTGATGCGCGGTGCGCCGAAGGCCTTGTCGAGGACAACGTTACGGCCTTTCGGGCCGAGGGTCACTTTGACGGCGTTTGCCAGGGTGTCGACACCTTTGAGCATACGCTCACGGGCGTCGGAGGAGAATTTTACTTCTTTAGCAGACATGAGATCGTCTCACCTAAATTTGGAATGGAGTTGAGATCAGAAGCGGTTCGCTGATTAAGCGATCACGCCCATGATGTCGGATTCCTTCATGATCAGGAGGTCTTCACCGTCGATCTTGACTTCGGTGCCGGACCATTTGCCGAACAGGACGCGGTCGCCTGCCTTGACATCGAGAGCAACGATTTCGCCGTTGTCCTTGCGGGCACCGGTGCCGACAGCGATGATCTCGCCTTCCTGCGGCTTTTCCTTAGCGGTGTCCGGAATGATGATGCCGCCAGCGGTTTTCTCTTCAGAGTCTACGCGGCGAACTACGACACGGTCGTGCAGTGGACGAAATGCCATAAGACTGTTTCCCTTCATGAGCGCGCCCCACGCAATGGGCAGCGCGCGAGACATGATTACGAGGTTGATTGGGTACGAAAGGGATGGCCCTCCCGCAGCATATTAGCACTCCCTTGAGGCGAGTGCTAACAGCGCTCTGGATTTATGGAGCCGAGCCCGTCTTGTCAATGCTTTGTGACGAGAATTTAATCCCGCTCCGCCTTTATGCGGAGGCGCCAGGTGGCCGCCCGATCAAGAGAAGCGGGCCGCAGCGGCATGTTGCCGTTGTCTCAGTTGGTGCCGGTCACCGAAAATGGCAAGGTGAAGCTCGACTGACTGTCACCGATTTCATCTTCAAACCGGGTTTCAAGCTTGTAGTCACCGACGGGAAGTCCGCTGAACTGGAAAGTCAGTGCCGCGGACAGTTCGCGTTTTTTGGTTCTGCCGGATCCGGCAAATGTCGCGAAGTTTTCCTGCTCGGCCAGAACCTGGCCAGACAGGTTCAGCAACTTGAAACTGGCGGTGAGTTCGTAGGAATAGGAGCTTCCATCCTGTCTGAAAGCGTAGCCGACCGGTTCGGCATAGACAGTGAGCGCTTCCTGGTCGTTGAAGACAGTGTTCTCACGCGGGGTATACTGGCCATAGCCGGTCGCGGCACCATCCGTGAACGTCACTTCGGTAAATGCCAGGTCCGATGCCGCCCAGACCTGATCAAAGGCAGCCAGGGCTTCCTGGAAGGCTTGGGAAGGTTGATCAGCATCCGATTGGGCAAACACACTAGCCGAACCCGCGATCAATCCACCTGCAACCAGAACAGCAGATACGATCTGCTTCGAAGCACGTCTAACAGCCACCATTTTCTTTTCCCCGCACGCCTTTAAATCTTGTCGTTTTCAGCGATTTTGCCGATATAGACCGACTTTTCCCAATAAACAAGACAATGTGTGCGATGCGGTAAACATCGGCGCAGACAAGTGTCGTTTGCTTATCCGGGAAAAGGGAAAACCAGTTTGGGGTTAATGGTCTGTCTATTCACACGCCGCAAGTGCAGCTTACGCGCCTTGCATCAGCCGCTCGGACCAGGCCTGACGCTTGCGGTAGATCGTCGAAGGACTGATCTCCAATGCGGCGGCCGCCATGGCGATGTTGCCGTCAAAAGCGTCCAGCGCGTCCTCGATAATCCGTCGTTCCTGGGCCCAGAGCGGCTCGATCGCACCGAAGGGACGGCTCGGTGGCGCCGAGCGCGTACGTTCCCGGGAAAGGTCGATGATGGCATTCGGGCGTGCGCTCTGGTCCCGGATCACCATCGGCAGCATGTCATAAGTGACGGCGGCACCGTCATTCATGACCACGATCTGCCGGATCGTGTTCTCCAGCTGACGCACGTTTCCGGGCCAGGTATAGGCGACAATCCGCGCCTCGGCATCCGCGTCAAAGCCTTTGAACCCGCGCCGTTCTTCGCTGGAATAGCGCAGCAGGAAAGCTTCGGCGAGCGGAAGAATATCGTCGCGGCGCTCACGCAAAGGCGGCAGATGAATTGGCAGTACGTGGAGGCGGTAATAAAGATCTTCGCGGAACCGTCCGGCTGAGATTTCCGCGACCGGGTTCCGGTTGGTGGCGCAGATGATGCGCGCATCGACCTTGCGGCTGCTTGTGTCGCCAAGTCGCTGGAACGTGCCCGTCTGCAGAAAACGCAGCAGCTTGCTCTGTAGCAACAGGTCCATTTCGCCGATTTCATCGAGAAACAGCGTGCCGCCATCGGCCTGCTCGGCCGCGCCGGCACGGTTGTCGGTCGCGCCGGTGAAAGCGCCGCGCACGTAGCCGAAAATCTCGCTTTCGATGAGATCCCGCGGTATCGCTGCACAGTTCAGCGTGACGAAACGGTTGTCGCTCCGGTCCGACAGGCTGTGAACTGCGTTGGCGCATAGTTCCTTGCCAGTCCCGGATTCGCCGGTAATGAAGACGGGCGCCTGGGACGGAGCCATGCGCGCAATCTGATCATGGACGTCGCGCATTTGGACGGAGACCCCGATCAGCCGGTTCTCTTTTTCGGGTGTCTCGTCTGCGTGAAGTCGCTGCGGTGCGGCTGCCTCAATGGGCCTTTGCGCACTCGAAGCTGGCACGGTGACGGCCGCCGGTTGCGGAGTGCTCGACGAGGGACGTCTTTGTTCCAGCTGGAACATGATTTTGGATGCGAGCGCGTCCAGGGAAAACGGTTTGGTCAGAAAGTCATGTGCGCCGGAGCGCATGGCGCTGACCGCGCGGGAGACAGAGCCCTTTGCCGAGACGGCGATGATGACGGATTTCGGGCAACGGACTGCATAGGCCTCGAGGGCCTCTTCGCCGCCGATTGTTTCCAGATCGATGATGAGAATGTCGGTTGACTTGTCGGCCAGATCCTGAAGGCAGGAAGAAGAGTCCGTATAGAGAATTGGATCCGTGCAGGCGGCTGACAGTTTGGCACAAACCGCGGATGTCCGGGCGGCTTCGGAAGCCGATGCGTCCAACACGCGTACAATTGCAGGCAACTCTTTGCCTTCGTTACTCCCCATTGCTGGGCAACTCCCATTCTGCGATCTGGGTCTTTCGAATACCGAAAGATTCGTCAGTTTGATAATTCGCCGAACAGGGTAAACAAAGCGTTGTCAGCCAGTGCAAATTGCACAAGTAGACGAGGATAAGCGCGATTTAGCCGGAAAAGCTCTTGCGTTCAGGACCCCAGAAGAAGCGCGAGAAGGTACCCGGCCATGAAACAGGTCCCGCCGAATAGCAGCGTGAGTGCAAGCGGAACAGAGTGCCTGTTGAGCCAGGCAGGTTGTCGCGACCCTTTAGCATCGATGGAGACATTCTCCGCGTCGCGGGTCGGCGATGGGAGCCGGCCGGCCAGACCGGAGGTCGACGCAGCATTTGCGTCCGCTTCGAGAGTTTCCAAAGGCAAGGTTTCGGAAACGGAGGGCGCGTCTTCCATGTGGTGCCCTGCGTCCGGGTCATACGCCTTTCCGGTTTCCTGAAACGCAAGGACGCCCGCGCCAGGTTTTCCCGTTTTCTCCAGCTGCGCGACCGAAGAGAATTCCGGTGCATAGCTTCCCTTGGGAATGAGAATGCGGACCGGGTCATCCGCACCCGAGCCGGCGTAGTATTTTTCCAGTCTTCTCCTGAGACGGGCTGCTTCCACTCGGACGATCGGATCGGTGACGGGATTGAAGTCTTCCGGCCGCCCCAGTGCTTCCACGGCAATGGTGTAGCCCTTCACCTTTTCCTGTTCCCGGTCGAGGGTGGCGCGTACGACGAAACCGAGAAAGGCGCGCAGTTGCGGGGCAGACTGGAATTCGCGACTTTGAAGCGCAGACACAAGGGCCGCCTGAACAAGTTCGTCGGTGATGCTCTGCTCGTCGAGGGAGTTGCAAACTGCTTCCGTCGGCTGCGCGGACGGGAACGTGGCCCGGCCTTGGGTGGGGCCGGGTCCTCGGTGATCTCGATCTGGTTCACTTCTTCTTGCGTTCTCTTCGGATCCGCGCGAAATGCGACGGGATGACTGTCCGGCTGCCTGCATACCAGCCCCCTGGAAAACTTGTAAATTAACGCCGCCACGACACAAATTCCCTAACGTAAGCTTAGCGGAAGCCCTGGGGGAATGCAAAGTACAATTGCCGGTTCACGCCAGGGCATCTTGCTGTTGTACAAAAATCCGGTTTGCGACATTCTGCTCGTCGAGGAAGGGACACGCTGCTCCAATTTGCACAGCGAAAAGCCATAATCGGGGACAAGTCACGGATTCCACGTTCGAAAGCGGTTTGCGGATTCGGTTGCGCCTTGTTCTTAAGGCATGATTAAGCAGTAACTTTTGATTCGGATCGGAACTTTCAAACGCCATGGGTCGTACTGGGACCATCTTCGTAGCAGTTTGTATGGCCGTGATTGCCCTGTCTTCGGCAACCGTCCTTGTGTTCCAGTTCGGTCGTCCGCTCGGTGAAGCGGTGTCGCTGTCGCTTGCGCTCATGTGCACCATGATCCTGTTCCATCTCCTGATCGGACGGGCGCGCGATCGGGGGGCAGTCAACGAAGCCGTTGAGCGACTTGAAGAACGCATGACGGACCTGGACGAAGACGTCGGCAATCTGGAAGGGCGCCTGACCGGCATGGAACACGCGGTGCCGCGCCGGACCCGTGCGGAGATCGATCCGCTGTTTGCAGAAGTTGAGGTTCTGGGAACGCTGGTCAAGCAGATGGCGGAAGCCATGTCGGACCTCGAGACCAAGGTCGAAGACCAGCAGGCAATCGCGCCACCTCCGCGGGCGCCGAGCCTGCCGCGTTACCAGCAGCCCGCTCAGCAACCTCCTTATCCGGCGGAGCAGGAGCAGGCGTACCGGGCTCCCCGGGACTGGCCGCCCGTGCAACAACCTGAGCAGCATGCACAGTATGCACCTGCCGAAGCGCCGCGCGGGCAGCAGGACATGTACCCGTCAGCACCGGTGCAGTCCCACCGTGACATGGCCGAGCTTGACCGTCGCTACGGTGTTCATGCGCCGCGTGAAGGCGATGAACCTGCGCATCTGAACGCTGCTCCCCGCCAGGATTATGCCAACCGGGCCTCGCACCAGGAGGTCGCGCGCGAGCTGGCAGCACCTGCTCACGAAGATCCGGCCCTGGCGCCTGCGCCGCAGGCCAACAGGCCGAACATGGCCATGCGCGAGCTGATAACCTCGGCGCTGAATGCCAATCGGGTTGAGTTGCATCTGCAGCCGATCGTGACGCTGCCGCAGCGCCAGGTGAAATATTATGAGGCCTTCACCCGTTTGCGCGATGTCGAAGGCAACCTGATCGATGCCGCCGCTTTCCTGCCGGAGGCCGTTATGTCCGGCCAGGTCGCGCGCATCGACAATCTGCTGCTGTTCCGTTCGATACAGGTCGTGCGCCGGCTGACCTCGCGCAACCGCAATGCCATCCTGTTCTGCAACATCTCGACCGTATCGCTCGCTGACGAGACCTTCTTCCCGGGCTTCCTGGAGTTCGTCAAGGACAACCAGAATTTTGCCGACGTGCTGGTATTCGAGTTTGCGCAGGACGATGTCGCGGCAATGGGTGCGCTGGAGCTGGAAAGCCTGAGCGCCCTCTACGACCTCGGGTTCCGGTTCTCCGTCGACCGGATTTCCGACATGAAGATGGATTTCAACTCACTGGCTGGCCGCGGCTTCAAGTTCGGCAAGCTCAATGCCGATTACCTGATCGGCCGGCGCGAAGCCAAACACGGGCATATTCACCCATCGGATTTCGGCGATCTCCTGCAGCGCTACGGCATGCAGCTCATAACCGATCATGTCGAAACCGAATCTCAGGTGCTGGAACTTCTCGACTATGACGTGACCCTGGCCCAGGGCACTTTGTTCTCGCCGCCGCGCCCGGTTCGGGCCGAAGTGCTCCAGGGTGCACCAGCTCCCGGGCCCAGGCGGTCAGCGGCGGGATAACCCGCCGCCGCCTGATCCGGACCTCAGCCCTGTTTTGGTCCGACGGTAACGATCGTCGGGGTTTTGTCTTCAAGCAGACGCTTGGCAACGCGTTGAACGTCTTCGAGCGTGACCGCCTCGATTTCGCTGTTTCGACGATCGAAATAGTCGATCCCGAGGTCGGCATTCTGCAGACCGACCAGCTGACGGGCAATCTTCCCGGAACTGTCGAACCTGAGCGCGTAGGAGCCGGTCAGAAACTGCTTGGCAGCGCGTAGCTCCTCTTCCGACGGGCCTTGCTCAGCCATTCTTTGCAGCTGTTCCAGGATGATGGAAACCGTCTCGTTGGCCCGATCCGCCTTGGTGGCTGCCGAGCCGATCAGCAGGCCGGTATGGGCGTAGGGTGAAAGTGATGTTCCGGTGCTGTAGGAAAGGCCGCGTTTTTCACGGACCTCCTGATAAAGCCAGGACGTGAAGGTGCCGCCACCCAGGATGTGGTTCATCACGAATGCGGCCTGATAATCCGGGTCGTTTCGTTTCAGCCCCGGCAGGCCGACAAGGATCGTCGATTGCGGGACTGCAAGTTCATCGCTGATCCGGTCACCGTAGGCAGGGTCGAGATCGGCAACGGAAACCAGATCACCTTCTGCCGGCAGTGTCAGGAACATCTTGTCCAGAATCTTGGCCAGGGCTTCCGCGTCTATCGCGCCGACCACACCGACGGTCAGGCCGCTCCGGGTCAGAAGCCGCTTGTGCTGTTCCGCCAGATCATCTGCGGTGAGCGTTTCAAGGCTTTCGACGGTGCCCAGGGTTGGCCGTGAATAGGGATGGTCGCCGAACATGGCCTTAGCGAGCGATCTGCCGGCAATCGCATCAGGATCGCTTTCATTCCGCTTTGCCCGGGTCACCAGCTGGGTTTTCATGCGTTCCAGCGGCGTTTCATCAAAGCGGGGGCGGTTGACCGCCAAGGCAAGCAGGTCGACCCCTTCGTCGAGACTGGGCGTAAGGCTGCGCAAGCTGCCGTAGAACCGGTCCTTGCCGGTGCTGAACCCGATGCTGATCGCAAGCTCTTCCATTCGGCCCTGAAAGGCCTCGCTGTCCAGTTCGCCGGCACCTTCGTCAAGCGTGGCAGCAAGCAGTCGGGTCACCCCTTCCTTGCCATGCGGGTCCTGCGCCGACCCACCGGTAAAGGAGAAATTCAGGGCAACGATCGGAACGGTATGATCTTCAACCAGCCAGGCTTCGATCCCACCCGGGCTGGTGACTTTCTGAATCTCAACGGCCTGAGCCGGTCCTGGCGCCACAAGGAGGACGATCAGTGTCAGACAGGCAAACGCGAACCAGTCGTGCGAGTACTTGCGGTGAGCCATATCAGGACTTGTCCTTCACTTTCGGGGCCTCGGTCTGGGCAGCGTCCGGAACATCAGGCGCCTCAATGCGCAATTCGCCGCTGACCGGCAGACCAGACAGGTAGGTACGGGCTGCTTCAAGCACATCTTCCGGCGTAACCGCGCTGACCTGTGCCGGCCAGGTCTGTACCTCTTCTATGGTCAGTCCGGTTGTCAGTGCGCTGCCGAAGAGACGCGCCAGACGCGACTGGCTGTCCTGGGCGTAGATCGCACCTGCAATCATGCTGTTCTTGGCGCGTTCGACTTCTGCCTCGGTGACGCCGGTTTCCAGCAGCCTTGCAATTTCTGCTGCCATCAGGCGCTCCATGTCCTCAAGGGTAAAGCCGGGGCGCGGCGAGGCGTAAACGCCGAAGCGCCCGTCATCGAGGGCTCCTCCCTGATAATAGGCTCCGGCGCCGAGGGCGGCTTCTTGGTCCAGGACCAGGGCCTTGTGCAGCCGGCTCGACGGACCTTCGCCAAGGATATAGGCCAAGACATCGAGTGCCTCGGGCTGGCGTCCATCGCCGGTTGACTGGCTGGGCACGATCCAGGTCTGTGACAGGGATTCCTGGCGAACGCGCGGATCGCTGACCGCAATCCGCCGCTCTCCGGAAAGAGGCGGCTCTGCCGGACGGACACGGGGCGGTGGTTCTGCCCGACGGGCGACCTTGCCGTAGGTGTTCTCGGCAATCTTGCGGACGTCTTCCACGTCGACGTCACCGGCGACAACCACGACCGCGTTGTTTGGCGTGTAGAACCGGTCGTAGAAGGCGAGGGCGGCTTCCTTGTTGAGGGCCCTGATCTCGCTCTCCCATCCGATCACGGGCGAGCCATAGGGGTGATTGACAAAGGTGATCGCATTAAGCGCTTCCCGCAGGCGCGAACCCGGTTCGCTGTCGACGCGTGAACGGCGCTCTTCGAGGACGACGTCGCGTTCGGGATCGACAACCGCATCCGAGAGGATCAGGTTCTCCATCCGGTCGGCTTCAAGTTCCATCATAAGCGGCAGATGTTCCTTGGCGACCCGCTGAAAATAGGCCGTGTAGTCCGCACTGGTGAACGCGTTCTCCTGACCGCCGCGCTCGGCAACCATCCTGGAAAAGGCACCATCCGGGTTGTTGGTCGTTCCCTTGAACATCAGGTGTTCCAGGAAATGTGCGACACCTGATTGCCCGTCGGGTTCGTCCGCAGCGCCGACCTTGTACCAGATCATGTGGGTTGCAACGGGAGCCCGGCGGTCGGGTATGACCACCACTTGCAGGCCGTTTTCAAGAGTGAAGCTTTCCAGATTTGGCGCGATCAGAATGTTGGCGGCCTTGACCAAGTTTTCCGTGGCAACTGCGGGCAGGCTTGTCGCAGGGCCAGTGAGCAGAAGCACCGGCAGCAGAATGGGACCGAGTGTCCGCCTGAGACAGCGCGCGGAAAATGGTGATCGCCGTTTGCAAGATGGGTTCACATGCAACTCCCGAGTTCTGTGGACCGGTCACGGCCGGTTCGCTGGCCTGGGTCCGGACCAACTGGCCGGCCGGAAAGGTTAAGGCCGTTTGTCCGCTGCTGCCTGACGGCTATTACAATGCACGAAACAAAAAACCTCCGGACCTTCTTCCATATAGGGAATCAGGACCGGAGGTCTCGTTACTTTTTCGTCATCTATGCGCGACAGAGAGGGTGTGCCGGTTAGCGGCAGAATTCCTTCTCGCCTTCCAGGCAACGCGGATCGAGCGGCTTGGAATCATATTCATCATAGTTGCTCGGCTTCCGGTCCTTCTTCTGGACCACCTCGGGCATGGGAGCATCCGGTGAGGGTGTGCTGTAGTCGGAGGGTGGTTCCGTCAGGAAGCGTCGTTTGGCAAGGCCGCTTTGCGTGACACCGGCCTGCTGGCTCTTCAGCTTCTGCAATCGTTCCCACTCGGCCTGCTGCTCGGCGCGTGTCAGTCTGCTGCCTTCGTCGATCTCGTCTTGACGACGTTCTGCCTCAAGATCTCGACCGGTGCCGGTAACGCCGGTGATCTTGAAACCGCGCATCTGTTCAGGGGTCAACGGCTCGGCGTTCATGCTGCCTGCCTTACCCGAGCTGGCATAAAGCTGCTGGATTTCGGTGAGATCCTGGTTCTCGCGCTGCTTGGGCCAGTTTTCGGAATTCACGCCGGCAACATTTGTTTCCGGCTCCGGCAACTTGCCCGGCTCTGCCGGCATGGCGAGTGGGGCGCGTGGCTTGTAGTCGATCGGCTTCTCGTTCGGATCAACGGCGCCAAGGCCCTTCATGACGCTGTCGACAAGCGCCACATCCGGCGCCTGGCTTGTGCCGTCGGCGGCCTGACAGGCAGCCAGCCCGGCCAGAAGGACCAGAACCAAACCGTTTTTCACAAAACCAAACATCGTCCGCGCCACAGCAGACTCCCCGAAAATACATGTTTTTGCCGGCAACCTGCTGCCCGCAATCCGTCAGTCCAGCATTAAACCGCTATTTTGCGGCTGAATTAGGACCATTTGTGAAACTGTCATACAGGAGACCGATCACGCCCGCAACGATCCACACATCCGCTAGGTTGAAGACATACCACGAGAATGTGCCGACATGAAAATGGACGAAGTCCACCACGGCCCCGTGAAACAGCCTGTCGACCCCGTTGCCGAGCGCGCCACCGATAACCAGGGCGAGCGACAGCGCGACCAGTCGCGACGTGCAGCGGCTGGACCAGACCCAAAGGCCGATCGTCACGACAACCGTCAGTCCGGCCAGCAGCCAGCGACCGAGATCGCTGTTCTGCTGAAAAAGTCCGTAAGAAATGCCCCTGTTCCAGACAAGAACGATATCGAGAACAGGCAACAGTTCGACCGGGCCGTTGCGTTGCAGGTCAAAACCCTGAACCAGCCAGAGTTTCGTGCCCTGGTCCAGAACAAGGCCGATCAGGGCAATGATCAGAACTAAGCCGCTGAAACGGCCCCAAAGAAGGGGCTGTTTCGCTCCGGCAGGCCCGGCTTGATCCGCATCGGTCATTCTGCTGGCCACACCTTGTCTTATGCCGCTGCGTGGGCTGCATCCCACTCCCGGAGGGCAGCCGCATCACGCGGGGTTACGTCCGGATAGTCCGGATCGGAGCCCACGTCTGGAAGGATTTTCCAGGAGCGGGCGCACTTGGTTCCTTCCGCCAGAGCCGGAACGACGGCCACGCCCTTGGTGTCTTCCAGCGTGAAGGCGCCGGCCGGGGCCGGATCCGCGGACAGCGTCAACTGGCTGGTGATGGCGATGTCTGCCATGTCCTTGCCTTCAAGCGCGGCCATCAGGTCCGGATCGGTGACATGAACCACCGGATGGGCTTCCAGGGACGATCCGATGCGCTTTTCGCGACGTTCGATTTCAAGGGCACCTGTGATCACACGGCGGACCGTCTTGATCTTTGCCCACTTGGCCGCAAGCGCATCGTCGCGCCACTCAGCCGGGACCGCCGGGAACTGTTCCAGGTGGACGCAGGCCGCGTCGCCATAGCGGGAGGTCCAGGTCTCATCCATGGTGAAGGGCAGCATCGGCGCCATCCAGGTGACGAGACAATTGAACAGTTTGTCGATCACGTAGAGCGACGCCTTGCGGCGTGTGGATGAGGCGGCATCGCAGTAGAGCGCGTCCTTGCGGATGTCGAAATAGAAGGCCGACAGCTCCACCGTCATGAAGGTGAACAGCTGGTGGGTGATCTTCTTGTAGTCGAACTCCCAGTAGGCTTCCCGCACGAGCGTATCGAGCTCCGCCAGGCGGTGAAGCATCAGGCGCTCCAGCTCCGGCATGTCGGAATAGGCGACGTCCTCGCCTTTGGCATGGGCCAGGGAGCCGAGCATCCAGCGCAAGGTGTTGCGCAGTTTCCGGTAGGCATCAACATTGGTCTTGATGATTTCCTGGCCGAGGCGCTGGTCTTCCCAATAGTCCGTCGAGGCCACCCAGAGACGCAGGATATCGGCGCCATACTGCTTGATGATATCCTGCGGGAACACCTGGTTTCCGAGGGACTTGGACATCTTGCGTCCGTCCTCGGCCATGGTGAAACCATGGGTCAGCACGGCATCATATGGCGCGCGACCGCGCGTGCCGCAGCTTTCCAGAAGCGAGGAATGGAACCAGCCGCGATGCTGGTCTGAACCTTCCAGGTAAAGCACATAGTCATTGCCGCCATCGACCTTGCGTTTCGGCGCCAGGTCTTCGCGTTCTTCCATCACGAAAGCGTGGGTTGAGCCACTGTCGAACCAGACATCGAGGATGTCCATGACCATGTCCCACTCATCGGCCTTGTAGTCGTTGCCAAGGAACCGTTCCTTGGCACCACCCTCGAACCAGGCATCCGCGCCTTCGGCAGAGAAGGCTTCAAAGATGCGCTTGTTGACCGCTTCGTCCTTCAGGATCTCGGCGGTTTCCTTGTGGATGAAGACGGTGATCGGCACGCCCCAGGCGCGCTGGCGCGACAGGACCCAGTCCGGGCGGTTCTCGATCATGGAACGCAACCGGTTCTGACCGCTGCCCGGCACGAAGCGGGTTTCGTCGATGGCGGTCAGCGCGCGGGTGCGCAAGGTGTCGCCTTCGCCGCCAAGGGTCTTGTCCATATAGACGAACCACTGGGGCGTGTTGCGGAAGATCACCGGTTTCTTGGACCGCCAGGAATGCGGATAGGAGTGGGTCAGGCGGCCAAGGCCGATCAGGTTGCCGGCTTCTTTCAGCCGTTCGATGACCGCCTTGTTGGCCTTGCCCTTTTCCCCCTTGTGGGTGATCACCTCGAAGCCGTCAAAGCCCGGTGCGTCCTTGGTGTAAAAGCCGTCATCGGCGACCGTGAACGGGATCGCAGTGCTGATGCCGCGCGCTTCCAGATCGGTCCGTTTGGCCATCCAGATCTCAAAGTCGTCCGCGCCGTGGCCAGGCGCCGTGTGCACGAAGCCGGTACCTGCATCGTCGGTCACGTGGTCGCCATCCAGGAGCGGAACGTCGAACTCATAGCCGCCGAGATCAAGTTCGGCCAGCGGATGCGCCAGGGTCATGGTGCCCAGTTCGTCCGCTGTCACACCGCGCAGGCGGTTGAAGTCGGTGATGCGGGCATTCTTGAAAACGTCGTCGGCCAGCGCGTCCGCCAGGATCAGCTTGTCGCCCTTCTGCACCCAGTTGTCGTCCGGCAGGCCATCCTGGGTAACCTCATAGATCGAGTAGGCGATCTTCGAGGAGAAACAGACGGCACGGTTGCCCGGGATTGTCCAGGGGGTGGTTGTCCAGATGACAACAGCGGAATCAAGAAGTTCCTCGACCGCCGCCTCGTCGCTGCCGCCGGCGCTCTCGATCGGAAACTTCACCCAGATCATGTCGGACTTGTGGTCGTGATACTCGATCTCGGCTTCCGCCAGCGCGGTCTTTTCGACCACCGACCACATCACCGGCTTGGAGCCGCGGTAGAGCTGCCCGGACATGGCAAACTTCATCAGCTCGTTGGCGATGACGGCTTCGCTTTCAAAGCGCATGGTCAGATACGGGTTGTCCCAGTCGCCTTCGATGCCGAGGCGCTTGAACTCCTTGCGCTGGACGTCGATCCAGTGTTCGGCGAAGTCGCGGCATTCCTTGCGGAATTCGTTGATCGGCACTTCGTCCTTGTTCTTGCCCTTGGCGCGGTACTGTTCCTCGATCTTCCACTCGATCGGCAGACCATGACAGTCCCAGCCGGGAACATAGTTGCTCTCATACCCCAGCATCTGCATGGAGCGGGTGACGATGTCCTTCAGCGTCTTGTTGAGCGCATGGCCGATATGGATGTTGCCGTTGGCATAGGGAGGGCCGTCATGCAGGACATATTTGTCGCGGGTTTTGCCCTGCTCGCGCAGTTTCTTGTAAACCTCGAGCTGCTCCCAGCGGGCCAGGATTTCCGGCTCCTTCTTGGGCAGGCCCGCACGCATCGGGAAATCCGTCTGCGGCAGGTTGAGCGTTTCGGAATAGTCGCGTTTATCTGTATCGGTCATCGTCAGGTCGATCCGTTCGGGCGTCTGGCCCGTCATTCAAAGGGAAGGGATTGCCGGCCTCAGGGAAGGCTGCAATCGGAAAGCAGGAAGATCCCGGTCCCTGGCGCCGCGCTGGTCGCGTCAGCCGAAGGCCGGGCTAGTAATTCGCGATATCGCGGTCGCCGGCTTGGTGGCGACTATGAGGTCCCGATGTTGCATGGCAAGGGACATAGCAGCACTTTGCCGCTGAATAAAGATCTCTTGCGCAATCGATCCGGGTTTGCGCGCCAGGGACCTGGTGACCGCCTGTTCTTCCCTTCCAGAAAAATGCGGAGGAGTAACCGAATATGAATGTCTGTGCGGCATTCAGAAGGCGAACAGAGATCTCGGGACACGCAAACGATCATGGCCACTTCCTCAAAACTTGCCACCGGGCATCATCAGGCACCCGGGCTCTGGCACCGGGCGGCACGGGACGGTGAATGGTTTACCTGGGACCGGATCGGGTTTGCGTGTTTGTGTTCGGCCATTGGTTTCGCCGCCGGGCTTGCCTGGATGCTGGTGATTCCAAACACCTATGGGGCACCGAACGGCACGTTGTTGATGGATTATCTGAGCTTCTGGCTTGCCGGAGGACTGGTGCTGAACGGCACGCCGGAACTGGCCTACAGTCCCAAGGATTTCGCTGCGCTTCAAAACGCCTATACCGGCTCGGATACGGTCTTCGGCTTTTTCTATCCGCCGACTTTCCAGATGCTGCAAAGCGCCTTCGCACTGCTGCCCTACAAGGCTGCCTTCGCAGGCTTTGTTGCGCTGACAACCGGCTTGTTGTGCCTCTCCTGCAGGATGATTACCGGCAAATGGCTGCTGGCCGCCTGTCTCATTCTCATCCCGGCTTGCGCCAACAACGCCTTTCACGGCCAGAACGCGGCGCTGACGGCAGCGCTTTACGGCTTTTTCCTGGTCGGTGTTGAACGCCAGAAGATGATCCTGGCTGGCATTGCACTCGGGCTGCTGACCATCAAGCCCCAGCTCGGCATCCTGGCGCCCATTGCCCTGATCGCCAGCTGGAACTGGCGCACCTTCCTCAGCGCTTCCGTGACCACCCTGGTATTTGCCGGACTGAGCGCGGCGGTTCTGGGGCTGGGTGTCTGGCAGGCCTTCTGGCTTCAGGCGCCGGTTGCCTCGGCCATGATGGAACTGGGCGGCGTCGAATGGGGCAAGATGATCTCCGTCTATGGGGGCTTGCGCCTTGTCGGACTGTCTCATATGGCAGCGATGGCACTCCAGGTGCTCGTTGGCCTTGCCGCCCTTGTCTGTGTCTGGGTCGCCTGGCGCCGTTCCGACCGGATGGCGGTGCGGGCGCCGGTGCTGGTCGGAGGCGCCTTGCTGGTAACCCCGTTCGCGCTGTCATACGACCTGACGCTTCTTGTGGTGCCCTGTGCGTTCCTGATCAGAGAAGGACTGAAATCCGGCTTCCTGCCGTATGAAAAGGCAGCATTGGCTCTGGTGATCGTTCTGTCTGCCTCCACCAGCCCGTTTGCGGTCTGGCTCGGCCTGCCGATCGCACCGCTCCTGCCGCTGTTGATCGTCTGGATGGGACTGCGGCGGATGAAACCGGTGGCCGCAGAAGGTCAGACCTCCGCCACCGCCGTCTGAACCGTCTTTTTCAGCTTGCGTTCCCGGTGGGCGATATAAAGACCGCTGCCAATGATGAGCGCGATGCCGAACCAGGTCGGGCCGTCCGGAAAATCGGCAAACACCAGATAACCGAACAAGGTTGCACTGACGATCTCGATATATTGCAGAGGGGCCAGCAGGCTAGCGGTTCCTCGCTGAAAGGCCGCAACAACAAGGCCGTGGGCGGCAAAGGAAATCAGTCCGATAAGCGCCAGAAGGCCGAGTTGCGTGGCATCCGGCATGACAAAGGCAAGGCCGTCGAGACCCGTGACATTGCCGATCAGCAAGGCTGCGCCCAACATCAGCGAGCCGGACAGTCCGGCGCTGAACTGGATGGTCAGCAGGCCGTCGGTGACCGGATAAAGTCTGTTGAGCAGCAGGTAGAAGGAAAACAGGAACGCAGTCGCCACGGGCAGCAGGCTGACCAGGCCGATTTCGGCAAGACTGGGCCGCAGGATAACGATCGCCCCCAGAAGCCCGACCAGAATGGCACCGATCCGGCGAATGCCGACCTGTTCCTTCAGGATCAACGCTGCCAGAATGGTCAGTACCATCGGCTCGATGAAAAAGATCGAGATTGCGGTGGCGACCGACATGAACTTCACCGCCGTGAAGAAACAGAGCGATGCGGCGGCCAGCAGGATGCCGCGCATGTAGTTGATCAGCGGCTGCGTTCCGCGCAGGCGGGTGATCTGTCCCGTGACAAGCGCCAGGACCAGACAGATCAGGAACTGGAAGAAGAACCGGCCGAACGTCACTTCAAGCGGTGGAAGATCGGCCGACAGGTATTTGGCGATGATGTCCATCACCGGAACGATGAGCATCGCAGAGCTCATCAGCAGGATCGCCAGGAGCGAATTCTGTTCGATGGTCCTGGACGTGCCGGCCGTGGTCACGGAGCAAGGTCCAGCAGCTGCGTGTCGATCTCGGAGATCGGCTGCAGGGCCGCAAGCGCAGCACGGGCCTCGGCGCTGTCCTGGTCCATTTGCGCGACAAGCGCGTCAACGCTGTCGAATTTTTCCTCGCCGCGCAGATACGCAATCAGGTGCACACGCAGCGTCCGACCATAAAGATCACCGGCAAAGTCGAAGAGATGAACTTCAAACGTCGCCGCGCCATTGTCGAAGGTCGGCCGTCGGCCGTAGCTGGCAACACCGTCGTGCCAGGTCTCACCGACCTTGACCTTGACCGCGTATATGCCCTGTTTCAGCGGGCAGTCCTCGGAAAGCGACAGATTGGCCGTCGGATAGCCGAGGTCCCGGCCGCGCTTGTCGCCATGACGGACGTCCGCGTCAAAAAACCAGCGATAGCCAAGCAGTCCGTTGGCTTGCGCTATGTCGCCTTCTGCAAGGCAGTCCCGTATGCGCGAGGACGAGATCACTTCCGCCCCTTCATCTTCTTCGCGCTGGACGATAGTGACACCAAAGCCGTGATTGGCGCCGGCGGCCCGCAAGTAGTCCGGCGTGCCCTGACGGGCCTTGCCGAAATGGAAGTCGTATCCGGTGACCGCATGGGAAATGCCGAGCGTGTCGATCAGGATGTTCTGAACGAAGGCATTGGCTTCCATGCCGGCAAAGTCTTTGGTGAAAGGCAGGATCAAGGCGCCATCAAGGCCGCAGACCCGCAGCATGCCGATTTTCTGGTCCGGCGGCGTCAGGCGGAACACCGGCCTGGCCGGATTGAACACCGTGCGCGGGTGCGGCTCGAAACTCATCGCGAAAACAGGGTGGTGCGTGCCGTGGCCAAGACCCATGGCGGCGTCCAGCACGGCCCGATGCCCCCGGTGAACACCGTCGAAATTCCCGATCGCCACGATTCCGCCCCTCAGCGCCGCTGGAAAGCTGTCCAGGCTATCGGCAACCAGGAACCTGGAAGTGTCAGAGAGGCTCATGCAGCAAACCCTTGCGCCATGTATCGACCGGGACGGCATTCGTGGCCAGTCCACCGGGTGGGGGAACCGAAGCGCGGCAATCTGCAGCCCCGCCAAAGCTGGCGAGGAACCTGCCGCCAAGACGGTCAAAGGTCAAGACCAGCTGAAATCTAAGTTATTTGTGATGGAATTCGGGGACGGGCAGGACAAGCCCTCTGACGCTTGGTCATGCGTCGTCTTTCGCAGTTGCCGGTGGAGGAATGTCCGTGAACAGCTTTCGGGAGGGCGTTTCGAGCCAGACGCTCAAGATGTCCTGCATCCTCGGCGGGACCGGCTTGTTCTCCGAGATCCAGCCTTCCACGGTTGAAAGGGGCACACCGCTTGCCTCGGCGAACTGGGCCGTATCGCGCTGTTTTTCGCCAATGACCGTGGCCAAACCGACACCCCAGCGGTCAGCGTCCGGGTCCTGGTTCTTGAACCAGTTGTCGGCAGCCGTCTTGATGGCCTGGATCGCCTGTTCGGAAAAGAGCCCAGAAATGATGGCGATGAACGAAATGAAGAAGGGACTGAGTGTCGCGCTGCCGGACTGGGTGGAGGGATCGGTCAGAAAAAGAACCCCGGCCTTGGCCAGCACATAGATGGACAAGGCCGTGATTGCACCGAACCAGGGGCGAGAAAAGAAGAAGGCCGCATTCAGGTGTTCGTCGTATTTCCCCTGGTACTTGTCTCTGCGGAAATAGAGCTGGGTGATGAAGATCGTGCTGCCAAGAACCCCCATGGCGAGAACCAGAAACAGCACAAGCACCTCTGCCGGCATGATGGCCAGGTTATACGGCAGCTTCCAGAGAATGTTCTTCAGGGAAGAGAACTCCGAGACAGCGTCCTGGAGCAAAGATTTTTCGTTTTCGTCAAGACCGTCATAGGGCGTCGTGGTGCTGATCGTGCCATAGACCCCGGCGCGTATCTTGTCCGAGATCGTCTTCAGGGCGAATTTATACTCACTGACTTCAGCGCGTGTCTCGTCTTCATTGCGCTTTGTTCCTCCCAGATTTCGGAACACGTCATCACCACGCTTCTGACGCTGCTCCAGCTCCTTGAGCATCGCCTGATGGTCCTCGGTGAGAGTCAGGCCCTCCAGCTGCTGGGCGACATCCGTATAAAGGATCTTCACACTGAGATGGTGTTTCGGAAGTGGTTTGAACGAAAAGCCCTCATAGGAGTTTTCGACGATCGACTTGAAGGCCCTGATGTCCTTGTAGAAAGGGTCGAAAATCTTGGTGTATTCAGCGTCGAGCTCAATGCGTCTTGCGACAATACCGTCCAGTCGCGCCTGCATTTGCTGCAGTTCCTGCAGCCTGTTCTCCAGGATGTTCTTTTCAACGGAATAGACATTGGACAGTTCGATCAGCCGCCAGATCGACAGTCGCGTATCGCTTATGTTGACATATTGGATGCGCGACTGGATCTGATAACTGCTCAGCATCAGGATCGAGATCGAGATCGTTACCACATAGAGCAGCACGAGCCAGATCCCGATCACCAGGTTTGACGCCGTTTGCCCGCTCCGGGGTTTTTTCTGGCCGTTTTCAGCCGCACCGTTTTCCGCAACAGCCTCGGACATTTCCCCCTCCAGAATACGCGAGACGATTTTCGGTCCCCGACACTTAACAATGGATCGGCGGCGCGAGCAACTTTTGCGGGATTCTGAGAAGGTATGTACTTATGGGTGTGGCGCGGGTTGTAGGGCTCCGGAAGGTCTCAGCCGCAGGGACCGCTCTTCAGCGCCCGTTGACCGACGGATGATCCACGAAATGCGATTGAAGGCTAGAGCCCGGAGCGGTCCTCGTCCCGGCTCGGCACCTTGACGAGGGCTTCGCCTTCCAGAACGACAGTGTCCTCGACCCGGCAGATGCAGGACAGGCGGGCCCGGTTGCCGCGTTCCATCAATTCTTCCACGGTCACGACCACCGTGACGTCGTCACCGATTCGCACCGGTGCCTTGAAGTTGAGCGTCTGGGACAGATAGATCGCGCCCGGGCCTGGCAGCCGGGTCCCGAGCACGGCGGAAATCAGGCTGGCTGTATAAAGGCCATGCGCGATCCGGGTCTTGAACGGTGTTCTGGCCGCAAAGTGTTCCGAAAGATGGATGGGGTTCCGATCGCCGGAAACTTCCGCGAAGCCGACCACATCTGAAGAACTGACGTGTTTGACAAGTTCTTCGCTCATTCCGACCGAAAGATCCTCGAAACAGAGTTTTTGCAGCTCAAGCATTGCGTTTTCCGTCCTGAATTTGGGTTTTTCAAGCAACGCGGACGCTAGGCGTACTAAGGATTTCTGGCAATTGTGCTTTGGGTGAAGAAAAAAAGCGCCTGTTATTAACGGTCTTTTCAGGGGCGGTGGGTAAATTGCGTTGAGTGTGGGGAGGTGAGGACACAAATAAATGTGTCGCTCTCCTTCGAGGTCATAACGCGTTCCAACGGCCCACGGCCAGGGGCCGCGCAAATTGACAGTATGGAGTAGACAATGGCCCTTGATCTTCAGATGCCGGTCCTCGTGGTCGATGACTACAAAACGATGATTCGCATCATCCGGAACCTGCTCAAGCAACTTGGTTTCGAAGACATCGATGATGCTGCGGACGGCACCGAAGCATTGGAAAAAATGAAGCAGCGCCGCTATGGCCTGGTGATTTCCGACTGGAATATGGAGCCGATGACCGGTTACGAACTGCTCAAGCAGGTGCGTGCCGACGGCAGCCTCAGCAAGACACCGTTCATCATGGTGACTGCTGAATCCAAGACAGAGAACGTCATCGCCGCCAAGAAGGCCGGCGTGAACAACTACATCGTGAAGCCCTTCAACGCTCAGACGCTGAAAGGCAAGATCGAGGCAGTCTTCTCCGACTAATATCTTGCACTTGGCGGAGCCCGCGTTGGGGCGCGCCTCCGCCGGTGCCAGACGGATGTGAGTGATCGGCACGGTCTTGCTGGGCAGGCAGGCCGGGTCAGAGTCAGCGCATCCGCGGAGTTATAGCGGTCCGCGAACAGAGGACCGTTTTGGGAGGATGCCTCGTATGGAAAGGCTCGACCTGGTGGCAAATATGAAACAGGAAAACATTGCCCGCGTCATCGACTTTCTCGAAGAAAACAAGAACCGGCAAGGCGAGGTATCGCTCACAGACGTGATGCATCTCGCAGAGGTCATGTCCGGTTCCATGCATGATTTTCTTTCGACCGTTCAGCCGGCCGTGACCGAAGAGCTGACGATGATCGCAAAGGAAATCACGCGCATGAAGGAGGAAATCTCCCAATTGCGCGCGAACGACATGACCGGGAACAAGATCCCGGATGCCGGCCGTGAACTTGACGCCATCGTCGAGGCAACGGAAGAGGCCACCAACACCATCATGGAAGCGGCCGAGGAAATCATGGGCGCGGACACCAGCGACCCGGAAGCCTATCAGGAACTGGTCAGCAACAAGATGATCGGCATCTTCGAGGCCTGTACGTTCCAGGACATCACCGGTCAGCGCATTTCCAAGGTCGTCGGCACCCTCCGCTATATCGACGAACGCGTGAGCTCGTTCATCGAGCATCTGCGCATTCCCGAAGATCTTGAAGCGGAGCTTGAAGAGACCGACGAGCAGCGCCGTCAGCGCGAACTGATCCTGCACGGTCCTCAGCATTCCGGCGAGGGGGTTTCCCAGGACGACATCGACGCCATGCTCGGCGACGCCCAGGCGGATATCGACAAGCTGTTCGACTGATCCCAGGCGACAGACAGGATAAACGCTCAAAAGGCTTCCGGTTCGGGAGCCTTTTTTGAGTCTGGCAATGTCCCTTCGGTTGCCATCCCGGATTGACGCGGCAGCGTCAAGACCGGGACCCGGCAAGCCCGGCATTCGCCGTCTGAAAAACTGTTGTCAGTGACTACCGGATCCCGGTCCTGGCTGGGCCAAACCGGGATGCCACCACTTGGTTCACCCCGCCTCCGCGACGGCCTCCCGGTTTGCCCGCCGCTCTGCCGCCAGTGACGTCAGGCCGAAATCGTCAAGGATGGTGTAGAAGGCCGGAACCACGAACACGATCATCAAGGTGGTGCCGATCAGACCGAAGGAGATCGACGTCACCAGCGGAACCAGCACCTGGGCCTGCGGGCTGGTTTCGAACAGCAGCGGCAACATGCCGGCAATGGTTGTCACCGAGGTCAGGAGGATCGCGCGGAACCGGGCCTTGGCGCCGAGCGGTGCGATGTCGGCGACATTTTCCATGTCCGGGGCGTGTTCATCCTTGATGAACTGAACCAGAAGGATGGAATCGTTGACCACGATCCCGGCCAGCGAAATGAAGCCCAGCATGCTCGGCAGCGCAAAGTCGATGCCCAGAAGGAGATGGCCCCAGACTGCTCCGATCAGGGCAAACGGGATCAGGACCATGACGACGACCGGCTCTGTATAGCTGCGAAACTGGAAACTGAGCAGGATGAAGACGAAAATCAGGCCGGTACCGAGCGCGGCTGCCATGGAGGCCTGGGTCTTGGCGCCTTCCGCATTCTGGCCCTCCGTCGAGGCGGCCAGGCCGGGATAGCGGTCAAGCAACTCCGGCAGGAAACGGGTCTGCGTGTCGCTGACAACTTCGTTGGCATTGGCAATGCCGAGGAGCACGTCCCCGGTGATCGTCACGGTCGGAACACGGTCAATCCGGTTGATCCGCGTGTAGCTCCGGTCAGACAGGACATTGGCAACGGTTCCGAGAGGGACCCGGTGGCCCGAAGGCGTCTCGATGGTGAACAGTTCCAGGTCACCGAGGCTGTTGCGATCGACGCCATCAAGGCGGACGTCAACCTCGAAACTTTCGGACCCGACCTGGACTTCGTCGGCTGTGATGCCGTTATAGGCCCCTTTCAGCTGGTCGGCGATTTCCTTGGCATCGAGACCGACCGCGCCGGCGCCGTCCTTCAGGGAGAGGGCGAGTTCCGGTTTGCCGAGGCTGAGGTCGTCGGAAATGTTGTAAACACCCTCATAGCCGTTCAGCCACGTCTGCAGGTCGGCGGACGCCTTGTCCAGAACAGCCGGGTCGGAATGTGCCAGGCGCAACTCGATCGCACGGCCCGCAGGACCGATGCTGGATTCGGCGAGGATGATCCGGCGGACATCGAGGGTCGGTGACATTTCCTGCCGCCAGCCGCTAAGGATCTCCTGGTTGCCGGCATCCCGCTTTGCACCTTCCAGCAGATCGACATTGATCGTTGCCAGATGGGCGCCATTCGTGCCGGCATCCGTGTTTTCATTGAAGCGAACCAGCACGTTGTTCAGGAGCGATACGCCTTCCGGATTGCGTGGCGACAGGGCCGCATCCATGCGCTCCAGAGCCGCGACCGCCTCGGCGACAACCAGACGCGTGTCTTGCAGCGTCGCGCTTGCCGGCAATTCGATCCGCGCTTCGATCTGGTCGCCTTCCACATTCGGAAAGGCCTGAAACTTCACCAGGCCGCCGGCAACCAGTGCCAGTGTCGACAGGAACAGCATGATAGAGATCCCGACCGTGAAATAGCGGTTGCGCACGGACCATGTGGCGCACGGGCCGACGACATGCTCCCGGAGCCAGGAGACACCGGCCTCAGCCTTGCGGGTCACAAGGTTCGGCCTGTCTTTCGCCGCATGTGACAGGTGGTTCGGCAGGATCAGGAAGGCCTCGATCAGCGAGATGATCAGCACCAGCAGCATGACAATCGGAATGACCCTCAGGAGATCGCCCAGATCGCCGCTGATGAAGGCAAGTGCACCGAAGATGGCGGCGGTCGTGAGGAACGAGGAAAAGACGCCGGGCGCCACCTGCAGCGTGCCTTGAACGGCGGCCTCAAGGGCATTCAGGCCCTGATGACGCTTGGTGGCGATATTTTCCGAAATCACGATGGCATCGTCCATCATGATGCCGACCACGATCAGGAGCGCGACCATTGACAGCATGTTGATGGTCAGGCCGAGGAGGGACATGATCGCCAGGGCTCCCAGAAAGGAAACCGGCAGCCCCATGCCGATCCAGAAGGCTTGGCGGCCACCAAAGAAGATCCACATGGCGGCCACGACAAGTGCGAGGCCCTGACCGGAATTGCTGACCAGCATCCAGAGCCGGTCCTTCAACGCAATCGAGCCGTCATTGATGACGGTCAGCGTCACGCCGGGTGCTGCGCGGGCTTCTTCTTCCTCTGCAAAGGCCCTGACGCGGTCGACCACCTGGATGAGGTCGTCGCTGCGTGTCATGGAGATATCCAGCACGGCCGCCAGCCGGCCGTTCAGACGGGTCTCGACCTCTTCATCTTCAAAGAGATCGGTGATGGTGGCGATATCGCCCAGCTTGATCTGCCCGCCCTGTGCGGAAGAGGCGACGATTACGGAGGCATAGGCGTCGGCGGCAAGGCGCTCGTCTGCAAACCGCAGCAGGATGGAACCGCCGGATGTGGTGATTTCACCGGATGGGGCGTTGATGTTCTGCCGCGACAGGGTATCGGCAATTTTGGAGAGCGTCAGTCCGAGCTCGCGGGCCGCGGCATCGCGCACTTCGATCCGGAACTGACGGTCAGAGAAGCCGGACACCTCTACCTGCGGAATGCCGCCGAATTGCAGCATCCGCTCCTTGACGTCTTCGGCGTAGTTCTTCAGCTGAGGTTTGTCTTCAATCCCGGTGATGACAACGGAGACCGCGTCGCTCAGCCGGCCCTTCTTCTCAAGGATCGGGTCTTCGACCCCATCGGGAAAGTCAGAGATTGCGTTGATCTCCCGATCCACATCCAGCATCAGCTGGTCGATGTCCTTGCCTTCAACGATCCGGACTGTGGCAAGTGCCAGGTTTTCCCGGCTGTCGCAGGTCAGTTCGTCAATATTTTCAATGCCATCCAGCGCATCTTCGATCCGCCGGCAGACAGTGCGCTCCACATCAGCCGACGTGGCGCCCGGATAGGCTACATTGACGGTGATTTCCTTGATCGGGATCTGCGGAAAGGTTTCCATCAGGAGGTTCGGCACGTTCAACAGGCCGAGGATGATCAGGCCGGCCATCAGGAGGTTGGCGGCCGTCGGGTGCTTGGCGAAGTAGCGGATCATTGCTGCACCTCACCCGGTGAGGCTGCCAGACCCGTGGCTGCTTCCAGCCGGGTCTGCACGCTTTTGTCCTCGACCGGTTTTAAAAGCATGCCGTCGATCACGGGCGAGACATCGCTGACGATCACGCGCGTTCCGTCGGCAAGCGGCTGCTTGAGAAGCACGATGTCATCAAACCGGTAGGCAATGTCGACATCTTTCAGTTCAAGCCGGTTGTCCTTCGTCACCGTCATGACCTTGCCGTCCAGAACGGCACTGCGTGGCAGAATGGTTTTGTCCTCCACGGCCGGCGCGGACAGCTCAACCTCCGTGAACATGCCCTTGACCAAAGGTGGCCGTACGCCTGGCCGGAGCGTGTCATAGGGCTTGTCGACGGTGACAATCAGGCCGACGGATCTGGTGTCGGGATCGACCGTATCGCTGACCCGTTTGACCCGTGCCTGCCAGGTGGCAGCGTCGCCAACCGAACCGACCTTGACCCTTGCCGACAGCCTGTCCAGCGACTGGCGCGCGTGTCGGACACCTTCTTCCGTGTCCAGTTGCCCTGGAAAGGCAAGATTGGCGAAGCCGGACATGTTCGCCGGCGCGATCTGGACATCGATATCCGCAGCCTCGATGCCGTCCAGGGAGCCAATGGAGGTTCCCGCGCCGACATATTGGTCGATCTCGACAGAAACCTCGGAGACGCGGGCAGGAAAGGGCGCTTTGATCGTGGTGCGGGCCAGGTTCAGTTTCGCTGTTTCAAGGCGAACCTCATTCTTGCGTTTGGCCTGTTCCAGGGCCTTTTGCTTGACGGGATTGAGCGCGATTTCGTTCTCGAGGTCCTGCACGTCGGAGCGTTGCTGCAGCACGACGGCTTCCTGGTTTTCAACCTGTTGTTCCGAGGTGACCTTGCGCTCCAGAAGCGTTTTCAGCCGGGTGAGTTCGCGTTCCTCCAGGTCCAGAACGGCCTTGGAGATTTCCAGCGACTTCTTCTGGGTCTCCAGCGTCACCGCAAGTTCCTCAAGATCAACATCAGCGCTGGCGATATCGGTCTCCGCTTCGGCGATCTCGAGCTCATAGTCTTCCGGCGACAGCTTGATGAGCACGTCGCCTGCCGCCATGAAATCGCCGCGTTTGAAACTCGGGTTGATGTAAATGACCCTGCCGGCAACCTGGGCAATCGCATCGAGTGTGCGCGCAGGTTCCACGGTTCCGTAGCCGATCACGCGGGGCACGAAGGTCTGAGGGGAGACGGAGACCACGCGAACCACGGTCGCCGTTTCCCCGATATCAAGTCTTTTGGGGGCTTCCTTGCCGCTGACGGCCACATAGAGCGCCGCGGCCCCAAGGGCGATGGGCGGCAGGATCAAGGCTTTGCGCAACACGGACATGTCTTCTCTCCTGGCTGTCACGACAGCCTAACGCGGTCTTCATCCGATTTCCTGCAAGCCCTTGCCAAATTCGCGGCAACCTTAATGAACGGGCTAATGCAAGTGTATGCTTGCAAATAGGCGATCATGAACTTGATTGCAAGTGTTTGCTTGCAAACAGGCTGTGGTCCGGGTTAGCTCTAGGTCGCTTACCGGAATCGTTGCAGGTCAGGTGAGAGGGGAAGTGCCAAAAAGTGTAGACACAGCAGATATTTATGCTGCGGCGATCGCATTGTTCTGCGAGCGCGGCTTTGGCGGCACCACGACCCGGCAGATTGCCGACCGGGCCGGCATCAATGAAGTCACCCTGTTCCGGCGCTTCGGGTCAAAGGCGGCGCTGATGGAGGCTGCAATCATCGATGCGCTGGCGGAAGCCCCCTTCGGGCAAGTGGCGCCGAGCGCGGATGTGACGTCGGATCTGTCGACGATCGTTGAAGCGTATCTTGCCACTTACCAGCGCCATGGCGGACTTGCACTGACGTTGTTCTCGCAATTGCCGCAGCACCCGGAACTGGCCGGCACCACACCGGCACTGATGGAGAACCTGCAAAATGTTGCCGGTGTCCTGGCGCATCATCAGGCGCAGGGCCGCATTCGGCCCGGCAATCCGATCCGCTTCGCGGTCGAATTGATCGCACCGCTGGCCATGGTCGGATTTCTGAACCAGTTGGGGATTGGGCCCGGGCATCCCGGGCTGGATCTCAACGACTATGTCGAAACCTACTTGCAGGGCCATCAGGGCCTGCAACCCGGCTGACGACCCGTACGCCTGTTACCACCAGAGCCGCGGCAGCGCTGCGCGGGCTCTCAAGCCCTCTTCAATGAGCCGACGGCGGATGAGATGTTCATCCGGCGCGTCGCTCGGACCGAAATCGGAAGCGTGGATGCCGGCGGTGATGAACAGGACGTCGATGTCCTGGGAGACGGCACCGCGGATGTCCGTCGGCAGGCCATCGCCGATTGCCAGCACGTCTTCCTTTGCCACCGGCGCGCCCGCAAGCTTTGCCAGGCGTTCCATGGCGGCATCGTAAATCGGTGCATGCGGTTTGCCCAGGATGACGACTTCGCCACCCAGATCTTCATAAAGACGGGCAAGGGCCCCGGCGCACCAGATCAACCGGTCGCCGCGTTCCACGACGATGTCCGGATTGGCGCAGATCATGGTCAGCTTCCGCTCGACCAGCTTCTGCAGGCGGTCCCGGTAATCGTCCGGCGTTTCGACTTCGTCATTGGTCAGACCGGTGCAGCTGATCAGCTCGGCCTCATCGTCGTTTTCCGTGAAGGTGGCGTTGAGGCCGTCGTAAAGCGGCTGATGCTGATTGTGCCCGATGTGCAGAAGGGTCTTGTCGCTTTCCGCCGCCAGGATGACCCGTGTGACATCGCCGGAGGTGACGATGTCATCATAGGCATCTTTGGAGACACCCATGTCGGAGAGCATTTCGCCGACTTCCTTGGCAGGGCGCGGGGCGTTGGTGATCAGGACCACCTTGCCGCCTGTTTCCTTTCGGTATTGCGCCAGGGCTTTGTGTGCGCCGTCAAAAGCCGATACACCATTGTGCAACACGCCCCAGACATCACACAGGATGCCCTTATAGGACGGCGCAAGGGCGTGGAGCCCGTCAACAAGAAGCGGTGCAGAAACAGTCATGGCGGGGCACTCGGATCACGGTGGGTCTGATAAGCTGCGCGCGAAGAATCGCAATGAACTCGGCGCGGACCATATAGGAACAAGTCCACGTGCGAAACCTGCGACACAAAGAAGATCAAATACCAAAGTGCACCGGTAACGGCTCTTTGGCTTAAGGCAGTGACATGGCAGTCAGACAGCTTGGCGAACAGATAATCAACCAGATCGCGGCCGGGGAAGTCATCGAGCGGCCGGCCAGCGTTATCAAGGAGCTGGTCGAAAACGCCGTCGACGCCGGAGCAACGCAAGTTGAAATCGTGACGGCCGCCGGTGGCAAGACGCTGATGCGGGTGTCCGATGACGGCAGCGGTATGCGGCGGGAAGACCTGCAGCTGGCGATCCGCCGGCATTGCACATCGAAAATCTCTGACGACGACCTGTTCGACATCCGTACGCTCGGCTTTCGCGGAGAGGCGCTGCCCTCCATCGGCTCTGTCGCGCGCCTTGCGATCCAGACCCGGCACAAGGACGAGGACCATGCCTGGGCGATCGCCGTTGAAGGCGGCAAGGAACAAGCGCCGGTCCCGGCGGCCCGGACGAAGGGCACGCAGGTCGAGGTGCGGGATCTGTTTTTTGCAACACCCGCACGTCTGAAGTTCCTGAAATCGGACCGTGCAGAAGCTGCGGCGATCACCGAAATCGTCAAGCGGATCGCACTTGCCTATCCGGAAATCGGCTTCTCGCTGTCGGGTGCGGATCGTCAGGCCCAGAGCTGGCCGGCCGCGCGTGGCAGCGACCCGCATCTGGCCCGCATCGCCCAGATCCTGGGCAAGGACTTCGTTGACAACGCGATGGAGATCGACGCCGAACGCGAAGGCGTGCGCCTGTCGGGATTTGCCGGACTGCCCACCCATCACCGCGGCAATGCCCAGCACCAGTTCTTTTTCGTCAATGGCCGTCCGGTGAAGGACAAGCTGCTCCTGTCCGGTCTGCGGGGCGCCTATGCGGATGTGCTGGCCCGCGACCGGCATCCGGTTGTTGTCCTGTTCATCGATCTCGATCCGGCGCAGGTGGATGTCAACGTGCACCCGGCCAAGGCGGATGTGCGCTTCCGCGATGCCCAGCTGGTGCGCGGCCTTCTGGTCGGGGCGATCAAGCATGCGCTGGTCCAGTCCAGACACCGATCCTCCACCTCGAATGCAGCTGTCGCCCTCGACGCGATCCGGTCTCAGCCGGGAGCGGCTCACTACGCGGGACCATCGGCCGGATATGCGCCCCAGGGTGGATTTGCAGGCCAGAGCCGGACGGCGGCCGAGCCGCGCTGGGCACCGGATGTGTTCCGGCCCCTGGAAACGGTCGATGCACCTGTCGCCGGTTTCGCCGAAGCGGCGCGGCAGGCCCCCCTGGACCAGGAACGATTTTCTGAATTTGCGGTCCCGTCTGCCGATGCACGTGCTCATGACGTACCGGTGGAAGTCGAAAAGACGGCGTTGCCGCTCGGAGCGGCGCGGGCCCAGGTCCACGAGACCTACATCATCGCCCAGACCGGCGACGGAGTGGTGATCGTTGACCAGCATGCGGCCCATGAACGGCTCGTCTATGAACGTTTGAAGGAGGCCCTGGCGAAAAAGGAAGTTGCCCGGCAGATCCTGCTGATCCCGGAAATAGTCGAACTTCCGGAAGAGGATGCTGCCCGGCTTGCCGAACGCGCGCCGGACCTTGAAAAGGTAGGGCTCTCGCTGGAGGCCTTTGGCCCCGGTGCGATTGCGGTTCGGGAAACGCCGGCCATCCTGGGCGACATGGACATTCAGGGCCTTGTGCAGAATCTTGCCGATGAACTTGCCGAATGGGATACGGCGGATGGGCTGAAGGAAAAGCTTGACCATGTTGCCGCCACGATGGCCTGTCATGGCTCCGTCCGGGCCGGCCGGCGCATGCGACCTGAGGAAATGGACGCGCTGCTGCGCGACATGGAGGCAACGCCGTTGTCGGGCCAGTGCAATCATGGCCGGCCGACATGGGTGGAGCTGAAGCTGAGCGACATTGAAAAACTGTTTGGTCGCAAGTAATGCCGGTGTGATCGGCAGGCAAACGGTAAAGCTATCGGACACAGTCTGACAGGGGAGTGACATTCATGGCCGAGGCTGGAACCGGACGGACCCAACCTGACCCGGACCTGGACAAAGGAGCCAGCCTTTCCGGAAAGACGCTGCGTTTTCTGATCAAGGTCGCCATCGTCATTGCGATCGCCTATGTCATGGCGGCAGGCTACATGTACATCAATCAGCGCGGGTTTGTGTTTGTTCCGACCGGAGACCTGTCGACGCCCCGGGAAAAGGGGCTGGAAGGCATAGCGGTCGAGCAGGCCACGATGGCCGATGGCACGAAAGTCACGGTCTGGCGAGTGGCGCCGACAAAAGCAGGCGCGCCGACCGTCCTTTATCTGCACGGCAATTCAGGCAATCTGTCTGGCCGCTGGAAGCGATTCCAGCAAATCGTGGAAAGCGGCTACGGCCTTTATGCGCCAACTTATCGCGGTTATGCCGGCGCCGAAGGCAGCCCGTCCGAAACTGCATTGATTGCCGACGCCCTGGAGCATTTTGACCGGGCCGCGGAAACCGGCCAGCCGATCGTCCTGCATGGTGAAAGCCTTGGCACCGGTGTTGCGACCGCCGTAGCTGCTCAGAGGCCGGAGGCAGATCTTCTGGTGCTCGAGGCGCCCTATACCGCACTCGTCGATATAGCGTCCGAACAATATCCCTGGCTGCCTGTCGCCTTCCTGATGAAGGACCAGATGCCGACGCGTGAACGGATCGGTGCTATCGAGGCTCCCGTTTTGATCCTGCATGGTACTGAAGACCGGGTCATTCCGGTCGCGCACGGCAGAAGGCTGTTCGAATTTGCAGAGAACCCGAAAGAGCTGGTGATCGTGGAGGGTGGTGGTCATGGAGACCTTTGGACCAGAGGGCTCTGGGACAAGGTGCGCTCGGTCTGGGAAGGCCTCGACAGGGGCACCTGATCGCTCAGTCAAATGACGCCTTCCATCGGAAACGCGCCACGGAAAAACCCCGGATCGACGATCCGGGGTTTTTCGATTCGTCGCATCAGACTGGCTGTTGGAAAGGCTCAGAAAGTCCGTTGCATGCGGAACGTGCCATAAAGCTCATAAGTGTCGCTCAGGCCGGAGGCGCGGCTGAAGTCCAGATTGCGGTACTGAACTTCGGGGCCCATGATAAAGCCTGAAACGGGTTCCCAGACCACGTTCGCCGATGCATCCCACTGGGTAAAGTCGTAAGCGCTCGTGCCACCATCCACATTGTGATAACCGCCTTCCACGTTGACGTCGATCGTGTCGGTGACGCCGAGATTGAGACCACCGAAAATGTTCAGGGTCCTTGTGGTTTCGGTGCTGTTGCCGTCCCAGACGGCATCGGTGATCCGGCTGTTCCAGCCGGTCGAGCCGTAACCGCTGGCGCCATCCGTATAAACGGCCTGCAGAGCCACGCTGCCGCCATTGGCAAGACCGCCGAATTTGACTTGGACGCCACCGCCCAAGGCCCAGCCGAGTTCATCTTCACTGCCCCCGGTGACGCCGTTATAGGTGGCGTTCGGGTAGACCTGATGGATGGCCCCCATGACCTGTGCCGAACCCCAGCCCTGCGTCAGGCCAAAGGCCGCGACAAAGTCCGGCATGCGCGTGCCGCCGTAGCCGACCGTTCCGCCGTTCAGGCCGAGACTGGTCTCCCGGCCCGATTGGTCTTCTACGGCAAGTGTTGCATTGAAGCCGTTGCCAAACGCAAAGGTGTAAGCGGCCTGGTTGGTCTTCCGGTCGCTGTAGCTCTCGATCTGTGCGTTGAAGGAATAACCGGTGAAGAAATCGAAATTCGAGCCGCTTCGCCCAGCAAGCAACCCACCCCACTGAATATAGGCCTTGTCCAGCGTGAAGGAGGTCGTTGCGCCGGTCACCGTGCCGTAAAGTTCGATAAACGACCGCAGCGTTCCGAATTCGGTTGCCGTGCGGGCATCGAGATAGAGGTAGCCGCGGGACCGCAACTGCAAGCCATCCGTGTCGCGGTCGCCCCAGGCATTTTCGGCCTTGCCGAAATTTCGGAACCTTGCGTCGAAGCGGACACGGCCGCCGACACGCAAGCAGGTTTCAGTGCCCGGGATGTAGTAGAAACGGGCGCCGTAGGCGTCACAAATCCGGACATAGTCGATCGGCTCCGGCGCGACCGGCAGGTCGGCGGCCTGAGCCGGACTGGCAGCGGCCATCAGGCCGGCAATGGTCCCAAAAACAGCAAAACGTTTCATGTGACACTCCGTGAGAAGCAGAATTTCCCTAGCGACAAGTATCGCGTCCGGAAGTGACAGAAACTTTTAACAGGATCCCTTTCCAGGCGCCCCGGAGTGATTTTGGTTGTAGGTGTTGCCTCAGTGCAACGCGCTAACTGCTTAACGACGCGACTGGAAAAAGGCCTTGAGCAATCTTGCTGCGCGATTTTCGCCGATGCCCGAATAGACGTCCGGTGCATGATGACACGTCGGCTGGCTGAAAAAACGCGTCCCGTTTTCGACCGCGCCGCCCTTTTCGTCTCCGGCTCCGAAGTAAAGCCGCCGGATGCGGGCGAAGGAGATTGCCGCTGCGCACATCGGGCAGGGTTCCAGGGTTACATAGAGGTCGCAGTCGGGAAGTCGCTGAGACCCGCGCATTGAACACGCGGCCCGAATGACCTGGATTTCCGCATGCGCGGTCGGGTCGTTGAGCTCAAGCGTTCGATTGCCGTCTCGCGCAAGAACAACGCCATCCCGGACCAGAACCGCACCAACCGGAACCTCTCCGCGCTCCGCAGCCCTTTCGGCTTCTTCCAGAGCAAGGTCCATGTAGGAGGTCTTGTGATGGTCAGGTGCAGATATGCTCATTGGCGAGAAGAAAGCCGCGGTTTCAAGGAGTTGTGCCGTCTTCTTAGCCGTATTTCAGCCAATCGTCAGCCCCCGGAAACCACGAGGCATGCGGTCTCCGAAGAGGACCCATGCAAAAATGGTGAAAACAAGCGATTCCCGAACGGCCCAAGCTCTGCTATGACGCGCGCATGACGACAAGAAAATCTTCAGAACGCTCCGGCCGCGGCAACGGTCCGGGACGCGACAAGCGTGCTCCGGGCAAGCGCCGGCCCGCTTCAGGTGCCGCCTATAACGCAGACGACAGGAAGTCCGGTCCCAGGAAGACGGGTTTCAAGAAGCCGGGGCCGAAAACCTCCGGACCGAAGCCCGCGGCTGTGCGGGCTCAGGAAGGCACTGACGAACGCGGTGAGCGTATTGCCAAGGTGATGGCACGGGCAGGGCTTTGCTCCCGCCGTGAGGCCGAAACCTGGATCGAGAACGGCCGCGTCCAGCTGAATGGCAAGCTGTTGACCACACCGGCCGTGACCGTGACGGCTGAGGACAAGGTTCTGGTCGACGGCGAGCCGCTGCCGATGCGTGAGCGCACGCGCCTGTGGCTCTATCACAAGCCCCGTGGCCTGGTGACCACCAACAAGGACCCGGAAGGCCGTCCGACCGTGTTCGACCGCTTGCCGGACGACCTGCCGCGCGTGCTGACCGTCGGCCGGCTCGACATCAACACCGAAGGCCTGCTTCTTCTGACCAATGACGGCGGCCTCGCCCGCGTTCTGGAACTGCCTGCAACAGGCTGGCTGCGCCGCTACCGCGTGCGCGCCTTCGGCAAGGTGACCCAGGCGGATCTCGATGGCCTGAAGGATGGGGTTGCCATTGATGGTGTGCTCTACGGGGCCATCGAGGCCACCCTCGACAAGGAACAGGGCGACAATGTCTGGATGACGGTCGGCCTGCGCGAAGGCAAGAACCGCGAAGTCAAGCGGGTGCTGGAGCATCTGGGCCTGGCGGTAAACCGCCTGATCCGGCTCTCCTATGGGCCTTTCCAGTTGATGGACCTGCCGGAAAACGATGTCCGCGAGATCCGCGGCCGGGTGCTGCGTGACCAGTTGGGTGAAACCCTTGCCGAAGAGGCCGGAGCGGATTTCGATGCCCCGATCTTTCATACGCCGAAGCAGGAGCCGGAGAAGAAATCCGGCGGCGCCAAGCGTGGCGGCCGGGCCGGTGAGCGCCGCGAAGGGACACAGGGCAAGTGGCTGACCGCGCGGGAAGGCCAGAGCGAAACCGACCGGCGCAAGGCAGCCAAGGCCGAGCGCTCCGAACGCAAGCAGGACCGGAGCAAGGGACCTTCGCAAGGCCCTCGCAAGAACAGCGGTCCGCGCCAGGAAAAGGTCTCGCCGCGTTCCCGATTTCGCATGACGTCCGAGCCGAGGCCGCGCAAGGATTTTGGTGAGGAACAGCGGACGCCGCCCCCGCGCCGGATCTGGAGCGAGGACGGGCTTGTCGATGACAAGCAGCAGGAGACACGCACCGGGCGCGACAAACGTGATCGGAACGGCCCACCCAAGGGTGGTCGCGGCCCGCGTGACGGTGGAGACCGTTCGTGAGGATCGTTGCCGGGCGCTTCAAGGGCACGGCGCTGGCAGCGCCAAGGTCCCAGGGCACCCGGCCAACCAGCGATCGTCTTCGCGAAACCATTTTCAACATTCTGGCGCACGGCCTTGAGACGGATCTGGACGGTGCCCGGGTTCTGGACCTCTTCGCCGGTACGGGCGCGCTCGGTTTTGAGGCGATCAGCCGTGGTGCGAACCATTGCACATTCATTGAAGAAGGTGCGGAAGCACGCGGCGTGATCCGCCGCAACATGGAAACGCTCGGCCTGAACGGCGCGGCGAAAATCTTTCGACGGGATGCCACCCGTCTCGGCGCAACAGGCACCATCGCACCCTTTGATATCGTTTTTGCCGATCCGCCCTATGACAAGGGGCTCGGTGAAAAAGCGCTTGTCTCCGCGGGCGCGGGCGGCTGGCTCAAACCCGGAGCTGTCTGTGTTCTGGAAGAAAGGTCTTCTGCCGACATAGACCAGCCCGACGGTTTTGAACTCCTCGACCGGCGTCAGGCCGGTGACAGCCAGGTGCTGTTCCTCCGCTATATGGGCTGAACCGGGGTCAGGCGCCGCCGGGCATCATGATGTAAACAGTTGTCTTGGCGGGCAGGGTCGAACGGCTGACGGTGACCGATGACGCCGGGGCTTGCACAATGTCGTATCCCGCTTCCTCGGACCGCTTCGTGAAGGCCGGCAGCGCACCTGCGAAATGGAAATGCATCGGGATGATCATGGCCGGACCGATATTGGCCAGCACATCCATCAGGCTGTCGAGCCGCAAGGTCGAGGAATTGTCGATGGCTGCGAACACCACATCGATCTGACCGAGCCGTGTGAGATCTTCCTTTGTCAGCCGGTGATGCAGGTGGCCGAGATGGGCCATGCATAAATCCGCAACTTCAAAGATGAAGATGGAATTTCCCAGGCGCCGGTTTTCGCCGTCCCAGCCCCGAATGTTGGTCTGGATGTTGCGGATCCGCACGTCACCGACCGTCAGGTCGTGATCCATGGGGCCGCCTTTCGGGTTCCAGCCATAAAGCAGATGTTCGATATTCGGATCCGGGTTCAGGGAATAGTGTGTGCTGTGTGCACCGTTCATGGTCACAACGGTTGGCGGCAGGAACGGGCGATGGATGTCGTTGTAATCCGTTGCGATCCGCACGCCCTTGGGCGTCTCGAGTTCAAAGGTTGAATGTCCGATATACCGGATCTGGACGTTCCCCTCCGCAATGGAAGCTTTCCAGACGCGGGCTTCCCCGGCAGGTGCTTGAATATAGGGAGCCTTGGCGACCAGCTGGCAAATCGCATGGGCCGGGACCAGCGTTGCAGCTAGCAGTGAGAGGGCTGCCGAGCCAACGGTCATACCGATACGAAGCCGGAGCCAAACCAGCCCAAGAAAAGCGGAAAACAACGAAGCCATCATGCGCCACCCGTGTCCGGAACCTTTGGAATAAGGGTAGGGGCCTGCGGGGCGCAGGCAAGCTCGAAGCCGAACATGTTTGTGATTTGCCAAAAGAAAAGGCAACCGGCTTGCGCAGATCCTGCGAAGGCGGTTGCCAGAGGTGGGGGCGGGTGGGAGGAAGGACCAGCCCCGGATTGGAGGTTCAAATGACGTGGAGGCTGACTGAGGCCTTGCTCCCCTTGTGACGAATATCCTTGTCCAGTTCGGACGGCAGGCCGTTGGCTGCCTGCCGGTGGATCAGATCACCTGCATGCCCGGCTTCCGTGATGAGCGCGTGCCGGCTGCAAAGACCTGCGAGCGCCAGACCCAGGCGGCGGAAATGAGCGCGGCGGTAACAGTAGACCGCGAGCGCCGCACGCTGGTGCTCTGGCAACTGACTGCCGAGTTCGGCAACGGCGTTGACCGTTGTGGACAGCAAACGCCTCAACAAATCGTCCGAAACGGGGCATGTTTCCAAATCTGTTGAACCGGCAGGCCGCATCGCTTTTCTCCAAATAACTTAAGAAAATTATTTGGGAGTTTTCTTAATGTTTTATTAAAAGCGAAGTTTGACCCAATAAATACGGTTTATCTGGTGAATTGTGCGGATGTTGCTTTCAAGTAACTTCCATTGACTCTTTTGTCAGTTTTGTCAGATGTTCCCGTGTTACTGCTCTCAGGGACTCCGCCCGCGCGAGAATGCTCTCCGCTTTCATGAAATCCAGCACCCGGATCGGGTCATGCGGCGGATGAATCAGAATATCCGGTTGTTCCATCTTGAGTTTTTGCTTGGTGATCGTCTGCATCAGGATCTGCGACGAGCCAAAAAGCGAGTCCAGAATGGCAACGTCATCCTTGTCGTCCCTGGGGACAGGTGCGCCGACCACATCAACCGCGATCACGATGTCACAATCCGCGCGCAGGCCGTCAAAGGGCAGTGGATTGACGATGCCGCCATCGACCAGGAAGCGGCCCTGGTGCTGCACCGGACGGAAAACTGCAGGCATTGCAATGGAAGCGGCGAGAGCTGGAAGAATCGGTCCGCTGTCGAAGACAACTTCCTCACAGCCATAAAAGTCCGTGGCATGCATGCGCAGTGGAATATCTATGTCTTCGAACCGTTCCGACAGATAGTCGCCGATGAACACGTCCAGGACACGCTGCGGGTCGAACTGGACCGGCGTGGACCGGAAGACGTCGCTGAAGCGCTTCGGCCGGAGTTGCCAGAGGCGGGACAGAACGCTGTTTCGGTCTGCAAACAGGGCTCTTGTTATGTCGCGGATTTCCTCACCGCTGTGCCCATTGCCATAGACCGCTCCCATGATGGCGCCGATGGACGTGCCGGCGATGCGCGCCGGTCTCAGGCCGAGATCGTCAAAGGCCTCCAGAACCGGGATATGGGCGAGCCCACGGGCGCCGCCGCCGCCAAGAGCAAGACCGATGCGAGGAGAAGGGGAGGAGGTGAGCATGTCGCGTTTCCCTTGGTGAACACTGTTCACTTTATTTAAGGGGCCGCGTCTTCTATTCCAAGGCTGAGTGGAAAAAAACTTCAAGGACCGGGCCAGAAGCAAATTTGCGTCTCGCGATTGGCTTGACGTCAGACCACGAAATACAGGTCGTCAGCAGATTCAGACATCCAGTCGGTTGCCTGATCAAAAGGCATTGGCCGGGCGATCAGGTAACCCTGGATCGAGAAATCGCCCATCATGCGCAGCCGGTCATATTGCGCTTCGGTCTCCACGCCTTCGCAGACAACGCCGATATTCAGCGAACGCGCCAGGTGAACCAGCTGGTTGACCACGATTTCCTTCTTCTGATCGCTCAGCATCTGCTTGGTGAAGGACCGGTCGACCTTAAGGCCGTTGATCGGCAAATCGGTTACATGGGAGAGGGACGCATAACCTGTACCGAAATCGTCAAGTTCGACATGGACACCAAGGTCGTAAAGGGTCTTCAGGATCGACAGGTGTCCGGATCTCGTGTCGTTCAGGAAGACCGATTCCAGAACCTCGGCAGTGATCTTCTCCGGCCCGATGTCATATTTCTCCATGCCCGCCCTGAAATGGTCCAGCAGCTTTCCGGAGGCCAGGTGTGCCGGCGAAATGTTGATGGAGACCCGGCCGAAATTCAGCCCGCTGTCGAGCCAGGCACGTGCAGCGGCAAGGGCCTTGTCGATCACGATTTCACCGACGATCGGTGCCAGGCCGCATTTCTCGACCACAGGCAGGAATTCGCCCGGTGAAACGGTGCCGCGTTCGGGATGTTGCCAGCGTATCAGTGCCTCGACCCCGGTCACTGCCTGGGACCGCAGATTGACCTGGGGCTGAAAGACCAGGAAGAATTCGTCATTGGTGACGGCTTCTTTCAGCTCGCGCTCGATCCTGGCTTCCGCCTCGCTGTCGGCGCGCATGTCGGGCTTGAAGAACGTGTAGCGGTCCTTGCCGTTGGCTTTCGATTGGTAGAGCGCCAGATCCGCGTTGACCAGAAGCGTGTCGAAATCCGCACCGTCATCGGGACAAAGAGCGATCCCCATGCTGACCGTTGGCCAGAACCGGTTGCCGTTGTAGTCCATGGGCTGGCGCATCAGCCGCCGGGCGCGCTCGCACAACTCGTTTGGATCGGCAACGCCGTCCTCGGCAAGGATCACGAATTCATCACCGCCCCAGCGATAGGCGGTGCCCAGGCCCCGGCAGACTTCTCGAAGCCGCCGGCCGGTCTCTTCCAGGCAATGGTCGCCCGCCTGGTGGCCAAGCGTGTCGTTGACGCGCTTGAAGCCATCCATGTCGACATGGACGAGAAACGCCGGTTTGTCTTCGCTTTCAAACCGCATCTTGGCATCGCGCTGGCAGCCTGCGCGATTGGACAGTTTGGTGAGCGGGTCGAAATAGGCAAGGCGTTCCGCCCGGACCTTGGCTTCCCGGGTCTCGTTTTCACGCTGCACCCGTTCGGAAACATCGTTGGCGATGGCCACGATCAGATCACGGTCCCGGTCCTTGATCATCTGGACCCTCAGGTCGACCGGATACTCGGTGCCGTCCTTGCGCCGGTGCATGCTTTCCACCGAAAGGCTGACCTCGACGCCATTGAGGAGAGGGGTCATGTGGCTGCGCACCGTTTCCAGGTCATAGATCGGATCGATGTCCCAGATGCGGTGGCTCTTCAGTTCTTCGAGCGTGTAACCGAGATTGCTGAGCGCGCACTGGTTGGCGTGCTCGATGTGAAAGGTGCTGGCATCCAGGATGTAGATCTCGTTAAGCGACGATTCCAGAATGCTCGCCAGCAGATGATTGCGCTGTTCGGCCTGACGGCGGTCAGTGATGTCATGCACGATGCCCACTACCTTGGACGCCTTGCCGTCCGCGCCGGCGGGAACATAACCGCGCAGGTGCAGGTACTTGTGGCTGCCGTCTTCCTGAATGAGCGTGTGTTCGACCTCGAACTCACCACAGGCCTCGATCGCATTGCGAACGACTCCCATCGCGGCGTGATGTTCATGGCTCGGGATGCGGGAGAAAATATGCTTCTGGATCTCGACCGCGGGCAGATCGGGACGGATCCCCATGATGCGGAAGAATTCCTCCGATCCCCTGATCTGATTGGTCGACAGGTCACGCACCCAGCTGCCGACATTGGCGATGTGCTGGGCCTCGGTCAGCTGCAAGGCGCTTTCCTCAAGCTTGCGGGTATTGTCCAGAACCTCCGCTTCCAGGCGTAGACGGGTTCTATGGACAGAAGACTGAAGTCGGGACAAAAGTCGGAACACGACGGCCCAGGCGACAAGCGCCAGTCCAATCCCTGCCATGAGGGACAGGACGGTTCCTTCAAGGAAGGTCCAGACGTTGCCAGTGATGTCCTTGACCAGGATGAGGTGGACATCATGCGTATCGCTGACAACCGGGATCGGCAGATTGCGGACCATGAAAACGCTGCCGTCCTGGATCAGGAAACGGTTGAGCGTGGCCGTGTTTTTCCGTCCCGACAGTGCCGCATCGAGATCAAGGCCGCCTGAGGAATAGTCGCCAAGGGCGCGGTAGACGATCTTGGGTTCGCCGGATCCGTCTGCACTTGTGATTTCACACAGTTTTACGATCTGGGCATTGACTGCGGAACTGGCAAGGGCAAGCGACTGTTCGATGTTGATGGCAAGTTTCAGGTACCCGATCAGCATTCCGTCTGCGATCCAGGGGCGGAGCACGCTGACAACAAATTCGTTTTTGGGGCCCAGCTCGATCGTGTTCGACTGGTGGAGCGGGCCGGCTGCGAGATCGGCCGGAATGTCTTCCTGCAGCGATGCCGCTTCCGAGTGTCCGCTTGCTTTGTAGACCAGTTCCTGGTCTGCCGCATAAATGGCAAGCTCGGCGATGTTGAGATCGGCAGCCTTGCGCACAAACACCCGGTCGGCGACCTGCTTGATCTGGTTCTGGTCTTTTGTGCGGATGGCGGTCAGAAGGTCTTCATTGGCGCTTACGGCGGCAACGGCCTGGTCCAGAACTTCAGAGCCGAGTTCGCGTTGATGCCATAACAGCCTCTCGGCGGTCTGCAGTGCGGCATCCTGCGGTTCCTGCAGACTTCTGTATTCCGAAATGATGTTTTGCAGGGTGAGTACGGCAACGGTCAGGCCAAGAAACGCCAGAAAAACCGCACGCAGCGGTTTCTCAAACCGTGTTTCGTCACCACACCATCTGTCGAGCAACCGGTCGAGCGCCGCGTTGAAGTCGCGCGGCTTCTGTCTGCCTTCTCGCCAGTCTTCCCGTTGCCTTGACCCTTGCTTTGCCACGCGTTGCACCCGTTCCCCCGGCCAGCAGTCGCTGAACCCATCCGGCAGGAAACGTCCGCTGGTTTATGAGCCACCGGGCTTTCGTGTTTTACGCAAACGAGTACCGCCAATTTTCTCAATAGTGTTGAATGGTTAAATTGTATTGAATGGCTTTCTTAAATCTTATTAAGAATAGAAGCGTCTTTCGTCCCAAAATTTGTGCAGGACGCTTGGTAATCCCATTTTCGGATGGCGGAACTGAGATGAGTAAAGAAGTATTATTCTGGGTGTTAATTTCCAAAAAAGCGATAAAGCGCCTCGAATGTTTCTTCCGGGGCTTCTTCCGGAAGAAAATGACCGGAGGGCAAGGCAAGGCCTTCTGCGTCCGGGCTCCAGGTCCGCCAGACGTCGAGTGGAGATTCGACGCTGTTCGCAATGCCTTTGTCTCCCCAAAGCACCAATGTTGGCACCTCGATCTGGTGGCCGAGGTCCAGTGACATCCGATCATGTGCGTCATCGATATGGGCACCGGCCCTGTAATCTTCGCAGGTCGCCGCAATCCGGTCGGGATCGCAGAACCAGGCCCTGTTATGCGTCATGGCGTCGGACGTGAAACACGTCAGGTCCTTCCCGGCGGTCCAGCTTCGCAGCGTATGTTCCAGAAACGGTATCGGCGAGGCGGCAATCATCTTGTCGGGAAACGGGGCAGGTTGGGCCAGGAACATCCAGTGATAGATCTTCAGGCCAAACTGCCGGTCCATCCTGTCCCAATAGGCGCTGGTCGGCAGGATATCGAGCACAGCGATGCGCTGGACCAGGCCGGGATGATCCAGAGCCATCCGGTAGGCGACGCGTCCGCCGCGGTCATGTCCAGCCAGCAAAAAACGCTCGTGTCCGAGGATGCGCATCATTTCTGCCAGGGCGGTGGCCATGCTGCGTTTCGAATAGGCCGCGTGGTCATCCGAGAGCGGCGGCACCGAGGATTGGCCGTAACCTGGAAGATCGGCCGCAACAACCGTGAAATGCTCTGCAAGGCGCGGCGCAATCTTGTGCCAGCACACATGGGACTGGGGATAGCCGTGCAACAACAACAGGGGAGGGCCGGACCCGCCGGTCCGGCAAAACAGCCATTCGTCCTCGACTTCGACGGTGAGACTGTCGAAGCCCGGGAACAGGTCCGGCAAGTTGTTCCTCAAATCTCTCTCCCCAACCCGTTGCGGAGAAAGACTAACTGCGGTTTTTGCCGTCTGCCAAGTGCATATTGTGAACTTGGCGCAGGAGCGTCAGGCTTCGTTTTCGCGTGCAATGGCGCGCCAGCCTATGTCCGAGCGGCAGAAGCCCTCGGGCCACGAGATGCTCTCAACCGCGCGATAGGCCTGATCGCGCGCCTCACCGACGCTTGCGCCAAGGGCGGTCACGTTCAGGACGCGGCCGCCATTTGCCAACAGCCGATCTTGGTCCCGTTTGGTGCCCGCGTGAAACACCGCGACCTGCGCATCTCCGGAAGGGGCCGTCACCCCTTTGATTTCCGTGCCCTTTTCATAGCTTCCCGGATAGCCGTTCGCTGCCAGCACAACGGTGAGAGCAACGTCCTTTTTCCAGCTTGCATGTGCGCGATCGAGCGTGCCGTCGACGCTGGCCAGCACCAGATCCAGCAGATCGCTTTCAAGACGCATCATCATCACCTGGCATTCCGGATCGCCGAACCGGGTATTGTATTCGATCAGCTTGGGACCAGCCGCCGTGATCATCAATCCTGCGTAAAGAACACCCTTGAATGGCGTTCCTCGTGCGGCAAGCGTGGCGATCGTCGGTTCGATGATGGTCTTCAGCACCTCAGAAACAAGCGCGTCAGTCAGGACAGGCGCTGGTGAATAAGCCCCCATGCCGCCCGTGTTCGGGCCTTCATCACCGTCATACGCCCGCTTGTGGTCCTGCGCGGTTGCGAGCGGCAGGGCGTTGGTGCCGTCGGAAAGCACAAAGAAACTGGCTTCCTCGCCTTCCAGGAATTCCTCGATGACGACTTCCGCACCGGCCGCACCAAAAGAGCCTTCAAAGCAGGCCTTCACCGCGTCCTCGGCCTCTTCCAGGGTCATTGCCACGACAACGCCCTTGCCGGCGGCAAGGCCGTCCGCCTTGACCACGATCGGAGCGCCCTGTTTGCGCACATAGGCCAGGGCGTCTTCTGCCGCGTCAAACCGGCCATAAGCTGCGGTCGGGATATTCGCTTCGTCGCAGACACCCTTGGTGAAGGCCTTGGACCCCTCCAGCTGTGCAGCTGCCCGTGTCGGGCCGAATGCCTTGATGCCGGCAGCGTCAAGGTCGTCAACAAGTCCTGCCACAAGCGGCGCCTCGGGTCCGACGACAACCAGGTCAACCGCGTTGTCCCGGCAAAATCCGATCACGGCCTGATGATCCGAAATGTCCAGTTCGACAAGGTCCGCGACGTCGGCAATCCCGGCATTGCCCGGCGCGGCGTAGAGCTTGGTGAGTTTGGGAGATTTCGCCAGGGCCCAGGCCAGCGCATGTTCGCGGCCGCCGGATCCGATCAGGAGGAGTTTCATGAAGGAGCTGCCTCTTCGAGCAGGTTGACGCGGAAACGCGGGATCTGCAGGCCGCAGTCCAGCTTCGGGCGGGGTCTAGCACGGGCGTCGGAAATTTCCAACGCCCGGATTGCTTCACCCGCCGACGATCACCCGGCAATAAAGGATGTTGTCCTCTTTCAGATCAGGGCCCCAGATCAGCTCTGCCGAGCGGTCCCAGTCAATCCGGTCGTAACCGTCCTTGGGACCAACGTCTCGGGCGCTGTGCACGGTTGCCTTCGGCCAGGAGTTGTCGTCGAAATCAGGCGCCGTCCAGGTGTCCGGAACCGAGACACGGGTTTCTGCACAAACGGCCTGCGAGACATCCGGATTGCGTTCTCTTGCACAAGCGGCATCAGCCGGTGCCTTCTGGACTGTCAGGCAACGCCAGTCGGACCCGGTGACAGCCAGGACCTTGCCGCTCGTGGTCTCCTTGAACTGGGCGATCGCACCGCCATCCCCCATTTGCTGGCGCCGCGTGCCAATGTATTCAAGGCCTGTGTCGTTCTCCATGAAATCCCGAAATTCGAAGGCAAGCGTCATCGGCAGGTCGGCATTGAACTCGAACCGTTCGGCGTTGAAGGATCGCTCGGTCTTGTATGGCGTGCTGTCTTCCAGGAGCGGCGCCCCGTTGACATACAGCTTGAACCAGTTGTCGACCCAGACCTCGCCGAGGATTTTTTGCGAGCCGGAGGATTCGATCACGCTTTCGTTGACCTCCTTGCCACCTCCGGGGCGGGGTGGTCGATTGTCATCACCCGGACGTGGTGGTGGAGGGGGCTGCTGGGCGAAGGCGCCAGCAGGAACGGTGGAAAGGCAAAGGATGAGCGTAAGGAAAAGATGTTTTGCGTGGTCTGCGCTGAAGCTCACAGTATTCTCCGGTTCCGAACAGGGCCAGGACATTTGCGCCCGGTCCCATCAACAATGCCCCTCGACAGCGGCACTATGACCTGTTGCGGGGTGAATTTCATCTGAATTATCGGTAGAACTGCAGGGGCAGGAACCGGCGAACAGTACGCCGTCCCGGCCAATCCAGATGGACAGAACGATGATCTTCACGACCAAGGACACCGGTCCAGTAGCTGATGCCGTCAAGCGACACTGGGTCGACACCAGGCTGCCGCCGGCCTTTCGCCCCTATGCCCGGCTGGCGCGCTGGGAGCGTCCGATCGGCTGGTGGCTGCTGTTGTGGCCCTGCTGGTGGTCGGCGGCGCTGGCAGCCATTGCTGCCGGCAATGGCTGGCCCAATCCCTGGCACCTGGTTCTGTTCTTTGTCGGCGCTGTTGCCATGCGCGGGGCGGGGTGCACCTATAACGATCTCGTCGACGTTGACATCGATGCCAAGGTGGAGCGTACCCGTTCTCGGCCGATTCCGGCCGGCCAGGTCAGCAAGACCCAGGCGAAGGTGTTTCTGATCGCCCAGGCGCTTCTGGGTCTTCTGGTGCTCCTCCAGTTCAACAGCTTCTCGATCTGGCTCGGAATAGTTTCCCTGGTGCCGGTGGCGATCTATCCTTTCATGAAGCGCATCACCAACTGGCCCCAGCTTTTTCTTGGTTTCGCCTTCTCCTGGGGCGCGCTGATGGGTTGGTCGGCGACCTTCGGTTCGCTTGGTGTGGCACCCGTCTTGCTGTATCTCGGCGGTATCTGCTGGACCATCGGCTATGACACGATCTATGCGCATCAGGACAAGGAAGACGACGCCCTTGTCGGGGTAAAATCGACGGCGCGCCTGTTCGGTGGTCATACCAAACTGGCGCTGGTCCTGCTCTACAGCGCCGCGACAGTCCTGTTCGGACTGGCCGCCGTCTTTGCCGATGCCGGTCCCGCGGCCTTTTTCGGCATCCTGGCCGGCGTCGTGCATCTGGGGTGGCAGATCCTGGTCCTGGACATTGATGACGGCGACCAGTGCCTGAAGCTGTTCCGCTCCAACGGCACCTATGGCTGGATCCTCTTTGGCGGATTCGTGGCTGATGCCCTGATTGGCTGGCTTTAAAGGAAAAAGGCTTCGCTGAGCGAAGCCTCCTGTCTGTGGAAGAACTCACAGGCGCCAAGTTTCACGAGCGCGCGATGATTTCCCGTTCGTTGGCATGGACGGCCGGTGCGCCGGAAAGGCGACCGGGCGCGCGCCGGTTCAAGAAGCGCGGACGGCGGCCCGTCAGCAGCCGCAACTTGCGGCGCGGAGCGGGCAGGGCTGCCGGAACGGCGCTGAAGGCTTCAATTGGTTTGACCTTGCCACCCAGGTCACAAACCAGCATCGGCAGGTTGAAGGTCTGCGCCCACCGGCTCCAAAGTACGGCGAGATCGTCGGAATGCTCTGTCTCTGCAAGCGTGATCGACAGGGCGCTGTCGGGATGCTTCAGGATCAGGGCGGCGACGATTTCGCCCGGCGCAGCACCGGGAACGATGCGTACCATGACGCCGTCAAATCCCTGGGCAGGCACGACGACGGTAACCGGGACGCCGGCGACCCGGCGCTTGATGACCGCCCGGTCGCGGTCAAGAAAGATTTCTGCGGGCAGGGAGGGGGTTCCGGGGCGCGATTCAAGTCGCTGCTCGAACCTTGCCGGAAGGCAACCGGGCTGAGGTGCTTCTGAAGCACTCGTCCCGATTGCCGCCGTTTCCTGCATTTCTGTTTGACGTCTCAAATGACTCTCCACCGGACCTTTTGGTCGGACCTTTCTGGTCTCTCGATGGGCTCTAACCTAGCGAAAAAATGTCGTGATCCGCTTAAGAGACAGAGTTAAAAAAGTCTGATTTCTAAGAGGGTTACCGGATTGTAACGACAGCGGTAACGTCTCGTTCAGGTCTGCGGCGACGGAGCGTGAATGCAATCATTGCGTGCTTTTCTCAGTGAATGCATTGTTTTCTATCTCGCGGAAGTCGCTGCGAAATTTCCGGTCCGCATTGCAGCGTTGCAACCTCTTGCCGTTTGTCCGTTCCAGACCCATGTCCCGGTGGATACGTGAATTCCGGTGTCCCTGACCGGGACGGACGGCACTTCATTGTTGGCAAATCTGCCCGGCGGTTGCGGCTCGGCCCGGCTGAGCGTAAACAACAGCCTGACCAAATTGACGCCAACCCAGCAGACGGATGAGCGAACACCATGTCGGATCTGATTGACCAGAGCGAATTGCAATCTCGCGCGGCGCGGCTTGTCGATGCGGCCAGAAAGGCCGGAGCGGACGCCTGCGACGCAATTGCGGTTACAGGCGTATCGCTCTCCGTCGATGTCAGGGAAGGCAAGATTGAGGAAACCGAGCGGGCCGAAGGTGACGACGTTACCCTGCGCGTATTTGTCGGCAAGCGCACGGCTGCCGTTTCCGCCAACCGGCTTGATGATCCTGCGAGCCTGGCGGAACGGGCGGTGGCGATGGCAAAAGTCGCTCCGGAAGATCCCTATGCAGGGTTGGCCGATCCGGAATTGCTGGTCAGGGACTTTCCGGCCCTGGAGCTGTTGGACAAGACCGAACTGGCCGCCGACCGCCTGGCGGAGATCGCATTGGCAACGGAAGAGGCCGGACTGGCCGTTGAAGGTGTCAGCAAGTCGGGCGGCGCCGGTGCGTCCTGGCGGCTTGCCGGTGTTGTACTGGCAACCAGTCACGGCTTTGAAGGGGCCTACATGTCGTCGCGCTATGGCATGTCCATGACAGCTGTGGCCGGCGAGGGCACTTCCATGGAGCGGGATTACGATTTTGACAGCCGCACTTTCTTTGAAGACCTGGAAGCTCCGGCGGAGATCGGCCGCCGGGCCGGCGAACGGGCCGTTCGACGCCTGAACCCGCAAAAGCTGTCCACCCGCACCACCAACGTCATTTATGAATCCCGGGCAGCCCGCAGCCTGCTTGGCCACCTGACCGGTGCTATCAACGGCGCTGCAATCGCGCGCAAGACCAGCTTCCTGAAAGACAGGATGAATGAGGCCGTCTTTGCACCAGGCATTCAGATCGTCGACGATCCGTTCAAGCGGCGCGGCGCCGCAACGCGGCCCTTCGATGGTGAGGGGACGCGGGCAGACGTGCTCAATGTCATCGAGGATGGCGTCCTGAAACACTGGTTCCTGGATGGCGCTTCTGCGCGCGAACTTGGCCTGACCCCGAATGGCCGTGCCCATCGAAGTGGCAGCGGCACGTCTCCGGGACCGACCAACATCACATTGATGCCGGGCGATAAGTCGCTGGAAGAGCTGATGGGCGATGCCGGCGAGGGGCTTCTGGTCACTGACCTGATCGGGCACGGTGTCAACGGCATCACCGGTGACTATTCCCGGGGGCATCTGGCTTCTGGTTCGAAAACGGCAAGATCGTCGAACCGGTCAGCGAAATCACCATTGCAGGCAACCTGACGGACATGTTTGCCCGGCTGATCCCGGGCAGCGATCTGGACAACCGCTACTCAGCGGCGGCTCCGTCCGTGATGATCGAAGGAATGGCTCTTGCCGGAAGCTGACACGGGGCCGGACGGCGCCTCGGCGGAGGCGGATCTCCTCCTGCTGGAGACGGCCGCACGCCGGGCGGGTGAACTTGCTCTGACCTTTTTTGGCAAGAATCCGGAGACCTGGTTCAAGGGCAAGCCGGGCATGTCGCCCGTCTCGGAAGCTGATCTTGCCGTTGACAAGCTCCTGGCTGAAGACCTTCGGGGTGCGCGGCTTGGCTATGGCTGGCTGTCGGAGGAAACGGCGGATGACCGGTCTCGGCTCGATCACACACGCGTTTTCATTGTCGATCCAATCGATGGCACCCGCGCGTTTCTGGCCGGTGGGGACGAATGGACGGTGTCCATCGCGGTGGTTGACAGTGGCAGGCCGGTTGCCGGAGCGGTCTATTGTCCGGTGCGCGATGAAATGTTTCTGGCCCGTGCAGGTGGGGGCGCCTTTCTCAACGGCACGCGGATGAGCGTGTCCAGCCGGCGCTCCGTGTCCGGTGCGACCCTGACCGGACCGCATTCCATCGTCGCGAACAGCGACGTCATTGCCGCCGGGTTTGTCGGAACGGATATTCTCAGATCGCTCGCCTATCGGCTGGTGACGGTTGCGGCCGGCCGCGTGGATATCGGAACTGCGCGTGGCGGGCCAAGCGATTGGGACCTTGCAGCGGCCGATCTTTTGGTGCAGGAAGCAGGCGGAAAACTGACGGATGTCAAAGGCCGGCTTCTGACTTATAACCGCCCCAAGACCGGACACCCCGGCCTGATCGCGGCACCGGACGCGCTGATTGATGCCGCGCGCGCGGCGCTGCGCAGCGCGATTGGCTGACAGGCCTGTCAGAGTGACAATGTAAGAGGAAACTCATGAGCGAGACCGACACCCCGAAACAGCTGTTGCATCTGGTGTTTGGCGGCGAACTGGAATCGCCGGAAGGGCTGACTTTCCGCGATCTGGACGAGCTGGATATCGTCGGCATCTATCCCAATTATGCCGAAGCCTATGTTGCCTGGAAGGCAAAGGCCCAGGCCACGGTCGACAACGCTCACATGCGCTATTTCATCGTTCACATGCACCGTCTGCTCGACCCGGAAACGGCCGACTGAAGCACGCTAACCTCAGGCGACAAGAAAAATGATCAAACGCCTCGGCCGCCATCCCTGGGTTTTGTCGGGTGTGGGCTCGCTGCTCGCCGGCTATCTGAAACTTGTTTATCATACCAACCGGTTCGTTATTGAACCGGAAGGCGTCCATGCGCGCATGGAAGAGGACCTGCCGGTGATCGTTGCCATGTGGCACGGCCAGCATTTCATGGTGCCATTCGCCAAGCCGTCCCATTGGCCGGCCAAGGTGATGATCTCCCGATCCGCCGACGGTGAAGTGAACGCCATCGCCGCCAGCAAGTTCGGACTTGGCCTGATCCGTGCCTCCGGTGGCCGCAATGCCCGCCAGATCAAGAAACGCGGTGGCATGAAAGGGTTTATCGAAGCGCTGCGGGCACTCAAGGACGGTTATTCCATCGCGATGACAGCAGATGTCCCCAAGGGGCCTGCACGTCAATCGGGCGTCGGCATCGTGCAGTTGGCAAAACACTCCGGCCGCCCCATTCTGCCGGTTGCTGTCGCGACCAGCCGGTCCAGGGAGCTGAACAGCTGGGACAGGGCAAGCGTCAATCTGCCCTTCGGGCGCGGCAGCATTGCTGTTGGCGACCTGATCTGGGTGCCTGGCGATACGGACGACGACGCACTGGAGGCCTACCGCCTCAAGGTGGAAGAAGGCCTCAACGCGACCACCAAACGGGCCTATGAACTTGTCGGCAGGTCTGATGGCTGAGCGGCGCCCATTTCTGGTCAGCGCCTACCGGGGCCTCGCGCGTGGCCTCACCCCTTTCTTCAATCTGCTTTTTGCCCTGCGCAGCCGGTCCGGAAAGGAACTGCCCGAGCGCAAGGGGGAACGTTTCGGCTACGCAGCGCGTCAGCGCCCCGAGGGAAAACTGGCCTGGATCCATGCAGCCAGCGTGGGCGAGACCATGTCGGTGCTGCCACTGATCGACAGGCTTGCGTCTGCGGGCGTCAAGGTGTTGCTGACCACCGTCACGGTGACGGCCGCGGAACTGGCGGAGCAACGGCTGCCGGACGGCGCCATTCACCAGTTCGTACCTTACGATGCGCCCGGGCCTGTCAGCCGGTTCCTGTCTCACTGGTCTCCCGATCTGGTGATGGTGGTGGAAAGCGAAATCTGGCCGTGCCTGTTCGACGAGATGCGGCAGCTTGAGACGCCGTTTGTGCTGCTCAATGGACGCCTGTCGGACAAGTCACAGAAAAGCTGGGCACGGCTGCCGGCGCTTTCCGGTTATCTCTTCTCCTGTCTTGACCTCGTGCTGGCGCAAAGCGATGCGGATGCGTCGCGGTTTCAACGCCTCGGCTGCAGCCGGGTTGTCTCACCGGGAAATCTGAAATTTGACGCTCCTGAGCCAGCCGCGGAAGCCGATAGCCTTGCGGCCCTCACTGCCGAGATTGGTGGACGGCCGGTCTGGTTGGCGGCCCTGACCCATCCGGGCGAAGACGAAATTGCGTTGACCGCGTTCGAGCAGCTGCGCCAGGAATTCAAGGAGCTGTTGCTGGTGCTGGTGCCGCGCCACCCTGCACGGGCGGACGCTGTTGCGGATCTGGTGCGCGACCGGGGATTGTCGGTCACAAGGCGTTCGCTCGGCGAGGCAATCTCCTCCTCCACGGACGTCTATCTTGGTGATACACTCGGCGAGATGGGACTTTACTACAAGCTCGCGCCGGTGACGTTTCTCGGTGGGTCTTTCAACGATGCCGGGGACACAATCCCCTGGAGGCGGCTCTGTCCGGCTCGGCGCTGGTCACCGGACCACGCGTTGCCAATGCAAGAGCCGTCTACAAGGAATTCTGGATCGAAAATGCCGCGGTTAGGGTTGAGAATGCCGAAGACCTAGCAAGGCGTCTTCAGCCCCTTCTTCTGGACCCTGATGGAGCCCGCCAGCAGGCCGAGCGGGCGCGGCAACTGGTGGCTGCGGGGCGCGGCGCCCTCGACAAGACGCTGACACATCTGACGGCATATCTGCCTTTGAACAGTGCCGGATCAGCGCCGGAGGCCGTGCGTGAAGACGGCGCCTGACTTCTGGTGGAAGACCGTGTTTTCACTTCCGGCATTGTTGCTTTCCCCGGTCGGCTGGATCTATGGCCTTGTCGCCGGCCGCCGCATTCTGAAGCGGCCCGCCTACAAAAGCCGCCTGCCGGTGATCTGCATCGGCAATTTTGTGGTCGGCGGCACCGGCAAGACACCCTTTGCGATCGAACTGGCCTATCGTCTTCAGGAAGACGGCCACAATCCGGGATTTCTGTTGCGCGGGTATGGCGGCAGTGCGAAAGGCCCTTTGTTGGTCGACGCGGAGCGGCACAATGCCGACGAGGTTGGCGACGAAGCCCTGCTGCTTGCCCGATACGGTCCGACCGTGATTGCCGCAGACCGCCCGTCCGGCGCGAAGCTGGCGGAACAGCAGCCGATTGACGTGCTCATCATGGATGACGGGTTTCAGAACCCCGCACTGGCAAAGGACCTCAGCCTGGTGCTGGTCGATTGTTCGACCGGGTTCGGCAATGGCAGGTGTCTGCCTGCCGGCCCGATGCGCGCACCGGCCGATAAACAGATGCTGAAGGCCGACTGTCTGATCCTGGTTGGCGAAGGGGAAGCGGCGGAAGATGCCGTGCACCTGGCAGGGCGCAAGGGCCTGCCGATCCTGCATGCGCATCTGAGGCCCCAGGCAAATGAAAACCTGGTGGCGCGCAGGCTGTTTGCCTTTGCAGGGATTGGCCGGCCGCAGAAGTTTTTCGAGACGCTCAAGGGGCTTGGACTTGAAGTCCGGAAAACCCGCACCTTTCCGGACCACCACGGCTATAGCCTGGCGGACGTCAAGGCGCTCTTGACCGAAGCAGAAGAAGCAGGGCTGACCCTGGTGACCACGTCCAAGGACATGGCCCGGCTGGAAACGTCAGACGGTGAGCTGTTTCACTGGATTGCCTCCAGCACCGAAGTGCTGGACGTGCGCATGGAGATCGACAACGAGGACCGTCTCGCAGGTTTGATCAAGGAAAAACTGCGCCTGAAGAAACTGGCTGGCTGAACAGCCTGCACGCGGCCGGTTATTTGCCTTCCAGGTAGCGCGTCATCGATGCCTGCGCATCGACATAGGCTTCCTGACGTTCGACCGACCAGTATTTCAATTCGTCAAGCGGAATGGCAGTCCCTGTAACGGCACAGCGCACGAAGGTGCCCGGTGTCTCCACCTGATAGTCACCATCCAGATAGCGGACACGTGCTTCACTTGGAATGCGCGGGTTTTCGTAGCGGTTCATCATTGGCGGAACTGGGGCCTTGTCTGGTATTGTTCTGTCCCAGTCTTTTACGGCATGCGGCCGGTTCCGGGCAAGTCCCGCACACGGGGCGGCGTGTTTCAAATTCGCTTTATCAGAACATCGGGGCCGACCGCTGGTCCCGTCCGATCAGGTAACGGCAGCGGGACATGACGACAATCCGTTCCGGCAGGGCCCGTTCTGCCTCCGCGATCCGGATTGCCTGATCTTGCCGGCAGGCCGCGATGTCTGACCAACGGCTGAGGGTAGAAGAAATGTCCCGACAGATCAGGAGGTCCGGTTCACAGGCAACGAGATGCATTGCGATCAGCACGGATTTCATGTCTGCACACTCCTGTTTTCGCAAGGTTTTTCCTGCTTTCGGGAAAAATCCGGGTGCACGACATTGTCGAAATTTTGTTGCGAAGAGGCCGGCGGTCCTGAAACCGTTCCGGACTTGCAAAGCGCCTCAAGCAGACGCGGGTGCAAGCCGTCGCCGCGGCTCGCGGCGATGTCATGGAAGCCCGAAAACGTGGTCGCGATCGGCTGCCGTGGCAAGTTTGGCATGAGCATGTACTTTCTTGCGCCCACGCTTGATTGGCGGCGCTTGTTTTTGACTGGAAAGGGAAAGATGGCGGAGACCAGAGGTGGGTCAGGCTGTCAAACGGCGGCAGCTGCGTCCGTCAATTAATATGAGTTTTAAGTTCAGGTTTAAAAAGTAGCAAGTGGATTTCACTGGATTTGGGGTGAATTGTGCAGCAAATCACCTATGTTGAGGATCAGACGAACAGGCTGCTGCACGAACCGGCAAACGAGGCGGGTCGGTGGCGCCAGAAGTATCAGGACAGGCTCATGACGCTTTCCACGAACGAACTCATCGAATCCTCGGGCCTTGGCCTGGAGGCCGCCAAACGGATCACGGGAGAGGCGCTCTCAGGAGCGGATGACGGCGAACTCTTTGTCGAGTACCGGCAGACAGAGGGCCTTGTTTTCGACAACGGACGTCTGAAAGGCGCGAATTACGATACGGCACAAGGGTTTGGCCTGAGGGCAGTTGCAGGCGAAGCTGCCGGCTATGCCCATGCCGGTGACATTTCCGAAGGCGCCTTGAAACGGGCTGCCGACGCGGTGAGTGCGGTCAAGAAGGGCTATTCAGGGACCTATGCCGCGCCGCCGGCGCGCACGAATGTGTCGCTCTACAGCGATGCCAATCCGCTTGGAGGACCAAGCTTCGAGGACAAGGTCAAGCTGCTGCAGGAGATCGATGCCTATGCAAGGGCGAAGGATCCGCGGGTTCGGCAGGTGTCTGCTTCGCTGGCCGGTTCCTGGCAGGTGGTCGAAATACTGCGGGCCGACGGTCACCTTGTGCGGGATGTCCGTCCGATGGTGCGCCTGAGCATTTCCGTAGTCGCCGGGTCGGGCGATCGCCAGGAAAGCGGATCTTTCGGCTGTGGTGGCCGCGAAGGTTTTGAACGCTTTATCACCACGGAGAACTGGCAGGGCGGTGTCGATGAGGCCTTGCGCCAGGCGCTGGTCAACCTTGAAGCCGTGCCGGCACCAGCCGGAACGTTCGATGTCGTGCTCGGACCGGGCTGGCCCGGTATCTTGCTGCACGAGGCTGTCGGACACGGTCTGGAAGGCGACTTCAACCGCAAGAAAACCTCGGCCTTTGCCGGCTTGATGGGCGAGCGCGTGGCGGCTCCCGGGGTGACCATTGTCGATGACGGTACCATTCCGGATCGCCGCGGTTCCCTGAGCGTCGATGACGAAGGCACACCGGCCAGCCGCACGGTGCTGATCGAGGACGGCATCCTGAAAGGATACATGCAGGACCGGCAGAATGCCCGGCTGATGGGAATGGAGCCCACCGGAAACGGCCGGCGCCAGTCCTACGCCCATATCCCGATGCCGCGCATGACGAATACGGTTATGATGGCGGGCGACAAGGAGCCGGAGGAAATCCTGAGCTCGGTCAAGGACGGTATCTTCGCCGTCTCCTTTGGCGGCGGCCAGGTGGATATCACCTCCGGCAAGTTCGTTTTCTCCTGTACCGAGGCCTACAAGGTCGAGAACGGCAAGGTCGGCGCCCCACTGAAAGGGGCGATGCTGATCGGCAATGGCCCTGATGCATTGACGCGGGTCTCCATGATCGGCAATGACATGAAACTCGATCCGGGCATGGGAACCTGCGGCAAGCAGGGGCAGGGTGTTCCGGTTGGTGTCGGTCAGCCCTCCATGCGTATCAACGCGGTGACGGTTGGCGGCACGGCGGTCTGATTGGCAGGAGGCAGTTGCCAGGTCATGCCACGGATCAGGTTCGTTATCTTCGACATGGACCAGGTGCTCTATGATTACGAGCACGCGGTCCGCTTGCGTCTTCTTGAAGAGCTGACGGGACGTCCGGCGGCCGAGATCGACGTGGCTGTCTGGGGCGGTCCGCATGAAGAAGCCGCCGAGGCCGGTGATCCGGCAACGGCGGACGCCTATCTTGCCCAGTATGGTAAGTTGCTCGGCTATCCGATCGATTTCGATACCTGGTGCGATATCCGACGCAAGATGATGCGGGCGAGACCGGAGGTTCTGGATCTTGTCCGGGACCTGAAGGCATCGGCCGATGTTGCCCTGCTGACCAACAACGGCATGATGCTGAAAGCAGCACTGCCGGTCTGCGCCCCTGAAACAATCGAGATCTTTGGCGACAAGGCCCATGTCTCGGCCGAATTCAAGTTGCGCAAACCGGATCCGGAGCTTTTTCGCGTTGTGTGCGACACCTACGGCTATGCACCAGAGGAGAGCGCCTTTGTCGATGACAAGCCGGAAAACGTTCTCGGTGCCGAGAAGGCCGGCCTGACAGGACACGTGTTCGAAGGTATCAGCGGTTTCAGGGTCTTCCTGGCGCACCATGACCTGATTTGATCCTGCGACTTTTTCATGCGCTGAGCTGGCGTTTTGCTTCAATGCGTGACGTTCTTTGAGCCAATTTGCTCAAAATTGATCTTTCCAGTGCCTTTTGACTGAAAACAAAGCACTTTTGTGCCGTGTGTGCTGGAATTCAGGCAGGGATCGCGCGTATTCTTTGATAGTCTGAAACCCGCGATTTCGATGGCGTTCTGTGGGAGAATGCCGCAGCGGGCAGCAAGGGAGCGAGAATGGCCGCAGAAGGAGCCCCTCCGTTTTTTGCAGAATCGATCGTGTTTCTGGCGGCGACGGTCGTGGCTGTGCCGATCGCCAAGCGCCTGGGGCTTGGTTCGGTGGTGGGCTATCTTGCGGCGGGCGCAGCCATTGGTCCGCATGGTCTGCAGCTTCTGGGATCCGGTGAAGACGTCCTGCATGTGGCCGAACTTGGCGTCGTGTTGCTGCTGTTCGTGATCGGGCTGGAGCTCGACCCGCAAAAACTCTGGCGCATGAAGCGCGATATCTTTGGACTTGGCACTGCACAGGTCGTTCTGACGGGGATTACGCTGTTCGGCATCGGCCGCCTGGCCGGCTATTCTTTTTCAACGTCGCTTGTGGCCGGATTCGGCCTTGCCCTGTCGTCCACGGCCTTTGCCTTGCAGATACTGCAGGAGCGCGGTCAGCTGTCTTCTGCCTACGGACAGCGCGCCTTCGGGATTTTGTTGCTGCAGGACATTGCCATCGTGCCCTTGCTGGCAATGGTCGCAATTCTGGCACCAGGGCAAGAGGTGTCGACCTTTGCAGCTGTCTCGCGGGAAATCCTGATTGTCTCGGCGGCGGTTGCCGCCGTCATCCTGACCGGCCGTTATCTGATATCACCCATTTTCCTGTTGCTGGCTGCCAGCCGGGCGCGCGAGGTCATGCTGACAGCAGCCCTGCTGGTGGCGCTCGGCAGCGCCGGCATCATGCATGCGGTTGGCCTGTCGATGGCACTCGGGGCGTTCCTGGCGGGTGTGTTGCTCGCCGAATCCAGTTTTCGTCATACGCTCGAGGCGGATATCGAACCTTTTCGCTCCTTGCTGATGGGGCTGTTTTTCGTCGCCGTTGGCATGTCGCTCAACGTCGCCCTCGTCATGGACAACTGGATGTTCGTGGCGGGTGGCGTTGTCATTGTCATGGTGGTCAAGGGAGGGTTTCTCTGGGGTCTGTCCCGTGGCACCGGGTCGCCCAACTCCGATGCCATGCGCGTGGCGGTGACGCTGCCGCAGGGGGGAGAGTTTGCATTCGTTCTGTTCACGGCCGCTATCAGCAACCGCCTTTTGGACTACGAGGACGCAAACCTCCTCAATGCCATTGTTATCTTGACCATGTTGTTGACCCCGCTCGCGTGCCTCGGTCTCGACAAGCTGGCGGAGCGTGCAAAGGCCAAGGGAGTTGAAAATCCCTCCATCGAAACCTTCGAAGAAGCAACGCCCACCGTGTTGGTCATCGGCTTTGGCCGCTTCGGCATGGTTGTTGCCCAGATCCTGACGTCGGAGGGGCTGGAAATCACTGCCATCGACAACCGTCCGGACAGGATCGAATATGCCCGCAAACAGGGCTACAAGGTTTATTACGGCGACGCGACACGTGCAGATGTTCTCGCCGCAGCCGGTGCCGGAAAGGCCACCATGGTGGCCATGTGCATCGAGAATGACAAGGTCATGGGCAAGGCCATTGACCTGATCCGGGAAGGCTTTCCTGAAACACTGATCTTCTGCCGGGCGACTGACAGGGCCCATGTTCTGGATCTCACCAAGCGGGGAGTGGATTTCCAGATCCGCGAAACGTTCGAATCGAGCGTGGTGTTCGGTCGGGCCGCGCTAGAAGCCCTTGGAACGCCTCTCGATCGAATTGACCAGATCGAAGAGGATGTGCGTTATCGGGACGAGGAACGCCTGGCTGAACAACTGGCCCAGGGAATGTATGCCGGAGCGGAGAAACTGCATCGGGTCACACCGCGCAGGGGCGTGTCCAAGGGGGAGCACGACGCCGCCGCCGAATAGCGGCAGGTACAAAAAAGGCGCCGATCGGCGCCTTTTCCTTTGGGCTGATCTGTCGATTGTTCAGGGCAGGGCGTCGAAACCCGCTGAAAATCCGTTCAGTGAAATCGGAATGCCGATGCCTTCTTCCGGCGTCTGGAAGATGATGAAGGTTGCCTGGGCGCCGGACTGAAGCTTGTTCAGGAGATCGTCTTCCAGAATGACTTCCGCGATACAGCCGTTGGGCAGGCAGCGCACGAAGCCGGCGCGTCCGATATCGGCATTGTCGACCCGAAGGCCAAGGCCTGAGGGCAATAGCACACCAAGCGGCGCCAGCACGCGCAGGATGCGGGCCTGCTGATCGGCAGTCTTCAGAATGATCACCGAGAGACCGACATTCTCACGGTCGGCGGCGGTCACGTTCTGAATGAGCGCGCATTGTTCGCCGGTAGCGCCGGGTGGGGTGTCACAGCGCATCTGCCAGTCGCCATGGGCCGAACGCACTTCTCCCTGTGCGAGGGCGGGCAGCTGTGCCTGCGCAAGCGTTCCGAGTGCGATCCCGGCGAGCGCAGCAACTTTGGTCAAGAAAGATCCTGAGCGTCCGGTCAGGCGGGCAGAAATGGACTGCAGCAATTGGGTTGACAAGAAATCCTCCAGTCAATCGATGTCCGGTCCGCCACGGCCGGCCCAAGGGCAAACGGCCTGTTCAGCGAATCATGAATGTGATCCGGGCAGACATTGCCGCATGATGGCGTGCGATTCCAGTCCGGCCCGGCGAAGATCGCCACGTTTAATTGCAATTCTTGTCGAAAATCGGCATGTCCTTGACCCTTGTCAAAAGCCAAAGGCCGGCAGGGGCCTGTGAAAAGTTGGAAATTCCGTTGCAGGTCGGCGTTTCTTGTGGTTTTTGTGCGGCACGAAGGTGTTGGTGGGATGATGCGGCACATCGCCGCTCTGCCCGATGGTCCCCATCGCCCTTTATGTGAGTTTGTGGTTATAGTCCGGCATTCTCATGACCCGGCCAGAAGCCAGGACGCAGCAGATTGAGCTTGCGCAGTCGCGCCAAGCCCGCTACTGCCGCACCGGATTGGCCCGGATCTGAGTCCGGATTTGATGCATTTGCCGCCGAACTGGCGGCTGAGGGAAGGGAGCGCGGACGTGAAGGCAATCTTCAAGCGTCTCATGACTATGGCCGGTGTGGCTGCGACATTTGCAGGAGCGTCCACGGCGGCCCTGGCAGCAGAACCCGGTTTCACTGACTGGCAGCTAGGGTTTCAGGCCTCGACTACTGACGTGATGGATGACATCACGTGGTTCAACAGCTTCACGCTGATCATCATCACCGTCATCACGCTGTTCGTTCTGGCGCTGTTGCTGATCTGCATGACGCGCTTCAGCGCCAAGGCCAACCCGGTTCCGTCCCGGACATCGCACAACACGATGATCGAGATTGTCTGGACGGTCGTGCCGATCCTGATCCTGGTCGTGATTGCAATCCCGTCCTTCCGCCTGCTGTACAAGCAACTCGACATTCCGGAATACGAGATGACCGTCAAGGCCACCGGCTACCAGTGGTACTGGGGTTACGAGTATACCGACGAAGGCATGGGCGATCTCTATTTCGACTCCATCATGGTTGGCAGCTCGACCGATCCCGAGGCTGATCTGGCAGATCGTCAGGCTGTCGCGGAAGCGCGCGGTGTCGGCATCAACGAAGTACCCCGCCTCCTCGCCGTCGACTACGACCTGGTGATCCCGGTTGACACCACCGTCCGCCTGCAGGTGACTTCCGAAGACGTCATCCACGCCTTCGCGATGCCGACCTTCGGCGTCAAGATCGATGCGATCCCGGGCCGCCTCAACGAGACCTGGTTCCACGCTCGCGAGGAAGGCGTCTATTACGGGCAGTGTTCCGAACTGTGCGGCAAGGACCACGCCTTCATGCCGATCGCTGTGCGCGTTGTCTCCAAGGAGCAGTTCCAGACCTGGGCCACGGCCGCACAGGACGACCTGGACACCGCCAACGAGCAACTCTATGCCGCTGTGGCCGCCTCGAAAAAGGTCGCTGCCACCGGTGCACTGGAGCAGATTTCCGTCGCCGCGAAATAACGCGGCGGCGAGCCTGATTGGCGATTGCGCGCGATGACACGCAGCGCCGCTGAAAAAGATTGAAAGAGGGAGCCCCAAATGGCTGCGACCGAAGCACATGCGGCACATGACCATCCCTATGGATGGCGCCGGTGGGTCTATTCGACCAACCACAAAGACATTGGCCTGTTGTATCTCTACTTCGCGATCTTCGCGGGGATCGTTGGCGGCGCGCTCAGCGTTGGCATGCGGATGGAGCTGCAGGAGCCGGGGATGCAAATCTTCGCCAATGCACACATGTTCAACGTGTTCACCACCGCTCACGGTCTGATCATGATCTTCTTCATGGTCATGCCGGCCATGATCGGCGGCTTCGCCAACTACTTCGTGCCGATCATGATCGGTGCGCCGGACATGGCGTTCCCGCGCATGAACAACATCTCGTTCTGGCTGCTGCCGCCGGCATTCCTGCTGCTGCTGCTGTCGCTGTTCGTTGAAGGCCCTCCGGGTGGCTATGGTGTTGGTGGTGGCTGGACTATCTATCCGCCGCTGTCCACCTCCGGTCAGCCAGGCCCGGCAATGGATCTGGCGATCCTGGCGCTGCACGTTGCCGGTGCATCGTCCATCCTGGGTGCGATCAACTTCATCACGACCATCTTCAACATGCGTGCGCCGGGCATGACCCTGCACAAGATGCCGCTGTTCGCCTGGTCCGTTCTGATCACCGCCTTCCTGCTGCTGCTGTCCCTGCCGGTTCTGGCGGGCGCCATCACCATGCTGCTGACCGACCGTAACTTCGGCACGACTTTCTTCACGCCGTCCGGCGGCGGTGACCCGATCCTGTTCCAGCACCTGTTCTGGTTCTTCGGTCACCCGGAAGTGTACATCCTGATCCTGCCGGGCTTCGGCATCATCAGCCACATCATCTCCACCTTTGCCCGCAAGCCGATCTTCGGTTACCTCGGCATGGCCTATGCCATGGTCGCCATTGGCGTCGTCGGCTTCATCGTGTGGGCACACCACATGTACACCGTCGGCATGTCCTCCGAGACGCAGGCCTACTTCGTGGCTGCCACCATGGTGATCGCGGTTCCGACCGGGGTGAAGATCTTCTCCTGGATCGCGACGATGTGGGGCGGATCCATCGAGTTCAAGACCCCGATGGTCTGGGCAATCGGCTTCATCTTCCTGTTCACCGTCGGTGGTGTGACGGGTGTGCAGCTGGCCAACGCCGGTCTCGACCGCGCGTTCCACGACACCTACTACGTCGTGGCTCACTTCCACTACGTGCTGTCGCTGGGCGCCGTGTTCGCGATCTTCGCGGCCTGGTACTACTGGTTCCCGAAAATGTTCGGTTACATGTACAACGAGACCATCGGCAAGGCCCATTTCTGGATCACCTTTGTCGGCGTGAACCTCGTGTTCTTCCCACAGCACTTCCTGGGCCTGAACGGTATGCCGCGCCGCTATGCCGACTACCCGGATGCGCTGGCCGGCTGGAACTACGTGTCTTCGATCGGATCCTACATCTCGGCCTTCGCGGTCCTGGTGTTCCTGTTCGGCATCGTTGAAGCCTTCTCCAAGAAGCGCGCGGTTGGCAACAATCCGTGGGGCGAAGGAGCGACGACCCTGGAGTGGACCCTGTCTTCTCCGCCGCCGTTCCACCAGTTCGAAACGCTGCCGCGCATCAAGTAATGCGTGGCGGGAGGAAATGCCTCCCTTGCTGATTTGCACCGCGCCGGAACCGGCGCGGTGCAGACTTTCAAGAAACTCTGCCGGGCTGTGCACCCGGATGCGGCAAGACCGCAGACAGAAACAAGAATTCGAAGGACGCGCCCATGTCGCTCGTTGAGCGCCAGGACAATTTGAGCCAGGACAGTGCCGTCTGGAACGGCGGAATGGGATCGGTGAGCGACTATGTGGCGCTCCTGAAACCGCGTGTGATGTCCCTGGTGATCTTCACCGCCTTTGTCGGTCTGATGCTGGCACCGGGCACCGTGCATCCCGTCCTGGGCGCGGTCGCGATCCTGTGTATTGCCATCGGTGCCGGTGCGTCCGGTGCGCTCAACATGTGGTACGACGCCGACATAGACGAGATCATGTCGCGTACCCGCAAACGGCCGATCCCGGCCGGCAAGATCACGCCTGACGAAGCGCTGGCCTTCGGCGTGACGCTGTCCATCGGCTCGGTTGTCACCCTGGGCCTTCTGGTCAACTGGTTTGCTGGCGCCTTCCTTGCCTTCACCATCTTCTTCTACGTCATCGTCTACACGATGTGGCTGAAGCGTTCGACACCGCAGAACATCGTGATCGGCGGCGCTGCTGGCGCCTTTCCTCCGATGATCGGCTGGGCGTCCGTGACAGGCACTGTCAGCCTGGAAAGTTTTGTCCTCTTCCTGATCATCTTCATGTGGACGCCACCGCATTTCTGGGCGCTCGCGCTCGTCAAGAATGGCGACTATACGGCTGCCAAGGTTCCGATGCTGCCGGTGGTGGCCGGTGAGACCAGCACCCGGCACCACATTCTCGCCTATTCGGTTCTGCTGGCACCGGTTGGCGTTGCGCCCTACCTGCTGGGTTTTGCGAGCCCCTTTTATGGCGTCGCTTCCACGGTCCTCGGTCTGATCTTCCTCGCACTTGCCGCGGACATCTGGCGCAAGCGTGAGGGCGACGTGGCCAAGGCAGCCTGCTGGCGCCTGTTCAAATTCTCGATCTTCTACCTGTTCATGCTGTTTGCTTTGCTGCTCGGCGAAAGCCTGCTTGCCGGGGTGATTGCATGATGGCGGAAGACGACAAGGGTATTGCTCTGACCGAAGAGCAGAAGAAAAAGCGCAGGTCGCGCTCTGTTGCGATTGCCCTGGCTCTCGCGGCACTCGTCATTCTTTTTTACGTGGTCACCATCATCAAGCTCGGGCCTGAAGTGATGGACCGGGCGCTTTGAGGAAGGATACCGTGACGGAGATGGATACCAGCAAGGATCTTGCCCGCCGCAACCGCAAGCTCGCGGTGACCTGCGTCGGCATTTTTTCCCTGATGATCGGGGCTTCCTACGCCGCTGTGCCGCTCTACGATCTGTTCTGCCGCGTTACCGGATTTGGTGGCACGACCCAGGTGGCCGAAGCTGCCAGCGATGTCGTGATCGACCGCAAGATCACCGTTCGCTTTGACGGCAACGTCAACCACAGCCTGCCGTGGTCCTTCAAGCCGGAGCAGCGGTCCGTGACGCTCAAGATGGGTGAAACCGCGCAGCTGGCCTATGTCGCGACCAATGTCAGTGAGAACACGACGGTCGGAACGTCCACGTTTAACGTGTCGCCGCCAACCGCCGGCGCCTACTTCAACAAGCTGGACTGCTTCTGCTTCACCGAGCAGGCGCTGAAAAGCGGTGAAACCGTCGAAATGCCGGTCGTCTTCTTCGTCGACCCGGAAATGGACAAGGATCCGGAGCTGAAATCAGTGAAGGAAATCACTTTGTCCTACACCTTCTTCCCGGTAGAACAACCGGAACGTCCTGTTGCAGCAAGGGCCGACGCGGCCGAGACTGAAACGAATTTGTAAGCGATTTGCACGGCAACGTGCATGAAATGACTGTCTTTGGGGAGCTTGCCGATGGCTGAGGCACATACCGCTAATCACGACTACCACCTGGTGGATCCAAGTCCGTGGCCGTTCATCGCATCCATTGGTGCGTTCATCATGGCGCTTGGCGCCATCGGCTTCATGAAATACGCCAACGGCACCGAATTCGTGCTGCTCGGCATGAACCTCACCGGCTGGGGCCTGTTTGCCGTCGGCCTGCTGATCGTCCTTTACGTGATGTTCGGCTGGTGGCGTGACACGGTTCGCGAATCGCTTGCCGGTCACCACACGCGCGTTGTCTCCCTGCACCTGCGCTATGGCATGCTGCTGTTCATCGCCTCCGAAGTGATGTTCTTCGTTGCCTGGTTCTGGGCCTATTTCGATGCGTCGCTCTATGCCGGCGAGGCGATCCAGTTTGCCCGCGTCGAGGCAACGGGTGGTCACTGGCCGCCGGATGGCATCGCCACCTTCGATCCCTGGCACCTGCCGCTGCTCAACACCCTGATCCTGCTCTGCTCCGGCACCACCGTCACCTGGGCCCACCACGCTCTGCTGCACGATGACCGCGAAGGCCTGAAATGGGGTCTGACGCTGACCGTCCTGCTCGGCATCCTGTTCTCCTTCGTCCAGGGCTACGAGTATTCGCACGCGGCTTTCGACTTCAGCGGCAACATCTATGGCGCGACCTTCTTCATGGCGACCGGTTTCCACGGCTTCCACGTGATTGTCGGCACGATCTTCCTGGTCGTCTGCCTGGTCCGTGCCATGATGGGCCAGATGACTGTCCAGAAGCATTTCGGCTTTGAAGCCGCTGCCTGGTACTGGCACTTCGTTGACGTTGTCTGGCTGTTCCTGTTCGTCTCGATCTACATCTGGGGCGCAGGCACACCGGCCGCTCACTAAGGACCTGCCCAATCGGCAGATCAACGCCCGGTCCGGACAACGGACCGGGCGTTTTCACTTTTGAAGAAGGGATGTCGCAGGATGGAAGACAAGGCGCATTTCCCGCCGGTCAATCCGGTTACCGCGGGGCTGTCAGGCAAATGCCCTCGCTGTGGTCAGGGGAACCTGTTTGACGGCTTCCTCAGCGTGAAGAAGTCTTGCCTGTCCTGCGGTCTGGATTATTCCTTTGCGGACAGCGGCGACGGTCCGGCCGTCTTCGTGATCATGCTGGTTGGTTTTGTCGTTGTTGGCCTGGTTCTCTTTGTCGAACTTTCCTTCCAGCCGCCCATCTGGCTGCACCTGTTGCTCTGGCTGCCGTTGACGGTTCTGCTGGCGGGCCTCGTCCTGCGTCCTCTCAAGGGACTGATGATTGCGCTGCAGTTCCGCCACCAGGCGGAAGAGGGACGTCTGGACGACGGTTCGGAATGACCCGTTCAGAAAACCAGGACAAGGCGCCCATGCGCAAACTGCTTTTTCCGACACTCGCGACTGCCGTGGCGCTCGCCATCCTGTTCAATCTGGGTTTCTGGCAGCTGGACCGGCTGGCCTGGAAGGAAAAGCTCATCGAACAGGTGGAAGCCGGGGTGTCGGCGGCCCCTGTGGACGCCCCAGGTCCCGTGGCCTGGTCTGGCATGGCTCTGGAAGACGATTATCGGCACGTCGCGCTGAGCGGCCGCTTTCTCGACGGGGCCGTCTATTATTACACGGCCCTCAACAAGCCGGTCGGAGCCATCGGTGGTCCGGGACGGCTGGTCTACGCACCTTTCGAGACGGAGGACGGCTGGGTTGTCCTGATCAACCGCGGGTTCATTCCGCAGGATCTCGATCCGGCAGCGGGTCAACGGCTTGCAAAGTCACCAGTCGGCACATTGCGTCTTACGGGCCTGCTGCGCCTGAGCGAAAAACCAAACTGGACGACGCCGGCACCGAGTGAGGGGCTCTGGTTTGCGCGCGACACGCAGGCCATGGGCGAGGTCCTAGATATCGCACCGGAAAAGCTTGCCCCCTACAGCGTCGATCTAGATGTCGAATTCACGCCGGCGTCAGGCCTCCCGCAGGCCGGAGAGACCATTGTCCAGTTCAAGAACGACCATCTGGGATACGCCCTGACCTGGTTCGGTCTGGCTGCAACGCTGATCGGCGTCTACCTGACCTACTCCGCAAGCGTTTTGTGGCCACGTCGGCGTGCGCAATAGACCGAGTGGGCCAGGCCTATCTCGGATCGATGCCGGGCGCTCTTGCTGTCGTTTCCGACATGAAAAAGGGCCCCTGAGGGCCCTTCCAATAGGAGGCTGGCCAAAGCGTCTTAGCCGAGTGCTTCCAGGATTGCGGCGGCGCCGGTCTTGGTGGCTTCGCCCGGGCTTTCTTCCACGGCAAGGAACGTGACTTCGCCGTCCTTGGCAATCAGGGCGAACCGCTGTGACCGCAGGTGACCGAAGATCGGTGCCGGCCCGAGGCCAAGCCCGGCCGCGTCAACGAAACCGGCAGCGGTGTCGGACAGGAAAGTCACGCTGTCGCCGGCATTCGAGGCCTTTTTCCAGGCGTCCATGACAAAGACGTCATTGACCGAGACCACGGCGATCTCGTCAACGCCCTTGCCCTTGAGGGTTTCGGCATGTTCGACAAAGCCGGGCAGGTGGTTCATGTGGCAGGTCGGGGTGAACGCACCCGGAACGCCGAACAGAACCACGGTCTTGCCGGCCGTCAGGTCGCCGGTCTTGAGTTCGCCGGGCCCGTCGCCGGTCATGATATTGAAAGTGGCCTCCGGAAGGCGGTCCCCAACCTTAAGTGTCATAGCAACAGTCCCTTGTCTGACCGGCTGCGCGAGAATGGCAGCCCGCAGCACAGATAGGGCGTTTGCCCGGGCGCGTCGAGAGAGTGAGCGGCAATTTCTGCGCGTGAAAGGAGAGTGAGGCCGGTCAGCGAACCCAGTCCGGGTGGATGGGGACAAGATGTTCCACCGCTTGATCGCCGGCTGTCAGGACGAGCCTGAGGGTCTGATCCTCCGGTGTGGTGGCAAGCCCCTTGGTGGAGAGCGTCCAGACCGACGTGCCACTGGCGTTTTCGGCCGGTTTGGGCAGACCGATAAAGGATCCTTCCGGCCCGGCCGCGAAGAGATCGGGGCCAGCAATGTCGCCGGTTTCGGCCTCGATGCGAAGCGAGCCGGACGGGTCCAGGGCGACCGAAGTTACCTGCAGCTGCTCGTGTCCAGCTGAGCCCTGAGGGGCGGGGACAGCGTCCAGGTCCCGCTCGATCAGGCGTTCCGCCAGGGCGTCCTGTTCGCTTTGCGGACCAAGTTCGAGTGTCATGGTCGCATCGCCAGGGACGCAGATATCGCTGCAGACACCGAAGAACAGGTCGATGGACACGGAGACGGGCCGGTCCACATCTTCCGCTTCGATCCGAAGCGGCAGAACGATGCCGTCGTGATAGACGATCGATTCCGAAAAACCGTCGCTGTAGCGCTCGGGAGCCGGGTAGAGCACCTCCACGGCCTTCAGATTGGAACTGCCATGAAACGAGATTTGCGGCGGAATACCGGATTCGCCGGGGTGGCGCCAATAGGTGTGCCAGCCCGGCTCCAGCAGAAACTCCAGCCCGGCGAGATAACGGCCACCCTCCGATGGACCGGCGGCGATCAGGCGGACGGCGCCCCCCTTCACTTCGGTCCAGTCGGTCATGGCAGCCTGAGCGGCGGCTGGCAGGAAGCTCACAAACGCAACGAAGATGGCGGTCAGTCTTTTCATGTCATCTTGCTACACGAGTTTCAGGCAAGCGTCATCGGTCAAGAAGGTTCTGGAGGGTCATAACCTTGTGACGGCGATGTGAAGACGAAAGGCCGCTTGTCCCCAAAGAGCCGTTAACAAAGCCCGGCAATGGAGTTATGCTTGATGGCAGGCAGAGGGCGCCAACCAAGTACGAGGTACGCATGGCAGGAACCGAAGCAACAGACACCCTTGAGGGACAGTTTCTGATTGCGATGCCGAGCATGGCAGACAGCCGGTTCGAACATTCCGTGATTTACATGTGTTCGCATTCCGAGCAGGGCGCGATGGGCCTGGTGGTCAACCAGGTGGCGCGACATCTCTCCCTGGAAGAGCTGCTCATTCAACTGGATATCGTCAACGACGAGAGTGCCATTCGCCTTCCGCCGCAAATTCGCGACATGAATGTCCACAAGGGCGGACCTGTCGAGGTCGAACGCGGCTTTGTGCTGCACAGCGACGACTTCATGCTCAACCAGTCCACGCTGAGTATCGACAACGGCATCTGCCTGACGGCAACCCTGGAAATCCTGCGTGCTCTGGCACAGGGGGATGGCCCGGCCCAGGCCATGCTTGCGCTTGGTTATGCCGGCTGGGGGCCTGGACAACTGGAAACCGAGATCCAGTCCAACGGCTGGCTGACGGCGCCCGCTGACCCGGACATTCTGTTTGACACCGATTCAGGTTCCAAGTGGCACCGGGCGCTCGGATCGCTCGGCATCGACCCGGCCATGCTGTTCTCGGACGCGGGCCACGCCTAGGACCAGACGCGGCAGCGCTTTCCTGTTCCCATACGGTCATCATTTTAGCCAAAAGCGACTTGCGCTTGAATGTTATGGCGCGTAAGTCGCATGAATGGCATGTATTGTTTCAAATCTGCCGGGTTTCAAGTAGTCTGAAGGTCTGGCCGACAGGCAGGGGGCGGCAAGCGTCCCGCAACGAACAAACAAAGGGAAGTTGCGCGGTGAAATACAGCAGCACGCGGGGAGAAGCCCCGGTTCTGGAATTTTCGGATGTCCTGCTACAGGGACTTGCGCGCGACGGTGGTCTCTATCTTCCTGAAACCTGGCCGCAATTCGACGCTGACACGATCGCTTCCTTTGCCGGCAAGTCCTACCAGGACGTTGCCCTGGAAGTCATCCGCCCGTTTGTCGGTGACGCGATTGCCGAAGATGTGCTGAAAGGCATGATCGACGAAGCCTATGCCGGCTTCCGTCATCCGGCCGTGACGCCGCTGGTTCAGACCGGCGCGAACACATTCATCCTCGAACTGTTTCACGGCCCGACGCTGGCGTTCAAGGACGTTGCCATGCAGCTGCTTGGCCGCATGATGGACCATGTCCTGAGCGAGCGCGGGCTGCGCGCGACCATTGTCGGCGCGACGTCCGGCGATACGGGTGGCGCGGCTATTGAAGCCTTCCGCGGCCGCGAGCGGAGCGACATCTTCATCCTGTTTCCGGACGGGCGTGTTTCCAATGTCCAGCGGCGTCAGATGACGACACCGACGGAAGACAATGTTCATGCGCTGGCCCTGACCGGCAACTTCGACGATTGTCAGGCCATCGTCAAAGGCATGTTCAACCATTTCTCCTTCCGTGACCGGGTGGCGCTCTCCGGGGTCAACTCGATCAACTGGGCGCGGATCCTGGCACAGATCGTCTATTACTTCGTGGCTGGTGCAGCGCTCGGCGCGCCGCATCGGAAAATCTCCTTCACGGTGCCGACCGGAAACTTTGGCGACATCTTTGCCGGCTATGCCGCCATGCAGATGGGGCTGCCGGTCGAAAAGCTCGTTGTTGCGACCAATGTCAATGACATCCTGGCGCGCACGCTGGAGACCGGTCGCTACGAGAAGAAGGGCGTTAAGCCCACGATTTCCCCGTCCATGGACATCCAGGTGTCTTCCAATTTCGAACGGCTCCTGTCTGAAGTCTGTGGCCGTGACGGGGAGTCAATCCGGCGCATGATGAACCAGCTGAACCAGTCGGGCAGCTTTGCCATCGACGCCGAACCGCTTGAAGCCATGCGGGCGGTCTTTGGAGCCGGCCGCTGCGACGAGGACGAGACGACGGCAACCATTGCCGAGACCTGGCGCGAGGCAGGCTACCTCTTGGATCCGCACACGGCGATCGGGGTGCATGTCGCCAAGGCTCATGACGACGGATCGGCGCCGATGGTGGTGCTCGGAACGGCGCATCCGGCGAAATTCCCGGATGCCGTGGAAAAAGCCGCCGGGATGCGGCCGGAACTGCCTGAAAACTTGAAAGACATGATGACTGCGGAGGAGCGTCAGCAGGTATTGGCTGCCGAGCAGGGTGTGGTGGAACATTTCATCGAAGAACACGCCCGGGCCGTCACCGCTGGGGTGTAACTATATGAATGTAAAAACAACGGTCCTGGAAAACGGGATGACGGTCGTGACCGACCAGATGCCCTATCTGAAAACGGCGGCGCTTGGCGTCTGGGTGCGCACAGGGTCGCGCGCGGAGACCGTCGACCAGAACGGCATCACCCATCTTCTGGAACACATGGCTTTCAAGGGTACGAAGACCCGGACAGCGCGTGGCATTGCGGAAGAGATCGAAGCTGTCGGAGGGGAACTCAACGCGTCCACCAGCATCGAACATACCAACTATTATGCCCGCATTCTGGCCGAAGACGCGCCGCTTGCCGTCGATATCCTGGCCGATATCCTGCAGAACTCGACCTTTGACGCACAGGAACTGACCCGGGAACAGCACGTGATCCTTCAGGAGATCGGAGCTGCCAACGATTCCCCGGAAGATCAGGCGTTTGACCTCTTTCAGGAAACCGCGTGGCCGGATCAGGCCATCGGCCGGCCGATCCTGGGCACGCCGGAGACGGTCCAGGGCTTCAACCGGGATGCGCTGAACACCTATCTTGGCGAACGGTACCGGGCGCCCGACATGGTTCTGGCTGCGGCAGGCGCAGTCGATCATGACGATCTCGTTGCGCTGGCGCGCGAGAAATTCGGCGGGTTCAGCGGTGAGCAGGCGGCGACGGAAGCGGCGGCCAACTATTGCGGCGGCGAGACGCTTCGGCCGAAGGAACTGATGGAAGCCCAGGTGCTGATCGGTTTCGAAGGTCGGCCTTACAAGTCCCAGGACTATTATGCGATCCAGATCCTTGCCTCCGTGCTGGGCGGTGGCATGTCGTCCAGGCTGTTCCAGGAAATCCGGGAAAAGCACGGTCTGTGTTATGCGATCTACAGCTTCCACTGGGCATTTTCCGACACGGGTCTTTTCGGTCTGCACGCGGCCACCAGCCAGGAAGATCTTGGCGCGCTGATGCCGATGATCGTCGGCGAGCTGATCTCGGCGACGCAAACGATCACGGATGAAGAGGTCGCCCGTTCGCGCGCCCAGATCCGTGCTGGCCTGATGATGGCACTTGAGAGCCCGGCCGCCCGGGCCGGTCAGATCGCCCGTCAGATCCTTGTTCATGGCCGGGTGCTTGATCCGGACGAGATTTCCAGCAAGATCGAAGCCGTCACCGCGGCGGATCTGCGTCGGGTCGCTCAGGAAACATTTGTGGGAACCGAGCCGACCCTGACTGCGATCGGCCCGGTTGAGGGTATCATGACCAGAAGCGAACTCGCGGACCGCCTGCAGCAAGGCCCAGTTCTGCGGGCAGCATCCATGTAAGATCCGTGCGCGTCGCAACGGATCCTTGAAAAGGCGGAGAGCGGGGGCATGGCGCTGCTACGTCCGGGAGCATCACCAGATGCCGAATTGCTGATCGAGGCGGGCGGATATTATCTGCGCCCGCCGATCATGTATGACTTCAAGCCCTGGGCCGCTCTGCGCGAGGAAAGCCGGACATTTCTCAAACCCTGGGAGCCGCTTTGGCCCTCCGACGATCTGACCAAGACCGGGTTTCGCCGGCGATTGCGCCGGTATGCCAGGGACCGGAAGGAAGGTCGGAGCCTGTCGTTCCTGCTGTTCCGGGCGAAGACGGATGAAATACTTGGCGGGCTGACCCTCAGCAACATCCGCCGTGGTGTCAGCCAGACTGCGACACTTGGCTACTGGATGGGCGAGCGTCATTCGGGAAAAGGGCACATGTCGGCGGCCGTCGCCATGATCCTGCCGTTTTGTTTCGACGTTTTGAACCTTCACCGCATCGAGGCGGCCTGTTTGCCGACAAACATGCCGTCCATCCGTCTCCTCGAAAATGCCGGGTTTCAGCGGGAAGGCTATGCGCGCAACTATCTGTTGATTAACGGGTCCTGGCAGGATCACCTGCTGTTTGCCTGTTTGGCGGAAGACCATGCGTCGCGGCCCGCAAAAGTCGCTCCGAGCGTCGAGGGAATCTTGAAAGAATTCTTGTGACATGCGCCACAACCCGGTAGTTCTTCGCCTCATGTCATTTCTGAGACCGGATACTGCCCGCAACGTGCTGGCCAACATCGTTATTGCCATGTCGTTTATGGTGGTGACGCTGGCCGCGGCACTGCCCGCCAGGGCACTTGAACCGATCCCCGTGCCGATCGATATCGAGGCGCTCGATATCACCAATTCCGTTGAGTTTCACCGGGATGCCGGCACGCGTCTTCAGGTCTCCACAGCCCCCGGTGCGGATGGCATCGTCCGCCGCATCGAGGTGCCCTCGCGCGATGGCGCCAATACCAACTGGGTGGTCTTTGCGCTGGCCAACACCAGCGACAACCAGATCGACCGCCTGATCGTTGCCCCCAATTACAAGCTGGCCGGCTCGGATCTGTTCTGGCCAGACCTCGGCTCTTCCCGCATCGCGGCAATCACGCCCAGCCAGGGCATCGCGCCCGAACGGCAAAAGAGCCTGGAAGCCGACGTCTTCCTGGTGACGCTCGATCCGGGATCGATTGTGACTTTCGTGGCCGAGCTGACGACACCCAATCTGCCGGAAATCCGGATCTGGGAACCGGATGTCTACGAGGAAACGGTCAACGCCTATACGCTTTACCGGGGCATCATCCTGGGCATCTCCGGCCTCTTGGCGCTGTTCCTGACCATCCTGTTCGTGGTCAAGGGAACGGTGATGTTTCCCGCGACCGCAGCTCTTGCCTGGTCGGTCCTGGCCTATCTGTGCATCGATTTCGGCTTCTGGGGCATGGTCTTCAATCTGGAAGGCGGCGGCAGTCAGCTGGCAAGGGCCTGCGCCGAGGTCATGCTGGCGGCGAGCTTGATCATCTTCCTCTATGCCTATCTGAACCTCAATCGCTGGAACATCCACTATTCCCATCTGGCGCTGACCACGCTGATCCTGATCCTGGGTCTTCTCGGGGTCGCTGTCTGGGATCCGTCGGTTGCCTCCGGCATTGCCCGTTTGTCGCTTGCCGTCATCGGGCTGCTCGGTTTCGTCACCATCGCCGTCCTGGCCTTCCAGCACTATGACCGCGCGATCCTTCTGATCCCGACCTGGTGTCTCCTGATCGCCTGGCTGGTGGGCGCGGCGATGACAATTACCGGTTATCTCTCCAACGACATCGTCCAGCCGGCGCTTGGCGGCGGTCTCGTTCTGATCGTGCTGCTGATCGGCTTCACGGTGATGCAGCACGCCTTTGCTGGCGGCGCGATCGCACAAGGCCTGATCTCCGACATCGAACGCAAGGCGCTGGCGCTGACTGGGGCCGGTGACATCATCTGGGACTGGGACATCGACCGCGACCGCATCTACACCGGCAATGAAGTCGAGGATCTCCTGAACCTGAAACGCGGCACGCTCGAAGGACCGGCACGCGACTGGCTCGACATCCTGCACCCGCAGGACAGGGACCGGTTCCGGGCGACGCTCGATGCCGTGATCGACCAGCGGCGCGGCAAGGTCATGCAGACGTTCCGCCTGCGCTCCGAAGACGGGCATTTCCGCTGGTTCCGCCTGCGTGCCCGGCCGATCATCGGCTCCGATGGCGAAGTGATCCGCTGCGTCGGCACGCTGCTCGACGTGACCGAGGAGCGCACCGCCGAAGAACGCCTGCTGCATGATGCCGTCCACGACAATCTGACCGGCCTGCCGAACCGGGAACTGTTCGTCGACCGGCTGCGCACCAGCGTGGTGCGCGCCAAGGCGGAAGAGACGGCCAAGCCGACGATCCTGGTGCTCAATCTCGACCGGTTCAAACAGGTCAATGACAGCATCGGCCTGTCGGCTGGCGACAGTATTCTGCTCACCGTTGCCCGGCGTCTCGGCCGCCTGATCGGCCAGCAGGACACGCTTGGCCGCCTGTCGGGCGACCAATATGGCCTTGTGCTTCTGTCTGAACAGGAACCGGACCGGATCGTTGCGCTGGCGGATGCCCTGCGCAAGGCCGTCAGGGCCCCGATCACTTTCGGCGACCGCGAGATCTTCCTGACCTGCTCCGTCGGCATTGCCTTTTACGAAGGCGGCAAGCAGGGCGTGGAGGACATGCTCACCAATGCCGAGATCGCACTGAACCATGCCAAGCGCCTCGGCGGGGACCGCCAGGAAGTGTTCCGGCCGATCCTGCGCCCGCTCGACAAGAACATCGTCGACCTGGAAGCCGACCTGCGCGAGGCGATCAAGAAGGAAACGCTTGGCGTTTTCTTCCAGCCGATCATTCGTCTGGAAGACCAGGCGGTTGCCGGGTTCGAGGTTCTGGCCCGCTGGAACCACCCGAAACGCGGGAAGATTTCCCCCTCGGAATTCATTCCCGTCGCGGAACAGTCCGGCCTGATCAACGAGCTCGGCATGTACATGCTCGATAAGGGCGCGCAGCAGCTGGCCTTCTGGCAGCGTGAATTCCCGCTGCCGCGGCCGCTTTTTGCCTCGGTCAACCTGTCGTCCCGTCAGCTCCTGAAACAGGACCTGATCAATGATGTGAAGGCGGTTCTGTCCCGCACATCGGTGGTGCCGGGCACGCTGAAGCTGGAACTGACCGAATCTCTGGTCATGTCCAATCCGGAATATTCCGCCAAGGTGCTGGAACGCCTGCGCGGCCTTGGGGCAGGCCTGTCGCTGGATGATTTCGGCACAGGTCATTCGTCGCTGTCCTATCTGCAGCGTTTCCCGTTCGACACGATCAAGATCGACCAGTCCTTTGTGAAGCCGAACAGTTCGTCCGCGCGGCCTGTCCTTTTGAGAACCATGGTGGCCATGGGGCACGATCTCGGCATGTCGGTGGTGGCGGAAGGCGCGGAGAGCGAAAACGACGCGCTGGAGCTCTACCAGCTCGGCTGCGAATACGCGCAGGGCTTCTTCTTCGGCGAGGCCATGTCCGCCAACGAGGCCACAAGGCTCCTGCGCAAGATGCCGGCAGAGGCGGCGGAAACGGCTTGAGTTAGAGAGCGGTGCTCTCTAGAGCACTTCCCGCTCAGATTGGCTCATTCTGTTTGAAGTCTGGCGAGACGATCCGCGCGGAGGGACGTGCAGTCCATAGCGGGGCTATGGGCAAGCGGCCCGACAAAGCAGGTGTCCGCCAGACACAAACCCAAAGGGCCGGGCCGGTTTGGCCCAATGCCAGCGGAAGTTGCCTCGAGCGTGCGGCCAGCACGATCTTCGCCAACGTCCTTGACCTTGAACCAATCCAGCCTCGGCAGAATGAACCAATCTGACCGGGAAGTGCTCTGGTAGTCCAGAGAGCCAGCGTATCTGCCGACAAGGACCACCTCTTATGCGTCATCCCATGGCTTGACCATGGGATCCATGCCGTTTCCCTTTCAATCGCTTGGGCATTGCTGGGGCAAGGCAACGGCATGGATTGCAGGGGCAAGCCCTGCAATGACGAGGAGAGCGGATGCAGTCGAGATTACGAATTTCTTGCAACTGGCTGCCCCTCAGGGCACCAGGATCGGCACTGTCTTGTCCGTCTGCCGGATCTCAAGCGGCGTGGCGCCGAAGGGGTCGCCGTCGACCTGGGCGGCCACATGATCTTTTGCCGAAATGCGCGCGCGCTGGAATGGCGTGACGGACGCACCGCGCGCCTTGTGGATCCGTCCGAGCAGAAGGGCAATGCCGTAACAGAAGGACGACCACGGATCGTCTCTTTCCAGGACCAGCATGTGCAAACCGGGATCCGTGGCGCCGCCCGGACAGATGACAAATGGTCCGCCATAGTGGCGCGCATTGCTGGCAACGGCGAATTTCCCTGCCAGGCAGGCACCGTCCAGCTCGATCTTGAGCTCGGCACTCTTGCGGCGGAGACCGGTCTTGAGCGCGGTGATGACATAGGCAAGCTTGCCGAAGCGCCGTTTCAGGGTCAGCGGCACGGCATGCACGACCTCGGCATCAAAGCCGGTTGAGGCCATCAGCACGAAGGGGCGCCCGTTGGCCAGGCCGAAATGAAGCGGCCGGGTCTTGCCCTGAAAGATCAACTCGGCGATCGCTCTTGGATTGCGCGGCAGGCCCAGTTCCAGAGCCAGCACATTGGCAGTCCCGAAGGGGATGACGGCCAGCTGCGGCGGATCGGGGTGATCCTGAAAACCGGTCAGTGCTTCGTTGATCGAGCCGTCGCCGCCCGCGATGACAAGGGTCCGCACGCACAGGTCCGGATCGGAGCACAGTTCGCCGATCTCGCCTGCATGCCGCGTCAGCCGGATTTCCGTTTTGCAGCCAAGATCTTCCAGACGTTTTCGGACATCGTCCAGAAACTCGGCGTTGTAGCCGCCCGACGTGGGGTTCGCCATGATCAGCACCTTGCCCGCAAGATCGGGCATGATCATGCGCGGTGAAGCCGGACCGGAACGCCAGAAAAGTCTCACTCAGTTCCCTCTGCTTGCAGACAGGATCCTTGGGTTATCCGCCGCCCTTATAAGGGGCCATACCGGCGCGCGCCAGCTCATCTGCGCGTTCATTGTCCGGATGGCCTGCATGGCCCTTGACCCAGTGCCAGGTGACGTCGTGGCGTTCCCTCGCTGCGTCAAGGGCTTGCCACAGGTCAGCGTTTTTAACAGGTTTGTTCTGCGAGGTGCGCCAGTTCTTCCGTTTCCAGCCCGCGAGCCACTCGCGAATGCCGCTGCGCACATAGGTGCTGTCCGTGTAGAGGTCGATCGCACAGGGGCGCTTGAGCGCGTTGAGTGCCTCGATCGCGGCAGTCAGTTCCATGCGGTTGTTCGTGGTTTCCGCTTCGCCGCCCTGGAGTTCCTTTTCATGCGCACCAAAGCGCAGGATGACGCCCCAGCCGCCCGGTCCCGGATTGCCGGAACAGGCGCCGTCTGTATAGATCGTGACGCGGTTGTCGTCGCTCATCGGGCCAATCCGTAGGCTTCTGCCGACAGGACGCTCTGGTGAAAGCGCAGCTTCTTGACGTATTCCATGGGGTCTTTCGGAGTTACCAGTGCACCTTCCGGCACGCTCAGCCAGTCGTAAAGCCGGGTCAGCAGGAAGCGCAGCGCCGCCCCGCGGCACAGGGTCGGCAATGCGTCATATTCAGCAGGTGTGAGCGGCCGCACGGCGCTGTAGCCCTTCAGCAGGGCCTTGGCCTTGGTGACATTGAAGGACAGGTCCTGTTCGAAACACCAGGCGTTCAGGCAGATCGCAACGTCATAGGCAAAGGCATCATTGCAGGCGAAATAGAAATCGATCAGGCCGGACAGCTCGTTGCCGAGGAAAAAGACGTTGTCCGGAAAAAGATCGGCGTGAATGACACCGGCGGGCAGCTCGCCCGGCCAGACCTTCTCCAGATGATCGAGTTCCTGTCCGATCTCTGCGCCAAGGCCGTCAAGCACCGTGTCACTGCGCGCACCGCACTGGTCGAACAGCGGTCGCCAGCCACTGACATCAAGCGCATTCCTGCGGAAGCCATCATAGTCCGAACCGTCAATATGGAGTTCAGCCATGGCCTTGCCGAGTTCGGCGCAATGGTCGGCGCGCGGACGTTTGACCCACATGCCTTCCAGAAAGGTTACGAGGGCGGCGGGACGGCCTGCCAGCGTGCCAAGCAGGTCGCCAGAGCGCGAGGCCACCGGTGTCGGGCATGACAGGCCCTTGCCGGCCAGGTGTTGCAGGAGATTGAGAAAATAGGGCAGATCGTCCGGATTTACGCGCTTTTCATAAAGCGTCAGGATGAACGAGGCCTTGTCCGTGTGAACGAGAAAGTTGCTGTTCTCGACGCCTTCGGCAATGCCCTTGAAAGACAACAGCCGGCCAACATCATAACCGCCGATGAAGTCGTTGAGTTCCTCATCGGTCACTTCGGTATAAACAGCCATGGCGTTATCCGTTGGCCGCCCTGGTGGAAACGGTCACGTCTCGCAGCTCCCGCGGCAGGTTGAAGGCAATCGTCTCTTCGGCGGTGCGTACCGTCTCGACCGTGACGTCAAAACGTTCCGCAAACGCGCCGATGATTTCCTCTACCAGAGTCTCGGGCGCAGATGCACCTGCTGTCAGGCCGAGGGAGCTGATTCCTTCGAAATCCTGCCACGAAATGTCGCTTGCGCGCTGGATCAGAGCCGACGTTTTGCACCCGGCCCGCTCAGCGACTTCCCGCAGCCGCTGGGAATTGGAGGAATTCGGGGCACCGACCACGATCATCGCATCGACGCCCGGGGCCACCGCCTTGACCGCTTCCTGGCGGTTTGTGGTGGCGTAGCAGATGTCTTCCTTATGCGGCGCGACGATCTCCGGAAAGCGTTCCTGGAGGGCGGCGACGATACCGGCGGTGTCGTCCACCGAGAGGGTGGTCTGGGTAATGTAGGCCAGCGGCCGGTCAGATCTGGGTGTGAACGATCTTGCGTCGTCCTCGGTTTCGATCAAGGTGACAGTTCCCTCGGGCAGTTGCCCCATCGTGCCGATGACTTCGGGATGCCCGGCGTGGCCGATCAGCAGCACTTCTCGGTCCCGACGGAAGTGGATCTCGGCCTCCTTGTGGACCTTGGAGACGAGCGGGCAGGTCGCGTCCAGGAAAAACATGTTGCGGGCTTCCGCGTCCGCCGGGACGGATTTTGGCACGCCATGGGCCGAGAAGATCACCGGACGGCTGGCATCTTCAGCCGGAATTTCTTCCAGCTCTTCGACAAAGATGGCACCTTTCGCTTTCAGGCCGTCGACCACGAACTTGTTGTGCACGATCTCGTGGCGCACATAGACGGGACGGCCGTATTTTTCCAGTGCAAGTTCAACAATCTGGATCGCCCGATCAACACCGGCACAGAATCCGCGCGGAGCGCAGAGCCGGATGGTCAGGGCGGGATGGTCTTGTCTTGTCTCGGTCATGGATGCTTTCGACATTCGTTCTTGACGCTATAAGGGCAGGCAGGCTGCTTCTGTCAAGGGAGGCGCGGCGAACTGCGCACCAATTCAGCCACATTCGGCTGGTTCAAGGTTTGCATTGAACAAGTCTCGCCAAGCAATTCGGCAGCTGCTATGAAGCTCCGCCGTAATGTGTGCATGAATATGGATAGACGATGAGCAGTGCGATTCCCGCCGTCACCGGCAGAAACCTGAAGGCAATTGCGACCGTGGGCCTTTTGACGGCGGCACTGGCGGGATGCGGCGGTGCCGACGGCATTGCCGGCAAGGTCATCTCAGGTGGCCAGGAACCCATCGAGATTTCGCCGGAAACCTTCGCACCTCCTGTCCCTTGTCCTCCGTTACAGCTGAAATCGAACACGTTCCTGATCAAGAAACATGTGCGCGGCAAGGACAATGATCCTCAGGGCCTGCTTTACCAGGCAACGATCGTGGACTGGGCCAATACCTGTACGCAGGAGCCGGACGGGTCCAGACGGGTGAAGATCGGCCTTTCCGGGGACGTGACGACCGGTCCTGCCTGGAAAGGCGGTGAAGTTGTTCTGCCGATCCGAGTTGCGATCGTGCCGGGTGGGAGTGACGCCAAGCCTCTGTCCTCGGAGCTGCTCAAGGTGCCGGTCACGCTCGGGGCCGGGGCGCCGAGCGAGACATGGACACTGATTGAAAACAAGTTCGTCGTGCCGGCGGGAGCCAGCGTGAAGATCGTGTTCGGTTTCGACGAAGGCCGCCGTCGCTAAGGGCGGTGTTTTGCCGGACTTGAACAGGCCGTCTTGACAAAACGACTTGTCGGACATGTCGCATATTGACAAGAGCATGTCCGGCTCTCACAATCGCGTCCCAGTCGGGGTCGTCCCCCGATTGGCGTGGCAACATGCTTGCGCATGTGCGGGAGAGGCCGGGTGAAAGGATACCGGCGCCGAAGGAGCAACCGCCCCGGAAACTCTCAGGCAGAAGGACCGCACAGGCCAAAACGCTCTGGAAAGCAGTGCTCCGCACAGTCGTTTCGCGGACTGCTCACCGAAGGAGTAACCGGATGGCGTAACGCGCCTGAAGGGAAATCTCTCAGGTACTCGGACAGAGGGGGTGCAGACAGATATGGGTCTTTTTGAAGGCCGGTCTGGGACTGCGCAACCCCGAACACGAGGACCGTTCATGGCGGAACCCGTTGCAGAGACAGATCTGAAACAAACGCCTCTTCACGACCTTCATGTCGAGCTTGGCGCCCGCATGGTGCCGTTCGCCGGTTATGCCATGCCAGTGCAGTACAAGGCCGGCATCATGGCCGAGCACCAGCAGACGCGCTCCAGGGCGGGCCTGTTCGACGTGTCCCACATGGGACAGGCGATCCTGGTGGGACCGGATCACGAGACCACCGCGCGTGCGCTCGAGGCAATGACCCCTTCAAACTTTGTGGAACTCGGCCTTGGACGCCAGCGCTACACCGTTTTGCTGAATTCCGAAGGCGGCATCATCGACGACCTGATGGTGACCCGTTCCGTTTCCGAGGAAGATGACGGGCGCCTGATGCTGGTCGTCAATGCATCGCGCAAGGATGTCGATTACGCCCACTTCCGGCAGAACCTGCCTGAAAACGTGCGCCTGGAAGTGGTTGAAGACCGCGCCCTGATCGCCGTTCAGGGACCGGAAGCCGTGGCCGCAGTTGCCGCACATGCGCCGAAGGCGGCCGACCTGGCCTTCATGTCCGCGTCTTCCATGGAATTTGACGGCATCGACTGCCACGTTGCCCGTGCCGGCTACACCGGTGAGGACGGTGTCGAAATGTCCGTTCCTGCCGGTGCTGCAGAGGCAATCGCCCGGGCGCTGCTCGCTGATGAGCGGGTCGAGCCGATCGGCCTCGGTGCCCGCGACAGTCTGCGCCTTGAGGCAGGCCTTTGCCTTTACGGCCACGACATTGACGAGACGACGTCGCCGGTGGAAGGCGCGATCACGTTCTGCATGCAGAAGCGTCGCCGCGAAGAAGGCGGATTTCCTGGAGCAGACCGGATCCAGCGTGAACTTGCCGACGGACCGGGCCGCGTTCGTGTGGGACTTCGTCTCGACGGCAAGGCGCCTGCCCGGGAAGGGGCTGAAATTGCCCTTCCCGATGGACCTGTGATCGGCACCGTGACATCAGGTGGATTTGCACCGACCGTCGGTGCCCCGATCGCGATGGGATACGTACCAGCAGAACATGCTGCAGCCGGTACCACGCTGGAGCTGGTCGTGCGTGGCCGCCGTCTGCCGGCGACCGTTGCCGACATGCCTTTCGTGCCGAACCGCTATTACCGCAAACCAAAAGCTTGAGTCTTTCCAGAAAACGGACGTGAAACACATGACAACTTACTATTCCAAGGACCACGAGTGGATTTCCGTTGACGGCGATGTCGCGACCATCGGCATCACTGCATACGCTCAGGAGCAGCTTGGCGACGTCGTTTACGTTGAACTGCCGGAAGCCGGCAAATCCCTGTCGCAGGGCGATGAAGCGGCTGTGGTTGAATCGGTCAAGGCTGCCAGTGAAGTCTATGCGCCGATCGACGGTGAGGTGGTCGAGGCAAATGACGCACTGACGGACGAGCCGGCCAAGGTCAACGAAGATCCTGAAGGGGCTGCCTGGTTCCTGAAGATGAAGGTTGGCAATTCGGGTCAGCTCTCCGAACTGTTGGACGAAGCCGCCTACAAGGCCTACGTGGAGACGCTTTAATCCATGGCGGGGCATTACTACACGGCACAGATCGAGTGGGCGGTTGACGGCGATTATGCCGGCAATGCCTATTCGCGTGGTCATATCTGGCGTTTCGACGGCGGGCTGGAAGTTCCCGCCAGCTCGTCTCCCACCGTGGTGCCCCTGCCGCACTCCATTGAAGCCGCCGTCGATCCGGAAGAAGCTTTTGTGGCAGCGATTTCCTCCTGCCACATGATGTCTTTCCTGGATCTCGCCCGGCGGGCGAACTTCGTTGTTTCCAGCTACCGCGACAATGCCTATGGCGAGTTGAGCCGCGTCGCCCGCGGCAAGATGGCCATCACGAAAGTGGTGCTGAGACCCGAAGTCACGCTCGTTGCAAGCGAGGAACCGGACCCGACCTGGCTGACCGACCTGCACGAAAAGGCACATGAAGTCTGCTTCATCGCCAATTCGGTGAATTGCGAGATCAAGATAGAGCCCGAACCGCTCCGTCTGGTCGCGCCGTAACGAAACGGAGCAGTAGGACTGCGGGATTTTCCATGTCACCCCGGACGAAGCGAAGCGGAGATCCGGGGCCTGCTCGCTCCTCAAACGGCCGCAGCGATTTTCGCACAGAACCGCGAAACGCTGTCCGGCCCGGATCAAATGAACCGCTCAGCGAACGAGTGGGTCCCGGTTCGGCTCTGTGCCTGGCCAGGAAGACACCGGTGATATCCGGTCTCGTTTGCAAAGCATCTCAAACCCATGGGAGCTGCCTGATGCGCTACCTGCCTTTGAATGATACCGACCGCAGCGACATGCTCGCGCGGATCGGCGTCAACTCGATCGATGACCTGTTTGCGGACATTCCGGAAAATGTCCGCATGAAGGAACTGCTGGACCTGCCGAAACGGGCCAGCGAAATGGAAGTGGAGCGCAAGCTCTCGGCCATGGCCGCGAAAAACACCTCGGCCGGCTCCGTGCCGTTCTTCGTCGGCGCCGGCGCCTACAAGCACCACGTGCCGGCCACCGTGGATCACCTGATCCAGCGCTCCGAGTTCCTGACGTCCTATACGCCGTACCAGCCGGAAATCACGCAGGGCACGCTTCAGTACCTGTTCGAGTTCCAGACCCAGGTTGCGCGCCTGACCGCCATGGATGTTGCCAACGCCTCCATGTATGACGGCTCCACCGGTACCGGCGAAGCCGTGCTGATGGCGCACAGGGTCACCAAGCGCAACAAGGCGGTACTTTCCGGCGGGCTGCATCCGCAGTACCGGGAAGTGGTGGAAGGCCTGTCCCACATGGCCGGCGACCGGGTTGTCAGCCTGCCGGCCGATCCGAACGGCACCGAGGACATCCTGTCCCAGATCGACGACGAGACCTCCTGTGTCGTGGTTCAGTCGCCGTCCTTCTATGGCCAGATGATCGATCTGAAGCCGATCGCCGAAAAGGCCCATCAGCACAAGGCGCTGTTGATTGCCGTCTTTACCGAAGTGGTGTCCCTCGGCCTGATCGAGCCTCCGGGAACGCAGGGCGCGGACATCGTGGTCGGCGAAGGCCAGTCCATCGGCAACGGCCTCAATTTCGGCGGACCATACGTCGGCCTCTTCGCGACCCGCCAGAAATATGTCCGCCAGATGCCGGGCCGTCTCTGCGGCGAGACCGTCGATGCGGAAGGCAAGCGCGGTTACGTGCTGACACTCTCGACCCGCGAGCAGCACATCCGCCGCGACAAGGCGACGTCCAACATCTGCACCAACTCGGGCCTCTGCTGTCTGGCCTTTACCATTCACATGTCGCTGCTGGGGCAGGCGGGCCTGACGAAGCTGGCGCGCATCAACCACGGCAATGCGGTCAAGCTGAAAAAGCTCTTGGCCGGCGTTCCGGGTGTCGAGGTGCTGAACAAGACGTATTTCAACGAGTTCACCATTTCGCTGCCGAAGGCGGCAGAGGGTGTCGTTGAACAGCTCGCTGCGCGCGGCATTCTGGCAGGTTTGCCGGTCTCGCGTCTGGAACCAGGCAACAAGGATCTGGAAAACCTGCTGGTCGTTGCCTCGACCGAAGTCAACACCGATGAAGACCGCGCGGCCTTTGCGGGCGCGCTGAAGGAGGTGCTGGCATGAGTGAGGTACTCACACGACAGCAAGCGTTCAGCGCAATGTTTCAGTTTTTAACTGATCACCATCAGCAAACAGGTTCAGAAGAAGTCGCCGCACTTCTTGGATCTTGTGCACTTTTGTCGGACGGCCAAACCGCAGATCCGGCAATTTGGCAGGATTGGAGCGTTGCTTGCGACAGAGCGCTCGGTGGTAATGTCAAAATGAGCCTTGAACTTCGAAACGGTGGGATTTCAAAATGAGCATGAACACGCAAGGCCGCCCGACCGCTGCGGGCGACGCGGGCGACAGCTTCCGCCCGAAGACGTTCACTGGCAACCGCGGTCTCGACATGGAAGAGCCGCTGATCTTTGAAGTCGGCTCGCTGGAAACCACCGGTGTGGATCTCGACGAGGACGAAAGCGCGGAGTTTGAACTCGGCGGTTTTGAACGCAAGGGCGAAATCGGTCTGCCGGGCCTCGCAGAGCCCGAAGCCATGCGCCATTACGTGCGCCTGTCGCGGAACAACTATGCAATCGACAGCGGGCTTTATCCGCTCGGTTCCTGCACCATGAAGCACAATCCGCGGCTCAACGAGAAGATGGCCCGCCTGGCCGGCTTCGGCGACATCCATCCGCTCCAGCCGGTTTCGTCCGTCCCGGGCGCGCTGGAACTGATCGACGAGCTGGCCCACTGGCTGATGGTCTCCACCCACATGGCCGCCGTGGCCATGAGCCCGAAAGCCGGTGCCCATGGTGAACTTTGCGGCATGATGGCCATCAAGGCAGCGCATACGGCCGCCGGCCGCAGCCCGGAAATCGTGCTGGTGCCTGAAAGCGCTCACGGCACCAACCCGGCAACGGCTGCACTGCTCGGTTACAAGGTGGTCAACATCGATGCCAAGGACGACGGCACCGTCGATCTTGAGGCGCTGAAAAGCACCATTGCGGCGCATGAAGGCAACATCGCCGGCATCATGCTGACCAACCCGAACACCTGCGGGCTGTTCGAGCGCGAGGTCAAGCAGATCGCCGACCTGATCCACGCGGCAGACGCCTATTTCTACTGCGACGGTGCCAACTTCAACGCCATCGTCGGCAAGGCACGCCCGGGCGATCTTGGCGTCGATGCCATGCATATCAACCTGCACAAGACCTTCTCGACGCCCCATGGCGGCGGCGGCCCGGGTTCCGGCCCGGTGGTTCTGTCCGAACGTCTGGCACCTTTCGCACCGCTGCCGTTCATCCGCCGGACCAATGACGGCCTCGAGCTGGTCGAGACCGAGGAAGCGACATCGGAGGCTGAGCAGCCCTTTGGCCGCATGACCGCGTTCCACGGTCAGATGGGCATGTATGTCCGGGCCCTGTCCTACATGATGAGCCACGGGTCCGATGGTCTGAAACAGGCCTCCGAGGACGCGGTGCTGAACGCCAACTATGTGCGTGTCGGCCTGCAGGACCTGATGAGCCTGCCCTTCGGCGAGCGCCCCTGCATGCATGAGGTTCTGTTTGATGACAGTTTCCTCAAGGACACCGGCGTGACCACGCTCGACTTCGCCAAGGCGATGATCGACGAGGGCTATCACCCGATGACCATGTATTTCCCGCTGGTGGTGCATGGCGCGATGCTGATCGAACCGACGGAGTCGGAAAGCCGGGCTGCGCTCGATCTTTTCGTCGCCACCATGCGCGATCTGGTCATGAGCGCCAAGCGGGGCGAAACCCAGCGCTTTTCCGGGGCACCTTATCTGGCCCCGCGCTGCCGTCTCGACGAGACCGGCGCCGCCCGCAAGCCGGTGCTCAGCTGGAGCGAGCCGGAGCCGGCGGAAGTCACCCCGGCGGCAGCCGAATAAGCGGTTTCTGCGATTGATCACCAAGATTGAAAACCCCGGCTTTGGCCGGGGTTTTTGTTTGTTTATTCGATTTCCTGGTCCCTTCCATCGTCATCCCAGCTCGCGCTTCGCTTGGCCGGGACGACGAACCGAAAGCAGGAAATTGGAAATCTATATTGACAATATAATTGTCATTATGACATAAAACTTGTCGAAAGAGGTGCCCCTTGAACAAATCTGTCGAGCTATACGAAATCATTCGCCTGATCCGGCCGGTGCATCGGCGCCTGGCGCGGGCGGTGGAAGCCAAACTGGACGGAACAGGCGTCACAGTCGGCATGCGCGCCGTGATGGAGGTGCTGGAGGAGGCTGGGCCCATGTCCGTGCCCGATACCGGCCGCGCGTTGTTCCTGGCGCGTCAGCAGATCCAGCTGATGATGAATGCGCTGGAGGAGCAGACGCTGGTGGAGCGCAAACCGAATCCGGCCCACAAACGCTCGCCGCTCTTTGCATTGACGGAAAAAGGGCGGGGCGCGTTCGGGGAGATCCGGGCAAAGGAAAATGACGAGATCGACGCGGTCTGCGAACTCTTTTCCGAGACGGATCTGACCTCTGCCCAGAAAGTGCTTTGCGGGATGCTCGACCATTTTGCCGCGTTCGAGGACGACCCGGACCGGCCCCAATCCCTGGAATAATGCTTTGACGGGAGACGTGTCATGACCGGCTTTTGGATCGTAATCGGACTGTGTGTTGTGGCCCTGGTGGCCTATGTCATTCTCTCTCTCAGAAAGCTGTCGGTGCCGACAACGGGGGCTGTGATCGACGGAGCGATGCGCCCGGAAACGGCGCTGGTGGTGATTGATGTCCAGGAGGATTTCACCCGCAACACCGGCAAGCGGGCGTTCGATCCTAAGAAACGCGATGCGGCGCTTGAGGCCATCTCCGAGGAGATCGCACTGAGCCGGAAGTCGGGGCATCAGATCGCCTTCGTCAGCAATGTCTTTCGCGATTGGCCGGTGATCCTGGCAATGAAACTGGTTGGCGGCGGTGTCGGAACGCCGGGTCGCGAAGGCCTGAAGCTGGATCGCACGCTGGATGTTCGCGGCGCGCCGGAGTTTGAAAAGTCGATTGGCGACACTTTCAGCAATCCCGATTTCGAGGCCTGGCTAGCTGAAAAACGTGTCAGCCGGTTGATCCTGGTCGGTCTGGACACCTGTTACTGCGTGCAGCTGACCGCCAGGGGCGCACTCGCCCGAGGCTATCAGGTTGAAATTCGCGAACCGGCCACCTTGACCGGGACACCGGACAAATGGCCGCCGCTCAAGGCCGAACTCGGAGACGCAGGCGTGGCATTCGCCTGACCTGGCACGTGGCCAGGGAACGCCGCCGGTGGTCGCGTTATCCGTTAACAGGCCATCGCAGTGCTTTCGCGCCGCTCATGAAGGTCCAGCAGGTGCGACATCCAGCTGTTTTTCTTGCGCAAGAAACCCCGGAGCAGGTCCGGGTATTCGCCGGACACCGCATTGCGCACGGACGGGCGCTGAGAAAGCTGATGACGCCAGGCCGAGACCTTGTCGAGCCTCTCAAGGATATCGAGGGCCAGGAAGCTCTCGAACACGTCGAAATAGCGGAATACCGGTGCAAATGCGGCATCCACGAGCGAGAAGGCTGACCCGGCAAAGAACGGTCCGCCGGGCGCAATGACGTCCTCAAGGTGCCGGAACTTTTGCGTCAAGGCGGCTGATGCTGCGGCAAAGCCGGTGTCGTCCTGCGCGCTGTAAAGAGCGCCGATCCCGTTCAGCGTCTGGGAGGCGAATTCAACATAGGCCCGGTGCCGCGCCCGCTCGAGCGGTTCATCCGGATGCAGTTTCGGCGCTGTCGTCTCGTCCAGATACTCAACAATCGGAGCGGATTCAAACAGGTATCGGTCGCCTGTCTTGAGCAGGGGGACCTTGCCGAGCGGTGAAGCGGTTCTGAACCAGTCCGGCTTGTTGGCAAGGTCAATCATGATGCGCTCGAACGGGATTTCCTTCTCGGCAAGAACGATGGCGGCGCGCTGAACATAGGGGCAGAGCGTGTGGCTGATCAGGGTGAGGGATGTCGTCATTGAGGATCTCCATTTTCATGCATGTGCATTCAAATAAATGCAAATGCATGAAAGATCAAGATTGATGCAGTTGCATAAAGTTTATATGTCTCGGACATGATGACAAAAAGCGATCCATCGCCAGCCCCGGTCGATGCCTGGGCGCGGCTTCAACGGGCCAGCAGCAAGGTGCTTGAGCGGGTGGAAGGCCGGCTGAAGGCCGAGGGTTTTCCGCCGCTCGGCTGGTATGACATTCTGCTGGAATTGCGCCGCGCCGAAGGGCAGGCCTTGCGTCCGGTGGACATCGAGAAACGGATCCTCCTGGCGCAGTACAATGTCTCCCGGCTGATCGATCGGCTGGTGACGGCCGGCTATGTCGAAAAGCGCAAGAGCCCCGAGGACGGCCGGGGTGTCATGATCTGTCTGCTGCCGGCGGGCGAAACGCTGGTGGCCACGATGTGGCCGAAGTATCGGGACGCGGTCGAAGCGGAGTTCGCTGGTCTTCTCGACAAGGGCGATGCAGAGACCCTCTGGAAGATCCTGGGCAAGCTGTTGCCCTGAGAGACCTGCCTGCAGAGTGTGAACACACTGTTTCCGGCAAGGGAGCGCAAGGCAGCCTATATATGCGCGGCAAGAGCAGCTTGGAGCGGGAACGATATGCAGGACAGGACCGATCTCGACCAACGGAACGGATTGCCGGACGAGTGGCTGTTCCTGTTGAGAGACCACCCGCGCGCGGACTGGTCCGGTCACCGGAATCTCGGTCCGCTCACGGAGTTCTGGCTGGCGCGCCACAACGGGTTCCGTCAATTGGGCCAATCGCTGGAACAGTTGCTGTCGGACTTTCGGGAAGACCAAATCGAAGCGGACCGGTTCGGCGGCCTGTTTGCGCCGCGGCTGCAGCAATTCCTGTCTGAACTGCATCACCATCACATGATCGAGGATCATCACTATTTCCCGGTCTTCATGGCGGCGGAAAAGCGGCTTGTGGCCGGCTTCGAATTGCTCGCGGGCGATCATGAGCTGATCCATCACCGCATCGAAACCGTGGTCAAAAGCGCCAACACCCTGTTCGGGCAGATGGGAACGTGCGACCGTGACGCCATCCGCCGTGCGGCAGACGGTTTTGCAGGTGTCAGCGACACCTTGATCAGCGGCCTGATGCGCCATCTCGACGACGAGGAAGACCTGATCGTGCCCCTGATCCTCGACCGGGGCGAGCGGGAGCTGGGACTTTCATAGGCTAGACGCCGGTCAATGCAGCCTGCAAACGAGCACCTGTCGGACCCTTCCCTCCGTGTCACCCCGGACAAGCGCAGCGCAGATCCGGGGCCTACTCGCAAGCCCTCTTGCTGAAGTGATAAAGCTTCGGAGGCGAGCCTCCGCAGAACAGGTATTCTCAGGAAATGAGTAGGCCCCGGGTCTCGCTTCGCTCGCCCGGGGTGACATCGGAGGTCTTTGAAAACTCTGGATCCTCATTGGCTTTGCCATGAGGCATTCCTGTCACACCCGACGAGACGACGGTGATCCCCAAACCAAACAGGCTTGACTCTTTCCCGTTCGTCGCGCACATAAGCTGGCATGACCAAGATGAGCGCATCCTTCGTGTATTTTTATTACGTCACCGACATACCGGCGGCTGCGTAGGATCTTGTTCACCCGATAGAAACCTCAAAAGCCGCCGCGTCAGGCGGCTTTTTGGTTTCCAACCCCAAGCTTCCTGGCGGGGGAAAACCCAGGAAGCAGACCATGACCAAACATATGATCGAAGCCGGCAAGCCGGCGACCAAACTCCGATCCGAAGCGCTTGCCGTGCTTCTGGAGCGTGGCCTTGTGCATCAGTGCACGGATATCGAAGCGCTCGACGAAACGCTTTCCAAAGGGCCTATCACCGCCTATGCCGGGTTCGATGCCACGGCCGCCAGCCTTCATGTCGGCCATCTGATGCCGCTGATGACCATGCGTTGGCTGCAGAAGCTGGGCCACAAGCCGATCATCGTCCTGGGCGGCGGCACCAGCCAGATCGGCGACCCGAGTTTCCGCAACGATGCGCGGCCGCTTCTGGAAGAACGCCAGATCGCGGCCAACATCGCCACCATCCGCCGCTCGGTAGAGCGCCTGGTGGATATGGAAGGTGAGGACGGGGCACTTCTGGTCGACAACGCGGAGTGGCTGAATGAGTTCCGCTTCCTGGAATTCCTCCGCGACTATGGCTCCCAGTTCACCGTCAACCGCATGATGACCTTCGATAGCGTGAAGTCACGCCTCGAAGCGCAGATGCCGCTAACCGTTCTGGAGTTCTGCTACATGATGCTGCAGGCTGTCGATTTCCTGGAACTCGCCAAACGGCACAAGTGTTCCCTTCAGGTTGGCGGGTCCGACCAGTGGGGCAACATCGTCAATGGTGTGGAACTCGGCCGCCGGGATGGCCGCAAGCTGCATGGCCTCACCGTACCGCTGCTGACCACGGCGAGCGGCGCCAAGATGGGCAAGACCGCCGCCGGTGCCGTCTGGCTGCATCCCGAACACCTGTCGCCCTTCGGCTTCTGGCAATTCTGGCGCAACACGGCCGATGCGGATGTCGCCAAGTTCCTGCGCCTCTTCACCGAACTGCCGATGAGCGAGATCGATCGTCTGGCGGCATTGGAAGGGGCAGAACTGAATGAGGCCAAGAAGATCCTGGCAACCCAGGTGACCGCGATTGTCCATGGTCCGGAGGAAGCCCGCGCCGCCCTGCAGCAGGGGGATGCGCTGTTCTCCGGCGAAGGCGATATTCTGGAACCGACGCATACCTTGCCGCTGACACGCCTTGCCGAGGGCCTCGGCCTTCTGGAACTGGTGGTGGCCGTCGGTTTTGCCGCCTCCAACGGCGAAGCGCGGCGTCTGGTGGAAGGCGGCGGTGTCCGTCTCAACCATGCCATCGTCGACGACCCGCGCCGCCGCATCGCCACGGGCGATCTTCAGGCCGATGACCGCCTGTCGGTATCGGTCGGCCGTCGCCGCAAGGCCCTGATCGGGTTTGAGTAAACCGATCAGCTCTCAGCAACACGCTCGGCCGGTTCCAGCCAGCCATCATAGCCAAAGACCTTCCCGATGAGCGGGAAGGTCACTTCCACAGTAAATCGATAGCGGCCCTCCCGCACCCGTTCGCGGCCGATGGCGATGGGGGCAAGAGCCAGCCATAAGGGGATTGGCCCGAGAAACACCTTTTCAGGTGCCAGGTCGATCCCCTCCGGTGAGGCGGTGACGCGCATCTTGAATGTAAAGGGGCCCAGCCGTTCCACCATGCAAGGGTACTTTTCCTGCGTACCGGCGATCATGTCCGTTTGAAACGGCTGGCCGTCAAAGCGGCGTGTCCAGCGTTCGCCGCCATCAATCGGCGCGAACGTGGTTTCAACGGCAACATCCTTACGAGCCTCCGGCAACCTTGCCAGCCGACAGATGAGACCGCCTATTATGGATTGGCCGCGCGTCACGTCTGCGGTTCCCCGCGCCACGCGGGCAAAGCTGTGCATCTCCCGGATTTTCAGAGGAATTTGCTCGAAATCGTCGCCAAGGATGGATTGGTAGAGTGTGCGGGGCATGATTTTGTGTCGTCCGGTCGTATTCCTGAAGCAGTTCGCTCGCGTGTTAGCTTCCGCAAATCAGCGCGAGTGCTCGCGGAAGCTAACACGCGGGTTTTGCCCAAGTCATGCCTTGCAATGAGAAGGCGGGCCGGAGCCGGGTGGCTTGCCCGGCTCCGGCCTCTCGATCCGCTCAGCCTGCCGTTTCTAGCAGCTGCCTGCGATACTCTTCCGCCGGCACGCCGCCGATCCCCCAGTTGTCCAGGTCGACCTCGTCGATCACCACGAACGTGGTCGACGGGTTCTTGTCGAGCACCTCGACCAGAAGGTCGGTGGCGCCCTTGATGAGCCTTTTTTTCTGCTCCGCGGTCACTCCTTCACGGGTCACCTGAATGTTCACGTATGGCATCTCAGGCTGCTCCTTCTTCTCTCGGTTTGATCTGGAAAATCTTGGCCATGATCTTCCAGCGCCCGTCCTCGCGCACGAAGGTCAGGAAGTCGGTGAAGTCATTGTTGCCGATCGAACAGCGGACACGGGCAAAAGCCGTGTTGTCACCGGCGAGCTGGATCTCGTCGATCGCATCCCGGCGTGCTTCGCCCCTGGAGGCCGGAGATTGCCGCTTGGCTACCACCGGCACGTATTCCGCCATGGTCCGGTGGAGGAGGGGCGTCTGGTCGGCGGTCGCATAGACCGCCTTTGGATGAAACACCTTCTCCAGAAGCACCGTGTCGCAGTGGTAGAGGGCGTCGAAATAGTCGCCAATGACCGACTGTATATCTGTCAGAACGTTGCTCATGCGGCCAGGCCTTCTTCTTCCAGCGTCTTGCGCGTAGCCGGGCGGGTCGCGATCCGCTCCAGATAGGCTTTGGTGCCCGGCCAGGCGTCCAGCGACACGCCGATGAAGTTGCTCCAGTTCAGGATCACGAAGGCATAGGCGTCCGCCACGGAAAACGTGTCACCCAGCAGGTAGTCGCCACCCTTGTTCAAAAGCGCATCGAACTGGCCAAGCTTGGCGTCGAGCTTCTTCCGGTTTTCCCTGGCCTGATCTTCCGAAAAGGTCTTTCCCGAGAAATAGGGGCTGAAACCCTTGTGCAACTCGGACGACAGGAAGCTGAGCAGTTCCAGGGTCCGGAAGCGGTCGAGCGGCCTGCCGGTGCTGTCGGACGAGAGCTCCGGGTGTTGCTCGCCGAGCCAGTGCAGGATGGCGACGTTTTCAGTCAGGACATCCCCGGAGGCGAACTCAAGCGCGGGCACATATCCGCGGGGATTGGTGTCGGCATAAGCCGCTCCGGTCTCGGTCAGGCCGGCATCCGTGTCGACCTTTTCCAGGCTGTAGCTGGCGCCGGCCTCGTTCAGAAGCAGATGCGCGGCCATCGAACAGGCACCGGGTTTGTAAAAGAGTTTCATCGCTAGGCTCCATCGTTTGCGTCGATGGCCAGAAGGTGTTCCTTCAAGTCACCATTGACAAGTAGGTTTCTGATGGTAACTATGTTTTTCAAGTTACCCGGGAGAAACCTGATGACCGGAGCGAAATCGGGGAAAGGCGCAAGGAACTTGTATCCTTTCGCCACAGGAGCTGTGGTTCGCTTGGACAAATGGGTGATGCCTTGTTTTGGTCCGTGACAGCGCCGCCAATCACGGGGTCACCCCGGGCGAGCAAAGCGAGACCCGGGGCCCACTTGTTGCCAGAGCGTTTGCCCTTTGGTGACGTGGCCCGGAGCCTTAACCTGCTTCGGCAAGAGGCCATGCGAGTAGGCCCCGGATCTGCGCTGCGCTTGTCCGGGGTGACACCAAGAGCAGGACGTGACAGCTTCTGTGAGAGACGACAGATGCCAAGACGCCGAAAACCCGAGCCAATGCGAGACATCGAAAAAGAGCCAGAGACATGCCACTGAAAATGCGCAAGAACCGAAGCCCGAAACCGCCGGAGCCCTGCCTTTTAACCGAGTGCATGCAGGTGATTGCCGGTGCCTGGGCACCGAATGTCATCTGGAGCCTGCGGGCCGGTCCCCGCCGTTTCAACGAGCTGAAAACCGATATCCCTCCCGTCTCCTCCAAGGTGCTGTCCGCGCGCCTGTCCGAACTGGAAGAACGCGGCGTTCTCATCCGCCATGTCCGTCCGACGTCGCCACCATCGGTCGAATATGAACTGACGGAACTGGGTGAGGAGCTGATCCCGGCCCTTGAAGCGATTGTTGCCGTGGGCCACAAATTGAAACAGCGGCGCGGCTACCAGATGGATGTCGAGGCCGCCGAATAGGTCTGATCGCCGGGGAGAGCAAGGTGACAAAGACATTTGTTCTGGTGCATGGCGTCTGGCACGGGGGCTGGTGCTGGTCGCGGCTGGCCGATCAGCTGCGCACGCGTGGACACCGGGTCACGGCGCCGACCCAGACCGGTCTTGGCGAACGCGCGCATCTCCTGACCGCGGATATCACCATCGAAACCTTCGTGGAGGATATTGTCCGCCACCTGGACTGCGAAGACCTGAAGGACGTGATCCTGGTCGGTCACAGTTTCGGCGGCATTCCGATCACCGGCGTCGCGGACCGTGTGCCGGAACGGATTGGAAAGCTGGTCTATCTGGACGCCATCATGCTTTCGAGCGGGGAAACCTGGTTCGATCTGCTGCCGGAAGACATGGCGGCGGACCGCCGGGCGCTTGCGGAAAGTTCCAGTGGCGGCCTCAGCCTGCCGCCGGCACCGCCTGAAAGTTTCGGCGTGACCCGGCCAGAAGATGCCGCCTTCCTGGCGCCGCGTCTGACCCCGCATCCATTCCGGACCTTCACCACCGCGCTGGATCTCAGGAACCCGGTCGGTAATGGCTTGCCTGCCCATTACATCCAGTGCACCGATCCGCCTTATCGACCGGCCAGGGTCGCTCTGGAACGGGCCATCGGCTTCGGCTGGCCCGTCTCCCAGATTGCCACGGGGCACGACGCCATGGTGACGGAACCGGAGGCCCTGGCGGATTTGCTGGAAGAGATTGCCTAACAGGCTGCCTGCTCGAAGAACCCAACGGGGCGGCTCCTTTCGGAACCGCCCCGCAGACTGCCATAGCAAGATCGGGTAACGCTGGCAGCCTTTAGAAGAACCCGAGCTTGTTCGGGTTGTAGCTGACCAGCATGTTCTTGGTCTGCTGGTAATGGTCGAGCATCATCTTGTGGGTCTCGCGGCCGATGCCGGACTGCTTGTAACCGCCAAAGGCCGCATGGGCCGGATAGGCGTGATAATTGTTGACCCAGACACGACCGGCCTCGATGGCGCGACCGAAGCGGTAGCAGCGGTTGGCATCCCGCGACCAGACCCCGGCGCCAAGGCCGTACATGGTGTCGTTGGCGATGGCGAGAGCTTCCTCTTCCGTCTTGAACGTCGTGACGGACACCACCGGACCGAAGATTTCCTCCTGGAACACCCGCATCTTGTTGTGGCCTTTCAGGATGGTCGGCTGGATGTAGAAGCCGCCATCAAGATCGCCGTCAAACTTGGCTTCGGCACCACCGCAGAGCACTTCGGCACCTTCCTCGACCCCTATGGTGAGATAGGACAGGATCTTGTCCTGCTGTTCGCGGCTGGCCTGGGCCCCGACCATGGTGTCGAGAGCCCGCGGGTCGCCCTGCTTGATCGCTTTCACACGGGCAATCGCCCGCTCGATGAAGGCTTCATAGATGTCTTCCTGGATGAGCGCACGGCTCGGGCAGGTGCAGACTTCCCCCTGGTTGAAGGCGAACAGGACAAAGCCCTCGATGGCCTTGTCGAGAAAGGCATCGTCCTCGCGCATGACGTCGGAGAAGAAGATGTTCGGTGACTTGCCGCCGAGTTCCAGCGTCACCGGGATCAGGTTTTCCGTCGCATACTGCATGATCATCTTGCCGGTCTGGGTCGAGCCGGTGAAGGCGATCTTGGCGATGCGCGAGGATTTTGCCAGCGGTGCACCGACCTCGGCGCCGTAACCGTTGATGATGTTCAGGACGCCGGCGGGCAGGACATCAGCGATCAGCTCGGCCAGCACCATGATGGCGGCCGGGGTCTGTTCGGCCGGTTTCAGCACCACGCAGTTGCCGGCGGCAAGGGCGGGCGCCAGTTTCCAGGCGGCCATCAGGATCGAGAAGTTCCAGGGAATGATCTGGCCGACGACACCGAGCGGTTCGTGGAAGTGATAGGCAATGGTGTCTGCGTCGATTTCCGACATGGAACCTTCCTGGCTGCGCAGCACACCGGCAAAATAGCGGAAGTGGTCGGCTGACAGCGGAATATCCGCTGCCGTGGTCTCACGGATCGGCTTGCCGTTGTCCCAGGTCTCGGCCTTGGCCAGCAGATCGAGGTTCGCTTCGATGACGTCAGCGATTTTCAGAAGAACATTGGCGCGTTCGGCTGCCGGCACGCGGCCCCAGCTTTCCTTGGCCCCATGAGCGGCGTCCAGCGCCAGCTCCACATCCGCAGCGTCCGAGCGTGCGACGTCGCAGACGGTCTGGCCGGAGATCGGCGTGATGTTGGAAAAGTAGCGGCCGTTGACCGGCGCGACGAATTTGCCGCCGATGAAATTGTCGTAGCGGTCCTTGAACGGGGACGTCGTGTCGACCGCAATCCTGGGCATCTGGTTCATGAGATTTCCTCCTCTTGGCCCGGTCCTCCACCGGGAACGGGGAGAAGGTGCAGAGGAGAAGGCGCGCTGTCAGCAGTCGGGAAAAGGTTGCGGCATTCAAGTGTCTCAGCCCTGAGACAGGTCCGGTCCGTTATCGCCGATGCCCAGCCGTTTCATACGCCGGTAAAGGGTCGCCCGGCCGACGCCGAGCGCGCGGGCGGCTTCCGACACATTGCCCTTGGCCCGCGCCAGCGCCCTGACGACGGCAGTTCGTTCGGCCTTTTCGAACCCGGTCGGTCCGTCCTCGCGGCCAAGCAGATCGGAGGCGGGCAGGGGAATGATCGGGCCGGAGGCTCCAAGGCCGAAGGCCTTTCGGGCGCCCCGGGTCGCACCGACGATCAGATCGTCGGAATCGACCGCAAGCAGAATGGCGGCGTCGGTCGTGTCCTTGTCGGCAAAGACGATGCGGCTGTCCGAAAAGGCGGCGCGAAAGGTGTCGACCTCGATCTGGCGTGCTGTCTGCGCCACCATCGCCGCAATCAGCCGGTTGAAGGTTTCCGTCTGGTCGGCGCGCGCCGAGGAAACATCGAGAGCCCCGGCAATGTGGCCGTCTGGACCGTAGATCGGAGCGTCCATGCAGCTCATCGCGGCATTGCGCGCCAGAAAGTGCTCGTTCCGGTGAATGATGACGGTGCGTTCCTCGGCAATGCAGGTGCCGACGCCGTTGGTGCCGACCGAGGCTTCGCTCCAGTCCGTCCCCTGGGCCAGCCCCCAGTGCTCGAACACATCCGCGTCAGCGGCCGTGCTGCGCTGGTCTAGAACGACGCCATCCGCATCGGTCAGGAGAACGGTGCAGCCGGACTGACCGACCAGCCCGAACAGTTGGTCGAGCTTGGGCGCCGCGATCTGCAGGAAGGCGCCGGCCAGGTCGCGCCGTTCCCGAAGGGCGGGATCGGCCAGGCGCTCGGGCGCACGTTTCTCTCCGGGATGAAGGCCATGTTTGTCGATGGAGCGCCGCCAGGACGCAGCGATCCGCGACACGGCAGGCGCCGAACGGGACTGAACGGTTCGAAAGACGGTTTCGACGTGATCCTTCATGACTGCCAATGACCCCGGCTGTGCTTCTCTGAATGGTCGCGTCCAGCCCTTGGCCCGTTCCTCCCAAAACGTCCAAATGACAGCTTAGGATGAACCGGGGGGCGAGGGATGGCAAGGTGGTCTGCACAGGGAGTTTTGCGGAGTTGTCTCAATCCTGAGACAGGTTTGCAAAAAATCTTCGCGAGCAAGAGAAGAAAAACCCCGCCTCCTGTTCTGGGAGACGGGGTTGAAGTGAACTCGCGGGGAAAGCGAAGGTCGCCTCTCTTTGTAAAGCCTGCTTATGCCTGCAGGCGGGATCTGATTTCCTTGCGCAGCTCGTCGATCGGCGAGGTCTTGGCACCGTCCTTGGTGTGCCAGAACGTCCAGCCATTGCAGGCCTCCTGACCCTGGACCAGGGCGCCGACCTTGTGGATCGAGCCGGTATGGTCACCGGATTTCAGAGAACCGTCGGCACGCACCACGGCCAGATGCTTGCCCTTGGAACAGGTGAGCTCCGTGCCCGGTTCCAGCAGACCGCTTTCCAGGAGCGTGCCAAAGGGAATGCGCTTCTGGGCGCGTTTGCCCTGCTGCATTTCCAGGGATTCCGCATTGCCCGGCTCGATCACGTCGATGCGCTGGGTCGCCGCATCGATATAGTCCTGCTCGCGTTCCACACCGACAAAGTTCCGGCCAAGTTTCTTGGCAACGGCCCCGGTCGTGCCCGTGCCGAAGAACGGGTCCAGCACGACGTCGCCCGGTTTGGAAGAGGCCGTCAGCACCCGGTAAAGCAGGGCTTCCGGTTTCTGCGTCGGATGAACCTTCTGACCCTGCTTGTCCTTCAGCCGTTCGGCACCGGTGCACAGCGGCAGGTGCCAGTCGGAGCGCATCTGCAGATCTTCGTTGAAGACCTTCAGGGCGTCGTAGTTGAAGGTCGGCTTGGCGTCCTTGGACTTGGTCGCCCAGATCATGGTCTCGTGGGCATTGGTGAACCGTTTGCCGCGGAAATTCGGCATCGGGTTCGACTTCAGCCAGACGATGTCGTTCATGATCCAGAAGCCGAGATCCTGCAGGATCGCGCCGACACGGAAGATGTTGTGATAGGAGCCGATCACATAGAGCGAGCCATCGGGCTTCATCACCCGCCGGACGGCCAGAAGCCAGGCCCGGGTAAAGGCATCATAGGCCTCGAAGCTCTCGAACTGGTCCCAGTGGTCGTCACAGGCATCCACCTTCGACTGATCCGGCCGATGCAGGTCGCCGCCCAGCTGGAGATTGTAGGGCGGATCCGCAAAGACCAGGTCAACCGACCGGGACGGCAGCTTCTCAAGGGCGGCCACGCAGTCGCCCTTCAGGATCGTGTTCAGCCAGGAAGCACCAGCTTCCTCGGATTTGATTGGACGGGGTGCCGCGAAGGACACCCCGGTACGCAGTACACTCATTGCGACGCAATACCTCACGCAATTTCGAGTGTCATGGTTACCGGGTTTGGTAAATCAGCGGTTAAGCGGCCAAAACAAAAATTCTCATTGAATCAATGCTTTGTTTACAATCGTAAAAGCTGAATGAGAGGTTAATGGCCTGTCCCGACCGAAAACGCCAGAATTCTGCTGATTTCATTCATGGGACGACCGGAAGTTGTCTTCCAATCGTTAAAAGCGGCCTGAATCGCTGCCAGATTTTTTTTCGACATGCGATCGTTCTCAATGACATTTTCGCGGATCAGGGCGTTAACCACGTCGCCGGAGAGGATGAAACTCTCCTTGCCCATGAAGCGCAAGGCGATTTGCCCGGTGTTTCCTCCAAGACGGCTGCCTCGCTTCTTCAGCAGCTCCATCAGGCCCACCTGATCGTCGACCGGGTAAGTGGCGAAAAACCGCGCGGCGCTGCCATGTTCTGCCGCCAAGTCCTTCAGGAAAATTGCATTGTGCTGGACCGATTTGATCTTCGCGCCGTTGCGCACGATGCGGGTGTCTTTCAGAAGCGCCTCGAAAGCCTCGTCGGGAAGAAAGGCGAGGCGGGCAACATCAAATCCTTCGAAGGCGTCTTCGAAACCGGGCCATTTCTGCTCGATCACCTTCCAGCTGAAGCCGGCCTGAAACACGCATTTGGTGAACATGGCGAGCCAGCGGTCATCACCCACTGTCTCCAGTTCGGCGACGGGCCTGGGGGCGTTGTGTTCGTCCAGCAGGGCGCGAAGGGCGTCGGGCCCGCCCTTCTTGTCGGCGGCGAGGGCTTCGATCTCTTCAAAGGAACGCATGGCTCAACTCTCCAAATGAGTTCGTCATCCCGGACGCAGCGAAGCGAAGATCCGGGATCGGGGAACCCGGAGGTCTGCAACATCCAAACTGGTCCGTCGGCCCTCCGGTCCCGGCACGCGCTTTGCCTGGCCAGGATGACGACGGACAAGTCGAGTGAAACCTTATCGTTCTCCGACGTCCTTTGCCCGTTCAAATTTGCGCAGGGCAAGCGAAAGCGTGATCGTCATCATCAGGTAGATCAGGGCAACCACGTTATAGGTCTCGAAATAGCGGAACGAGCCGGCCGCATAGACCTTGCCGAGCTGGGTAATGTCGGCGACCCCAAGAACCGACACCAGCGAACTGTCCTTGATCAGCGCGATGAAATCATTGCCGAGCGGCGGCAGGATGGTCTTCAGCGCCTGTGGAAAGACGATCAGGCGGAAGCGGAGCCAGCGGTTCATGCCGAGTGCCTCGGCCGCCTCGATCTGGCCGGTGTCGACAGCCTGGATGCCGGCGCGGAAAACTTCGGCGATAAAGGCCGAATAACCGATCGTCAGGGCGAGGACGGCGCGCCAGAGCAGCGGGAAGTCACGGGTGCGCAATGTGCCAATCCCTAGCGGCTCCAGGAGCGCGTTGAGACCGGCCACCATCAGGGGTGTCGCGACGAAGGCGATATAAAGAAGCAGCACGATGATCGGCATGCCGCGCACGATCTCGATATAGAAACGCGCGCTTTGCCTGAGGATCAGCGAACCGGACAGCGACGCCAGCGCCAGGAGCAGCCCGATCAGGGAGGCCAGGAAGAAAGCCACGAGCGTGACGAAGATGGTCAGCCAGATGCCGCGCGAAACTGTCGCCATGACCTGGCTGTAGATCTCGTCGGTGGCGATCTGGATCAGCAGAAACACCGCAATGCCAACAGCAACCAGCAGCCAATAGGGAAAGTCCTGTTTCGGAGAGCCGGTCTGATTTTTGCTGTTGAACATGGGCGATCTTGTGGTTGGTGCGTCGGCGAAGAAATGAAAATGGCCGCTATCCGGGCCAAACCCCGGATAGCGGCCACGCTGATGAAAGTCCAGCCGTGCTCAGGCGCTTACTGGCCGACCTTGTAGTCGAAGAACCATTTCTGGTTCAGCGCATCCAGCGTACCGTCGGCGCGCATGGAGGCAATGGCCGCATTGAACGGCGCCACCAGGTCGGAGCCTTTCGGGAAGATGAAGCCGAAATCTTCAGAGCCCATCGGGTCGCCGATCAGCTTGAACGTGTCGGGATTGGCCGCAACGTAGCCCCGGCCACCGGTGCTGTCGGTGAGGACGAGGTCGACATCGCCGGCTTTCAGGGCCTGCACGGCCGCACCGAAGGTTTCGAACAGCTTGATGCGCGGATTGGCTTCATCGCCGTCCAGAACTTCGTAGACGGTGACGTAGAAAGGCGTCGTGCCCGGCTGGGCACCGGCCAGGAAGTCCGTGTTGGCGGCAAAACTCTTGGGATCTGAGAACCGGTCCTCGTCGGCGCGCACCAGCATGAACATCTCGGAACGCATATAGGGCTCGGAGAAATCGACCTTGTCGGCCCGGTCTTCACGGATCGTGATGCCGTTCATGGCAAGGTCATATTCGCCCGCGGAAACGGCGGGGATCATCGCATCCCAGCTGACATTCTCGTAGGTGATCTTGGCGTTGAGGCGCTTCGCGATCTCGGCAATTGCCTCATATTCCCAACCAACGGCATCGCCGGACTTCGGATCGACAAATTGCAGCGGCGGATAGGTGTTTTCCGAAGCAATCACGATTTCCTTGCCGCCGAGATCCGGAAGCGTTTCGGCGCCGGCCGCAGCGCTCAGGCCGATCACGCAGGAAAGGGCGGCCGCAAGGCCGAGAAGGGTCTTTTTCATGGGAGGCTCCTGGTCAAAATTCCCAAGGACCTTAACGGTTCCCTCTGCAATGGAAAAGACCGGCGTGAAGCCTGAGTGTTCGCCTGTTGCAGAAATTTTCTCTCTGCGAAAAAAAATTCAAAATCTGCTGATAGATCTATTGACCCGGAGGGAACTTGGCGGGACTGTGGGCGCATAACAACAATAAGGAGACATTTATGTCCAACAACACCAACCCGTTTCAACAGGCGGCGCGCCGTGTGCGTCTAGCGCCGTCACATCCGCTCGAAGTCTTTACCGATGCGGTGAAGGCGGTCGATCGGCTGATCGAGATCTTCGAAGCCAACACGGCGTTTCTGCGCGGCCATTTTCAGGACCTCCTGGAGGGCAAGGAACTGGAAGGCCGGTACCGCGCTTTTTACCCGCAGGTGCAGATCATCACCGACAGCCATGTGCGGCTCGACAGCCGACTGTCCTATGGTTTTGTATCCAAGCCCGGAACACATGCCTCGACGATCACGCGGCCGGACCTATTCCGCAACTATCTGATCACGCAGCTGTCGCTGCTGATGAACAACCATGACGTTCCGCTTCTGATCGGTGACAGCGACATGCCGATCCCGCTGCATTTTGCGTTCTATGACGGAACCCACGTGGAAGGCGGTGCTGCAGCGGCCAATCTCGACCGGCCGCTGGCGGACATGTTCGATCTGCCGGATCTGACCGTAATGGACGATTCCATTGCCAACGGCACCTATGAACCGGTGGACGGCGTGATGCCGCTGGCGTCCTTCACGGCACCGCGCGTCGACTATTCCCTGCACCGGCTGCAGCACTATACGGCAACGCGCGCCGAGCATTTCCAGAACTACGTGCTCTTCACCAACTACCAGTTCTATATCGACGAATTCTGCCGCATGTCACACGAGCTGCTGGCCGATCCGGACAGTGGTTACGAGGCATTCGTGTCGCCGGGCAATCTGGTGATCGAAGCCGGTCAGAGCGAACCTTGCAGCGGCGAGGAGCCGGCAAAGTTGCCGCAGATGCCGGCCTATCACCTGAAACGGGCCGATGGCAGCGGCATCACCATGGTCAATATCGGGGTTGGCCCGTCCAACGCGAAGACCATTACGGACCACATCGCCGTGCTCCGGCCGCATGTCTGGTTGATGCTCGGTCACTGCGCGGGTCTCAGGAACAGCCAGACGCTGGGTGACTACGTGCTTGCGCACGGATATGTGCGCGACGACAACGTTCTCAACCAGGACCTGCCGGTCTGGGTGCCGATCCCGCCGCTCGCCGAGGTACAGGTCGCCCTGGAAGATGCGGTTTCGGAAATCACCGGCATTGACGGTTATGAACTGAAACGTCTCATGCGCACCGGGACCGTGGTATCACTCGACAACCGCAACTGGGAACTCTGGGACCAGCCGGAGCTGGTCAAGCGCTTCTCCCAGTCCAGGGCGATTGCCCTCGACATGGAATCGGCAACGATCGCTGCCAACGGTTTCCGCTTCCGCGTCCCTTACGGCACGCTTCTGTGTATTTCCGACAAGCCGCTGCACGGTGAACTGAAACTCCCCGGCATGGCGACGGATTTCTACAAGCGCCAGGTGGCCCAGCATCTCCAGATCGGTATCAGGGCCATGGAAAAGATGCGCGACATGACAGCGGAACGGCTGCATTCCCGCAAACTGCGAAGCTTTGCGGAAACGGCGTTTCAGTAAGGCAGACAAAAAGCGCGGCCCGGGGCCGCGCTTTTTTTTACGTTTCGGAGGCGGAAATATTACTCGGCTTCGTCGGCCGGCGCGGCGTTCAGCATGCCGTAGCGCTCGACGCCGATCTTCTCCAGCAGCTCAAGCTGGGTTTCCAGGAAGTCGATGTGACCTTCCTCGTCCTTCAGCAGCTCTTCAAAGATCGCCATGGATACGTAATCGCCTTCTTCCCGGCAGACTTCACGGGATTTGGAGTAGGCCGTGCGGGCGTCGTATTCGCCAGCAAGATCCGATTCCAGCACTTCCTTGATGTTCTGACCGATGCGCAGCGGTGCAACCTTCTGCATGTTCGGGTGGCCTTCAAGGAAGATGATGCGGTCGGTGAGCTTGTCCGCGTGTTGCATTTCCTCGATGGATTCCTCGCGCTCCTTCTTGGCAAGGCGCGCATAGCCCCAGTCCGCCAGGAGACGGTAGTGCAGCCAGTACTGGTTGATCGCGCCGAGCTCCAGAAACAGAGCTTCGTTCAGGCAATCGATGACTTTTTGACTTCCCTTCATGGCAACCCTCCTGAGAGCCTCTCATTGCTATAGATTAGAATAATTCTAAGAAAGAGTTCTGAACTGATTTACGCCATATGTCCAGCCGTGGTTCAGACATTTTCCGATTTTCTGGCGCGTCAGGGCAGACCTTACTCCAAATAAGACACCCTGCAAGTCTTTCAGGAAAAAGAGTTTTTGCGAGCGAGTTGCAAAAACAAAGGCGCGGTCTCGGGAGAGACCGCGCCTGTTGCCGGCACTTGGGTCGGGGGGCGGTTCAGGTGCCGGGCAAGTGCTTAGGACTGCGGCAGGATCACGGTGTCGATCACGTGAATGACGCCGTTGGAAGCTTCCACGTCTGCAGCGACGACAGTTGCGTTGTCGACCTTGACACCATCGGTGGCATCGACGGAGATTTCGCCGCCCTGGACGGAGGCAACTTCAGCCTTCTTGCCGGCAATGTCGGACGACATCACCTTGCCCGGCACGACGTGGTAGGTCAGGACAGCGATCAGCTGATCCTTGTTTTCCGGCTTCAGGAGATTCTCAACCGTGCCTTCCGGCAGTTTGGCGAAGGCTTCGTCGGTTGGGGCGAAGACAGTGAACGGGCCATCGCCTTTCAAGGTATCGACAAGGCCAGCGGCCTGAACGGCGGCAACCAGGGTGTTGAAGGATCCTGCACCGACGGCCGTGTCGACAATGTCCTTGCTGCCTGCCTTGGCGGCACTCAGCGGCAGAACGAGAAGAAGGGCAAATACCAGTTTCTGAATCAGTTTCATGTTCGACTCCCACTTGCTTCACACAGACAAAGGGACGGGGTGTCGGGAAACGGCATTTCCCGAGCACGATCAAGGATTTGATCAAGAGCCTGTGTTGCTGGAATTACGGCACCTTGCAGCGGATGGATGAGGAAAAACTGCTTTTCGATTTTCCCGGCTAAACGACTGATCCAATCAGCCTTGTTCTGCGTTGCGCGTCCGCGAACTGAATCACGCGCCGTCTATCGGAAGCGCGGCCCATGGCTCCAGCAGGTCAGAGAATAGCGTGTGCCGCGCTGCACGGGCACCACACGATGCAACATGAAACTGGCAAACAGCGTGGCGCTGCCCTGGTCACGTGCCGCCGTCATCACCTTGTGACCGAGATTGATCTCAAGTCCGCCGCCCTCATAAGCATCCGGCGCCGACAGCTGCGTGACAATGGTCGCCTTGCGAAACTGCGCGATCGGGCCTTCGCCGATGTCCGAATGCCAGTCGTAGTGGCCTTCTTCGCTTTCGTCATAGACCGCGACCTGGAGCTTCTCCCGGAAGTCCGAGATGTTGAAATCGAAGACTTCGCGGTTTGCCTTGGCAACGGCCCCCATGATCCGTTGCATCACCCAGGCGGCCGGTCCCTCGTCATCTAGCCAGCTGATTTTCGCCCGGCGGATCTCGCGCTGCTGCTGCCCGCCGACAAGTCCGCCACTGTCCTGCAGTTCGGTCTGGCTCAGTCGGATGATTTCAGCGCACTCTTCTGCGGAGAAAAGGGCGTCTTGTGTATGCGTGAACATGGGATCTTCTATGTGGAACGGTTGCGGGACAGACCGCCCACACATAATGCCATCCGCAAGGCCCGTGAAGCCCTTGTTCCGGGCCTCGTTGCGGAGGACCGCCGGCAAGCTGTTGACATGCCGGGTCGCAGTGATTAGCTCAACGGCGTTTCAACACTTTGATACGTGGGTTTGCCACGTTGTGACTTGATCAATTCCAAAATTTCGCATGAGCAGTTGCTGGCCATCTACTGGCTGAACAACGATACCTTCCATGGCGCTTTTTCCGGTTTCCGTGACCGGCTGAGGGCATTCATTGCTTGTCTCGGCTTTGATGTGCCTGAGAGCGACTTTGAAAAAGTCGCTGCCATATTGGCAGGACGGTTCGTGAATGGTGATCCCGATGGCTGGGTCACAATGCAATGTTTCTATGGGCACCCCCATACCATCTGGAACTTTATCATTGATGCCGTCGCCGCTGCGGAGAACGAAGATCAGCTGGCAAGGATTGCTGCCGGTCCCGCCGAGCATCTGCTGACCTATTACGGCTCTTTGATCCCTCTGTTTGAAAGACAGGCAAAACACGATCAGAAATTTGCGCGCATGCTAACCGGCGTCTGGCGCCACAAGATGTGCGACGAGGTCTGGAACCGCCTCAGAAAGATCCAGTCGGGGCAACAAGGACTGGACGGCAAGCCTTTCAGGGTTCTTCCCGAAGACTGGATGTCGGACACATTGAGCGAAGAAGACCGCACCACCCGGGACAAGGAACGTTTCCAGCGAACTGCCGAAGATCAATGGGAGGTTCGGAAGGCTTAGAGCACTTCCCGGCTAGATTGGCTCACTCTGCCGAGGCTGGTTTGGTTCAAGGTCAAGGAGTTTGACGAAGAGCGTGCTGGCCGCACGGTCGAGGCAATTTCCGCAGGCATTGGGCCAAACCGGCCCGGCCCTCCGGGTTTGTGTCTGGCGGACACCTGCTTTGTCGAGACGCTTGCCCATAGCCCCGCTATGGACTTCACGCCCCTCCGCGCAGATCGTCTCGCCAGACTTCAAACAGAGTGAGCCAATCTAGCCGGGAAGTGCTCTAGCCGCACTTCGGCAGAAGCCGGGAAGAACTGTCTTTATCGCTTTTAAGAGCTGATTGAGAAGCAGTCCGATGAATAGACCAGCCGGTTCTGGTATTTATCGGCACTGGCCTTGATCGAACTCCTGAGAGCCCTTGGCTCAGTCTTGGCAATAGCGAGAAGATCGATTGAGCCGGACGGCGTCAATCAAGCGCCGCCGACAACACCTTGCGCATCACGGTTGGCAGGGCTTCCTCGCCGAGTTCCTGCGGGGAAGACCACCAGCTGCCTGCAAGCACCGTGGTCTGGGTGGGTATGAGGTCGGCGCGAAACACGGACAGTTTCAGGTGAAAATGGGTGAATGTGTGCGTGACCTGTTTGACCTGCTTCTCCCAGGGCGCTGCAAAGGGAACTGCATCAAGAGCCGTTTCTCCGATAAATCCCTCCGACCATTCGGTTCCAGGCACTTCCGTCATGCCGCCCAACAGCCCCTTTGGCGGACGCCGCCTCAGCAACACGGATCCGGTGTTGATATCCACGGCGACAAAGGCTGCCCCAAAACGGGTCGGCTTTTCTTTCTTGGGCGCCTTGCGCGGCAGGGTTTCCGCAAACGGGCTGGACTGCACCGCACAAATCTCGCGCCAGGGACACAGGCCGCAGGCCGGTTTCTTCGGGGTGCAGATGGTTGCGCCCAGATCCATGACCGCCTGGGCAAAATCTCCGGGTCGTGCATCCGGCGTCAGTGTTGCCATCCTGGCCTTGATGTCCGGTTTGGCATCCGGCAGCGGCGTCTCGATCTGAAAAAGACGTGTCAGCACACGTTCGACATTGCCATCGACCACGGCGGCGTGCCGGTCAAAGGCAATGGTTGCGATGGCCGCAGCCGTATAGGGGCCGATGCCCGGCAGTTTCAAAAGCGTGGCTTCATCTGCGGGAAAGCGTCCGTCATGCTCCGCCGCGATTGTTTCCGCGCATTTTTTCAGGTTGCGGGCCCGTGAGTAATAACCAAGACCCGCCCAGGCCTTCATCACGTCTTCTTCCGGCGCCGCCGCGAGATCTTCCACGGTCGGCCAGAGCGAAACGAATTTTTCGAAATAGGATTTCACCGCGGCAACGGTCGTTTGCTGCAGCATGATTTCAGACAGCCAGACCCGGTAGGGATCCGGAACTTCGCCGTGTTTCCGGTTGTCCGGGCTGACGCGCCAGGGAAGCGTGCGGGCGTGCCGGTCATACCAGGCAAGCAGCAATTGGCTTGGAGAAGCAGTTGCCATGTGATCAATCATGTTTGTTGTGGTGAAAAGCGATCGGAAGCTCTGGATAGCCTGGGGACAACTTGACGGCTTTCAATGCAGGCTCCAGCTTCGGAAAAGTATTCGTCGTCATTTTGTCGTATTCTATTGCGAGATATCACCTCGATCCGCACCCCGACCGGCAGATTGCCGAACGGGCGGCTTGAGGAGGAGGTAGGCCATCAAACCGGCAAAGGCAAACCCTGCGCGCAAGCCCATGGAGGCGAAACAGCTTTCCGACCTGGTCGGCAAGGCAATGACGCCCGTTTGCCGCAAGCGTGGATTTGCATCTGTCGACATCATTGCCTCCTGGGCCGACATTGTTGGCGAGCGGTATGGCACCCGTGTGCAGCCCGATCGTCTCAACTGGCCGCGCCAGCCGGATCGCAGCGATCCGGAAACACCGCCCGAGCCGGCAACGCTTGTCGTTCATACGGACGGCGCGACGGCCTTGATGCTGTCTCATGACAGCGCCCAGGTAATTGAGCGCATCAACACCTTCTATGGCTGGCGTGCCATCGGCCGGATCAAGATCCTGCAAAAGCCCGTACAGGTGAAGCGCCCGGCGCCGAAGAAAGCGCTGCGCGCCCTGACCCAGACCGAGGAAAAGCGGCTGGAGCAGAATCTGGAGGGCGTTGAAAATGACCGTCTGCGGCAGGCTCTCAAGAAGCTGGGCGCCCAGGTGATCGCGCGCAACACGGACAAGGCGGCCTGAAGCTGGGCGGTCTCGGTAACCTGTCAATAACATCACTGTGATGGCGGCTCTTGCACCGTCCTCTCTCCTGCCACATTTGATAAGCTTTGTTGACGCCGCATGCCTGAAAGGGCAGACACAGCAGTCAGCTGGTTCATCCTGCATTCAGCCGAAGACAGGTTAAAAGAACCACATAGGAATTCGACAAGTCGGTCTTCCGAACAGATGACCGTCTTTCGTGCGCCACCCGGCGCAGTGTTTGACATTTGACAGGACGATCCTCGTGACCCAGACCCGCAGACAGTTTCTCAAGACCACGGCCCTGGCGGCAGCCACGCTCAGCCTGGCCACAACCGGTTCGGCCTTTGCCCAGTCCGTCAACGAAGAGGAGCTCTTGAAGCCCGGTCCGCTTGGCGACAAGATCCTCGGCGACGAGAATGCACCGGTCACGATCGTGGAATATGCCTCCATGACCTGTGGCCACTGTGCCAATTTCCACAAGAGCACCTGGCCGGAGCTGAAAAAGCAATATATCGAGACCGGCAAGGTGCGCTTCATTTTCCGCGAATTCCCGCTGGATCCGGTGGCCGCCGCCGCCTTCATGCTGGCCCGCTGCGCCCCTCAGGACAAATATTTCGAGATTGTGGACATCATGTTCGACAGCCAGCGCAGCTGGGCCTTCACGGACAATCCGTATCAATCCCTGCTCGACTTTTCCAAGCAGATCGGATTTACACAGGAGTCCTTTGAGGAATGCTTGACAAACCAGGGTTTGCTTGACGCAGTGAATGCAGTGAAGGACCGTGGTGCGAACGAGTTTGGGGTGAACTCGACGCCGACATTCTTCATCAACGGCGAAAAGCACTCTGGGGCGCTGTCGATTGAGAACATGGGCAAGATCATCGAGGAAAACCTCTGAGCAGGCGATTGAAACGCGGGCCTTGAGTATCCCGTGTGATCTCAAGCCTGACATTCCGGCGTCCGAGCCCGGGAGGCCCGGACGCCGATGAAGTTTTCGAAACTCCGCATTGTCGGTTTCAAATCCTTCGTTGAACCGATGGAGTTCATCATCGGCAACGGCTTGACAGGTGTGGTCGGGCCGAACGGTTGCGGCAAGTCCAACCTTGTCGAGGCCCTGCGCTGGGTGATGGGGGAAAACTCCTACAAGAACATGCGTGCGTCCGGCATGGACGACGTGATTTTTTCCGGCAGCCTCAACCGTCCGGCCCGTAACACGGCCGAAGTCACGCTGTTCCTGGAAAACCAGGACCGGACGGCTCCCGCCGCTTTCAACGATGCCGACGCGCTGGAGGTCAGCCGGCGGATCGAGCGCGAGCAGGGCTCCAACTACAAGATCAATGCCCGGGACGTGCGTGCGCGTGACGTGCAGCTGCTGTTTGCCGACGCCTCGACAGGGGCCCGGTCGCCGGCGATGGTCCGTCAGGGCCAGATCGGTGAGCTGATTGCCGCCAAGCCGACATCGCGGCGTCAGATCCTGGAAGAGGCCGCCGGCATTTCCGGTCTGCATTCGCGCCGGCACGAGGCCGAAATCAGGTTGCGCGCCGCCGAGCAGAACCTGGAGCGCCTGGAAGATGTCCTCGTGCAGATCGATGGCCAGCTGGACAATCTGAAACGGCAGTCGCGTCAGGCTACCCGCTACCGGAATCTCTCCTCCGAGATCAGGGCGGCGGAAGCCTCGATCCTCTACATTCGCTGGACGGAAGCGCGCGACGCGCTTGGGACAGCAGAAGGTCAATTCGCCGAGGCGCAGAAACAGGTCAACGAGGCAACGGCGCTGCAGGCCGAAAGTGCCCGCGTGCAGGCAATCGCCGCCCACAAGCTGCCGGAACTGCGTGACGAGGCTGCCAAGGCCGGCGCCGCCCTGCAGCGACTGGTAATTGCCCGCAACGAACTCGATGCCGAAGAGCGCAGGGTCAAGGAGCGGTTGCAGGACCTCGAACGGCGGCTGGTGCAGCTGGCCGAGGATGTGCGCCGCGAACAGAGCATGGTCTCGGAGAATGACGAGGTGCTGGAACGGCTCTCGGAAGAACGCGCCGAGCTGCTTGAAGAAAACGAAATGGTGCAGGAGCGTACCGAGACCGCACGCGAAAAGGTCGCCGAGGCGGAGGAGACGGTGCGCGGACTGGAGACCCGTCTGTCGGATCTCACTGCAGCCGAGGCTCGTGCAAACGCTGAGCGCAGGCAGCTGGAGCGGGCCGTGGCCGAAAGCCGCCAGCGCGCCGACCGGCTGGTCGCCCAGGCCCAGGAGGCCCAGCAGGCCTTGAACGATCTTGCCGCCCAGATGACGGATCAGGACGGCGTCTCGGAAAATCGTGAAGCGCTGGAACTGGCCGAGGAGGCCCTGACCGAGGCCGAAGCTGCGGCCGAAGAGGCGGAAACGGCAACTCTCGAAGCGCGGGAAAGCGAACAGGCTGCGCGCGGCCCCTTGAGCGATGCAAAGCAGGTCCTGCAAGGGTTGGAGACTGAAGCGCGCACTCTGGAACAGGTACTGAACGTTCATGCCGACCAGGACCATACGCCGGTCGTGGAGCAGGTGCGGGTCGAGCCCGGCTACGAAACGGCCCTCGGTGCCGCGCTTGGCGAGGACCTCGACGCGTCGCTAGAACAGGCTGCCGCCGTCAAGTGGGGCAGCAGCTTGCCACATGGGAGCGACCCGGCCCTGCCGGATGGCGTGCCCATGCTGGCTGACCGTGTCGAAGCGCCGACAGAGCTTACACGCCGGCTGCGGCAGATCGGGCTGGTCTCGCAGGATGCGGGTCCGGGTCTGCGGGCGTCTCTGCAGCCCGGGCAGTGTCTTGTATCCCGGGAAGGCGACCTGTGGCGCTGGGACGGGTTTGTCGTTGCCGCCAACGCTCCGACACCTGCGGCACAACGGCTAGCCCAGAAAAACCGGCTGGCGGAGCTTGCCGAGGAAATCGAGACGGCAAGGCAAAAAGTGTTGGACCAGGGGCAGGTTCTGGAAGCAGCCGCAGCGGCCGTTCGCCAGGCGGTGGAGCACGAACAGATTGCGCGCGGCAAGGTGCGTGACGGCCAGCGGCGCACGTCGGCCGTGCGCGAAGCGCTCGCGGCCGCTGAGCGGGCAGCGTCCCAGATCGCAGCCAGGAAGGAAGCGGCCCAGGACAGGGCAGGGCGCCTTGGCGAGGAGGCGGAACTTGCGCGCGAACAGGTGCTGGAGGCAGAGGCTCTGCTGGAAGAGGCACCCGATGCTACGAACTTTCGCGACCAGATCGAGGCCTTGCAAGGGGATGTTGCGGCCGCGCGCAGCGCCTTGGCAGAGGCGCGCGCGGTCTCCGAAGGCCTGACACGCGAACAGCAGATGCGCGACCGCCGCCTGGAAGCGATCGCACGCGAATATGACAGCTGGAAAACCCGGGCCGCCAATGCCGCGCAGCAGATTTCCATCCTGAAAGAGCGTCAGGAGGAAGCCGAGGAAGAGCGGGCCGAGCTGATCGAGGCGCCGGAAGATATCGAGCTCAAGCGCCGGGAGCTGTTTTCCGCAATTGCCAAGGCGGAAGAAACAAAGAAGGAAAGGGACGACCGCCTGTCCCAGGCTGAGCTCGATCTTTCGGATGTCGACCGCGCGGCCAAGGCGGCGATGGAAGCCATGGCCGGCGCACGCGAACAGAAGATCAGGGCGGAAGAACGGCTCGAAGCAGCCCGGGCGCGCAAGGGCGACCTGGAACGGCGCATCGATGAAGACCTGGAAGTCTCGGTCGCAGCGCTGCCCGAGATTGCCGGCCTCAAGGAAGGCGCGCCTCTGCCCGACCCGGAAGCCATGGAACGCAAGCTGGAGCGGCTCAAGGCGGAACGGGAGCGTCTTGGCGGGGTCAACCTGCGCGCTGAGGAAGAGCTGCGGGAGATCGACGAGCAGAAAACCACGCTCACGTCGGAACGGGACGACCTGATCGAGGCGATTCGCAGACTGCGCACCGGCATCTCCAACCTCAACCGCGAGGCGCGCGAGCGCCTGCTGGCCTCCTTTGAGGTGGTCAATGGCCACTTCCAGAGGCTGTTCACGCATCTTTTCGGTGGCGGCACAGCGGAGCTTCAGCTGGTCGACAGCGACGATCCCCTGGATGCCGGTCTCGAAATCATTGCCCGCCCGCCCGGCAAGAAGCCGCAGACCATGACGCTGCTGTCCGGCGGCGAGCAGGCGCTGACGGCCATGTCGTTGATCTTCGCGGTGTTTTTGACGAATCCGGCCCCGATCTGCGTGCTTGACGAGGTCGATGCACCGCTCGACGACGCCAATGTGGAGCGCTATTGCGACCTTCTGGACGAGATGGCCGCGAGCACGGAAACGCGGTTCGTGGTCATCACGCACAATCCGATCACCATGGCGCGCATGAACCGCCTGTTCGGTGTAACCATGGCCGAAAGGGGCGTTTCGCAGCTCGTTTCGGTGGATTTGGAGACGGCGGAACGATTCCGCGAAACCGGTTAGCCGGTGGCCCGGAACGCATCTGGTGCGGCACTGCGGCGAAAAGCTTATGCAACTTAGGTCTCGCCGAATCTGTATAAGCGAAAAAAGATAAATAAAATCAAAAACTTATTGTTTCCTTAAGGCTTCTTGACACGGCAGGGGGCGCCGACTATGGTGCGCGCGGCTTACGGGGCTCCCTGTTGTTGGATCTGACATGTCGGCGCGGGCTGAGGACGAATGAACATGTCTTCGCAAAACGGCGATGATGAAGATCGGGTTGGTGCCCCGGAAGCGGGTCTGTCGGAACGGCGGGCTCAATTGAACCGGAAGCTTGACGACTTCAAGGCGGTGGAAGAAAAAGCCGCGAAGAAATCGCAAAGCACCTCATCCGGATATGCGCAGGCCATGAAGCTCTCGTCGGAGTTCATTGCAGGCATTCTGGTGGGGGCCGGGATTGGTTGGGTTGCCGACCAGTGGCTGGGGACAGCGCCATTCGGGCTGATTGTCTTCTTGTTGCTGGGCTTTGCGGCCGGTGTCTTGAATGTTCTGCGCTCGGCCGGTGTCGTCGAGCAGCCGGACGCCAAGATCCTGAGCCAAAAAGACGATCTGGACGACAGACCGGACTAGAATTTGTCGCGCCCCAGGGCGCAGCGATTGTGAACGAGCGAAGAAGGCTGGCCGGTGGCGAACGATCCGATCCAACAGTTTCAAATCCAGACGATTTTTCCGATTGAAGTCGGAGGCGTGGATTTTTCTTTCACCAATGCTTCGCTGTTCATGGTTTTGACCGTGGCAGCGACGTCTGCATTTCTGATCTTCTCGACCAGCGGCCGTGGCCTCGTGCCGACCCGCGTGCAGTCGGTCTCGGAAATGATGTATGAGTTCATAGCAAGTACCTTACGAGATGCGACAGGGACGGACGGGATGAGGTTCTTCCCCCTTGTCTTCTCCCTGTTCATGTTCGTGCTTGTTGCAAACCTCTTCGGGATGTTCCCGTATTTCTTCACGGTTACCAGCCATATCATCGTGACGTTCGCGCTTGCGATGCTGGTGATCTCGACCGTGATCCTCTACGGCTTCTATCGTCATGGACTTAAGTTCCTGAAGCTGTTCGTGCCGCATGGCGTTCCCGCAGCGCTGATCCCGCTCGTGACCCTGATCGAGGTTATCTCGTTCCTGTCCCGTCCGATCAGCCTGTCCGTACGTCTCTTCGCCAACATGCTGGCCGGTCACATCACTCTCAAGGTCTTCTCCGGCTTTGTCGTCAGCCTCGGCGCCATGGGCGCGGTCGGCTTCGTCGGCGCGGCTCTGCCGCTGGCCATGACGGTCGCCCTGACGGCGCTGGAATTCCTTGTCGCGTTCCTGCAGGCCTACGTCTTTGCCGTTCTGACCTGCATGTATCTGAACGACGCCGTTCATCCTTCACACTAAGGATCTATCCAATCACGCGGCCATGAGCGCCGTATGTGAGAAATCTGCAAACACCATCTAGGAGCACGTGTCATGGAAGCAGAAGCAGCAAAATACATCGGTGCAGGTATCGCATGTCTCGGCATGGGCGGCGCCGGCATCGGCCTCGGCACCATCTTCGGTAACTACCTCGCTGGCGCTCTGCGCAACCCGTCCGCAGCTGATGGCCAGTTCGGCCGCCTGATCTTCGGCTTCGCCGTGACGGAAGCTCTGGGCATCTTCTCCCTTCTGATCGCCTTCCTCATCCTGTTCGCTTAATCGCTTTTCCGAAGCGACAATTGATGCGACTCCGGTGGCGGCGCCAAGCGCCGCCTAGCCGGATTTAGGAGACAGGAAATGGCAGGCACGACCACAGAAGGCATCGAAGTAGCGGCCGCAGAACACGGCGTCGGCTTTCCGCCGTTTGACGCCACAACGTTTGCGTCGCAGCTGTTCTGGCTCGTCATCACCTTCGCCGTGTTCTACTGGATCATGAAAAACGTGGCCATGCCGCGGATTGCAGGGATCCTGGAAGACCGTAAGGACCGCATTGCCGGTGACTTGTCCGAAGCCAACCGGCTGAAGGATGAGACCGATGCGGCGATCGCGGCCTACGAACAGGCTCTGGCCGAAGCTCGCAACAAGGCGCATGGCATTGCCCATGACACGCGGGCCAAGCTGAAGGCGGACCACGAGACCCGCCGCGAAAAGGCCGAAGCCGACCTTGGTGAAAAGCTGAAGGCAGCCGAAGCTCATATTGCCGGGATCAAGACCGAAGCTCTTTCTCAGATCGAGGAAATTGCCGGAGACACCACCTCAGCGCTCGTCGAGCAGCTGATGGGCAAGGCTCCGACCAAGACCGATCTGACCAAGGCGCTGAAGTCGGCGATGAACTGAGGAGACGATCATGGACGCAACATTTTGGGCCCTGGTCGGTCTCGTTCTCTTCTTCGCCCTGCTGATCTACCTCAAGGTACCTGGCAAGATCGGCGGTTCGCTGGACAACCGCGCTGACGCGATCCGCAAGGAACTGGAAGACGCACGCAAGATGCGTGAAGAAGCCCAGGCTCTCTTGTCGGACTATCAGCGCAAGCGTCACGAGGCCGAAGGTGAGGCGGAAGCCATCATCGCGGAAGCCAACTCGGAAGCCGAGCGCCTGACGGTGGAAACCAACAAGGCTCTTGAAGAGATGATTGCACGCCGGACCAAGGCGGCAGAGGAAAAGATCGCGCAGGCGGAAACCCAGGCCATTGCCGAGGTTCGCGCCAAGGCCGCGGACATCGCGGTTGCTGCGGCTGAGCACATCCTCTCGGCCAAGGTCAAGGACAAGGTTGCAGACGACATTCTCGCCAAGAGCATTGCTCAGGTGAAGGATCGGCTGAACTGATCTTCGCTTCTTTGCTGAATATCTGAAAAAGCGGCCTTCCAGGCCGCTTTTTTTGTATGAAGACATGTCACTGACCGAAACGATCAAGAGGAAAACTTGGTAGCACCACCTGAAACGGATCGCGAATACGCATATTTCCATGCCCTCGGCAGTGAAGACGCAAGAGCGATATCAGGCATTCTGGGTTTGGAACCGGATAAGGTCTGGAATGTCGGTGATACCTTCGAGGTCCAGGGACGAAAACATTTTCGCAGGAGTTCGAAATGGAGGCTGGACAGCGGATTGACGGATCAGGATCCACTCACCGATCATGTGGAAGCGCTGCTCAACAAGCTTGAACGAAAAAAGGCTGCCCTACAGTCGCTGCAATCCGCGTTTCTGACTGAGATTGTCTGTGTCGCATTCGTGTATTCCAGTTTTGCTTGGCAGTTGAGATTCGACCTGCAAAGGCGCGCAACATCGCTGGGCATATCCTTCAACTTCGATTTCTATCCATTCGGTGATCTTCACGAGGAAATGGTCGCGTTACGTGAACAAGTGACGCGCTAGATTTTTGCCAAGAACGCAACAAGACGGATCGGAATTGTTGCAAGTTTGTTTGACCTGGATAACTGGCGCCCTGTTTTTTAAAGCCGCGATGGAGAAGATCGCCAGAGCCTGTGCGACAGAACCCCGGCAGGCAATTGCAATGTGTCGGAAGGGGACGCCCTCGTCAGAAATAGGCGCTGGAGGCAAAGACGAGTACGGCGGACAGGACAACACCTCCCAGGGCAAGAAGTGTCACGGCTTTTTCGTAGTCCTGATTGAACATGGTGCGTATTCCCCCGGTGAGTGTGGGCCGGTATCAGTGGGTCCAAGCAATGCTCAAAGGGGCGCCTTAACGAAATCTGAAAAAAGCTGGTTAACTTGGCATTTAACGACAGGGTGCAATGCAGATGCCAAGGAAAAGAATTTCAACACCTTGTAGAATTTGACAGTTGCTTCAGGTCTGCCTCTGTTTTTCCAGTGCAGTCAATGTAATTTTGTCATTGAGAAAACGCTCATGGGTCTGAACGTAGCCGAGCTGCTCATAGAGCTTGAGGTTCTTCACACTCCTGTTGCCGGTAAACAGCTGAAAACGGGTTGAGGAAGAGTGGGCGGCTTCCGCGGCCATCAGCAATTGCCGGCCAATGCCTCTGCCTTGCATCTTCGGGGCGACAAACAATCTGCCAATCTGGCAAGTTGTGCCGATAAGCTCTGCCCGGACGGAGCCCACAATGCTCCCGTCAAGCCAGGCGGCCAGAATATGCTGTTTCTGAAGCGCCTGCCTGAACTGGTCTTCTGTTTCGGTCAGCGGCGCAATCGTCCAGTCCTGATAGATTGCAGCTTCGCTTTGATAGGCCTCTCTTTGCAGGGACAGGAGCTCAGCCGTATGCGTCTCGTTCACCCGGGAAACCGTTGGTATCGCCATAGGTCCTGACCCTATGCTGTGTCTGCCGACAGCCTGACCGGCTTGAAGCTCATTCTGTGATGCGCGGAAGGGCCGAGTAGCTGCAGGGCAGCCTGGTGCTGCGGAACGCCGTAGCCCTTGTGCTGGGCAAAGCCATAGCCGGGCAGGTCCCTTTCCAGCTGCACCATCATCCGGTCCCGCGTCACCTTGGCAACGATGGAGGCAGCTGCAACGCACAGGCACCTGCCATCGCCCTTGATCAGGGCCTGGCCGGGCTGTTGCAGCCCGGAGGGCACGTCGCGCCCGTCAACAAGCACATAATCCGGCGCAGTCGAAAGATGATGAACCGCCCGGACCATGGCAGAAAGCGTAGCTGTGCGGATGTTCAGTCGGTCGATGGTCGCGGGCGACGCGCTGGCGACCGAAACCGCGGAGCTCGAAACGATTGCGCCAAACAGCTCCTCCCGGCGCGCTTCCGTCAATTTCTTGGAATCGTTCAGACCCTCGGGAAGGTTGTCATAGTCGAGGATCACTGCAGCCGTGACGACCGGTCCGGCCCAGGGGCCGCGCCCGGCTTCGTCGACACCACACAGCCGTCCGTTGAAAGCCTGGGCGTGTTTGCGCTCGATCTTCAGATCCGGACTGTCGGGAAAAGCGAGGTCGAAGAGGGACGGAGTAAAAGCCATCTCTGCAACCTGCCGCTCGCAATCAGGTTAGACAAGCGCTTTGTCAGAAGAGATCCAGTTGCACACCGCCTTTTTGAGGCGGCACGAAGTCTCCCGTGTTGAGTTTCCGGCGGCGAAGATTGAGGCCGAAACGCTTGGCGGCGAGCGAAAACCGTTTGGCGATCTGGTCGGCATAGGGACCGCGCCCGCGCATCCGTTCGCCCCACTTGGCGTCATAATCCTTGCCACCGCGCATCGAGCGGATCAGGTTCATCACATGGCGGTAGCGGTCCGGCCGTTCGCGCAAAAGCCAGTCGCGGAAGAGTTCCGAAACTTCAAGCGGCAAACGCAGCAGGATAAAGGCGGCCTCGCTCGCACCGTGATCTGCCGCGGCTTCCAGAAGGGCCTCGATTTCACTATCGGTCAGGGCAGGGATCACCGGAGCCATCATGACGGAGGCCGGAATACCCGCCTCGCTCAGGGTTCTGATCGCAGCCAGGCGTTTGTGCGGGGCAGAGGCGCGCGGTTCCATTGCCCGGCACAGTTTTCGGTCCAGCGTGGTCACGGAAAGCGCCACCTTGACAAGGTTGCGCTCCGCCATGCGCGACAGGATATCGACATCTCGTGTCACCAGCGCCGACTTGGTAACAATCGCCACGGGGTGGGAATAGGTGTCGAGCACCTCCAGGATCTCGCGCATCAGCTTGTAGTGCCGCTCCAGGGGCTGATAGGGATCGGTATTGGTGCCGATGGCGATCACGCGCGGCGAATAGCCGGGCCGCGACAGCTCCCGCTCCAGAAGCTGGGCCGCATTGGGCTTGGCAAAGAGACGGGTTTCGAAGTCCAGTCCGGGGGACAGGCCCATGAAGGCATGGCTCGGCCGGGCAAAGCAGTAGATGCAGCCGTGCTCGCAGCCACGGTAGGGATTGATGGACCGGTCGAAAGAAAGGTCCGGCGATTCGTTTCGCGTGATGATCGTGCGCGCACGCTCTTCCTGAACTTCCGTTTTGAGCGGCGGCAACGCGTCCAGGCTGTCCCAGCCGTCGTCAAAGGTTTCGCGTTCAAGCGGCTCGAAGCGGCCGCTCTTGTTGAGAGCAGCCGCGCGCCCCCGGCGGCGGTCCTGGGCCACAGTGACCGCATCCGAAGTGCCCGGGCCAATATCGGCGGTATTCGCAGTCTCGTTGAAAGCAGGCCTGAGCGTCACGTGGCGTATCCGGATTATGATGAGAACATAAAGGGAACATTATCACGTCGGAAAGGCAATGCAAGTCGGTCTTCAATTGGAAATCACAGCTCCATAGACCGCTTCAGGACGCAACTCTCATGTGCCGCCGCTGACTTTGTCCACGTGCCGTTCGCCGAGATATCTCACCAGAATGCTGTCCAGGGTTCCGTCGGCCTTCATGGCACGGATGGTTGCGTCATAGCGCTCGACCAGGCCCTCGATGTCCGGAAAGCTGGAGGCTTTGGCAAAGACGTTGTAATAGGGCTTGGTGATCAGCGGTTTCGCCAGATAGGACAGTTTTTCCAGCCGCCCGGCCTTTTTCTCTTCATAAAGGGTACTGATCGTGTTCATTGGTACGGCGTCTGTCCGTCCGGCAAGCAGCATGCCGATCTGAAGCGTATTGCGCGGCACCGTCTGAAAATTCAGCCCGGATTCCAGAAACGCGGGCGTATAGGAAAAATCCTGCGTGATGCCGATCTGCAGCCCGGCGAGATCCTGAAAATCGCGGAATTCGATCTTGCCCTCATCCGTAGCGCGGATAAAGAAGTTCCAGCTGATATCGATGTAGCTTTCTTCCGGATAGTGGAGGAACTCCATCCGTTCCGGCTTCCTGGAGAACAGGAGCAGCATGTCGGCACGGCCCGACATGGCTTCTTGCTGGATCCGCGTGCCGGACTCGATCAGTTCAAGGGAATAGGTCACACCGAGCCGCCGCATGACCTCATCGATGACATCGACATCAATGCCTTTGTAAACGCCGTTTTCGACGAATTTGTAAGGTTCTTCCGGCGTTGCCAGAATGATCAGGTCACGCGCCAGGGCAGCATTTGCAAACAGCACCAGAGGCAGCACCCAGCCGGCCGTCCACGTCAGCACCCGGCGCTGACGCACAATCATGACGAGGCGGAACAGGGCACGGTTCACAATTGGCATTGCTGCTCCCACGTCTGGTGTTGATCGTCCCGGACTTCAGCACGTCAATTCCGGTTCGACAAGCCATCAGTCCGGTTCTTTGGGGCCACGTTGTGCCCCCACCAATGCCACTTGGCTCTTTCAACCGGGCCCTTAAGGTGAGGTGTCACAGCCGAACCAGGTGATTTGCGTCATGTGATGTATTGGCAAGACCTTATCCTGTTTGCGGCTTTCAAGGTATTGTAAGTTATGCCTCGCTGTCCGGAGTTTGGAATGTTGGGCGCCTGATTATTAGGCGATTTTAAGAACGATCGGCAAAATCTAACATCATTTACAGAGGTCTCTCGCGCTTTGGGAATTTTCATGTAAAACAGTGGCCCATGATTAGTGTGATCTTCGCGACTGAAAACTCGGAAATCGACCTCGTGCAGGCCCTGTCGGCACTGGTGCCCGCGGCTGCGGAGGGTATTGTGCGGGAAGTCATCGTCGTGGACGCGGGGTCGACCGACAATACCGACAAGATCGTCGATGCAGCCGGTGGCCGCTGGGTCGAAAGGCGCGGGGAAACCCGCAGCGCATGTCTGGCGTATGGGGCCGGTCTTGTAAACCGCGGTGACTGGCTCTTGTTCCTGCGCCCGGAAACGGTCCTGGAGCCCGGTTGGCATCATGAAGCCCAGGCCTTTGTCGAGCGCGCAGCCCGCGCGCCGAACGGTGCCGGGACAGCCGCCAGCTTCAGGCTTCGGTATGAAACCTTCGGCCTTGCTGCGCGTTTGAGTGAAGCTTATGCGTCCTTGCGATCCCAGCTCCTGGGCATGCCTTACGGCAATCAGGGGCTGCTGATTTCCCGGCAATTCTATCAGAAGCTTGGCGGTCACAGGCCGCTGCCGGAGTTGGAAGATCTCGACATTGCCAAGCGCATCGGCCGCGGCCGGATGGTGTTTCTGCGCTCAGCGGCGGTTGCTTCGGGCGCGTCGGAGCACAACGACGCGGCCGCGCGCCTGCGCCAGGCCTTTGCCCGCTTTTGCGTCGGTGCGCTGCGCATTCCCGCGAGCGTGGCGGTCAAGGTTCTTTAAAGCGCGCGGACCATCCTCAGCGAGGGGAAGGTGACCCCTCCGGACAAGGCAACATCAAAGGCTTCGATGGTCTTGAAACCGCAGGCGCTGTAGAAGGCCTCGCCATTCAGCGTCGAATAGCAATTGAGTTCCTGAAGGCCGGCCGCAATGGCTTCCTGAATGCAACGGTCCATCAGCGCCCGGCCGATGCCCTTGCGGGCCTCATCCGGGTCGGTCCCGAAATGACGGATGTTTCCGTTCGTCGTGGTTTCGTCCCGGCCCGTGGGCGAATGCTTGGTCCAGCCTCCGGCACCCGTGATCGCTCCGTTCGGCGCCACAGCGACATAATAGCTGCCGGAGGATAGAAGCTCCGGATTGGCGCGTGTGATCAGAGGCAGCGCCTCTTTCAGCGTCACCGCGTCATAGGCCGGCTTGAGCAGGGCCGTATAGCTCTTGAGAAGCAGGTCGGAGACCGCCGCCTTGTCCGCCGGTTCCGCGACCCGAATGGAATACTGCATCGGATCAGGCTTCCTGCAACTTGCCGCGCTTCAGATGTTCATCGAGCCGCGGCATGATCTCCACGAAATTGCAGGGCATGTGCCGGTAGTCCAGCTGCCATTTCAGGATGCCGTCCCAGGCGTCCTTGCAGGCACCGGGGGAGCCGGGAAGCACGAAGATATAGGTGGCGCCGGCAACGCCGCCGGTCGCCCGGGACTGGATCGTCGAGGTGCCGATCTTGTCGTAGGAGATCCGGTGAAACACCTCCGAAAACCCGTCCATGCGCTTTTCGAACAGCGGCTCCATCGCCTCCGGCGTGACGTCCCGGCCGGTAAAGCCCGTGCCGCCGGTCGAGATGATCACATCGACGCCCTTGTCCGCGATCCAGGCCCCGGCAATCTCCTGAATGGCGGGCACGTCGTCTGTGACGATCTTGCGATCGGCAAGCGTGTGCCCGGCCTTTTCAAGCCGGTCGGCCAGTGTGTTCCCGGATCGGTCATCGTCAAGTTTGCGGGTGTCTGACACCGTCAGAACGGCAATGTTCAGGGGAATGAACGGGCGGCTGTCATCAAGGCGGGACATGGGCAACTCCTTTGTCCTCAACAGATAAGCGATTGCGGCATGCGCTGCCAGAGCCCGTTCTGAGATCTCTCATGCGGCAAAGTGTTGCGCAATTAAATTACAAAAAATAACAAGATTGAGACACTTGCAAAACAGAAAGGTCAGTATTATTGACTTAATTATTCGAAATCAAAGCCGAAAAGTCGATCATGACCACCTGGGACAGTCTCTATGCCAAGCGCGCCGCGCGTATGCGCGCATCGGAAATCCGCGAATTGCTGAAGCTTCTGGACCGGCCGGATGTGATCTCCTTTGCCGGCGGCATTCCGGACCAGGCCCTGTTTCCGGCCGAAGAGTTCAAACAGGCCTATGAGGAGATCCTGGCGGGACCGGAGGCAGGCCGGGCCCTGCAATATGGTGTCAGCGAGGGCAGCGAGAGACTGCGCTCCTGGATCGTCAGCCACATGCGGGGTCTCGGGATCGACTGTGGCCCGGAAAACATCCTGGTCACGTCCGGCTCGCAGCAGGGGCTCGACTATATCGGCAAGCTGTTTCTGAGCGAGGGCGACACGGCACTGGTCCAGTGGCCGACCTATCTCGGGGCCCTGCAGGCGTTCAACGCCTATGAACCGACATACGACCGTCTCGACCCCGGCACCAACCGGTCCGCAGCGGACTATGCCGCGCGGGCCGGGGCAACCGGTGGCCACATCAAGTTTGCCTACCTGTCTCCGGATTTTGCCAATCCGACCGGCCTCTCTGTGGATCTGTCCGAACGTCGGCGCCTGTTGTCGATGGCAGAGGAGCTGGGCTGCGCGATCATCGAGGATTCGCCCTATGAAGCGCTGCGCTATGACGGCGATCCGATTGATCCGGTCCTGGCGCTCGATTGCCAGGCGTCGGGCGGTATTGAAAACACCCGCACGCTGTACTGTGGCAGCTTTTCCAAATCCCTGTCGCCCGGCCTGCGTCTCGGCTGGATCTGCGCCGCCTCGGCCGTCATCTCCAGGCTGGTCCTGATCAAGCAGGCCAGCGACCTGAACACGCCGGTCCTCAACCAGGAAGCCATGGCACGGGTCGCCGAACGGTGTTTCGAAAGCCATACGGCCCGCACCAATACCGTCTACAAGTCCAGGCGCGACGCCATGCTGGCAGCGCTTGAAAACCATATGCCGGATGGGGTTCGGTGGACCAGGCCGGAGGGAGGCATGTTCATCTGGGTGGAACTGCCTGCCGGCATCAATGCCGCAGAGCTGCTGCAGAGATCCATCGAAAGCGTTGGTGTCGCCTTCGTACCGGGCGGAGCCTTCCATCCCGATGGCAGCGGCGGCAACACGATGCGGCTCAGCTTCTCCTGCGCAGACTTTCAGAAAATCGAAGAAGGTATTTCAAGGCTCGGTCGCTTGATTACCGAAACTGTCACGTCCACGGTGTAAGCACGGACAGGGAACCAATTCACAACGCGGCCGAACGATGTCTCTGAACGAGCAGATGGACAATTACTGTGAGCGGGTCGGGCCTGAATTCTGGTCCGAGCCGCTGAACGCGGTCACCAATGCGGCCTTTCTGATGGCCGCGCTGGCCGCCTTTCTGCTCTGGCGCCGGAAGACGCCGGAGGACTGGCCGGCCCTGGCACTTGTCGTGATTGTCCTTGCCACCGGTGTGGGTTCGTTCCTGTTTCACACCTTCGCCACGCGATGGGCGGTGATGGCGGATGTCATTCCGATCGTGCTGTTCATTCATGGCTATCTGTTTGTGGCCCTGGTGAGGTTCCTGGGTTTTCGGTGGTGGCTGTCCCTTGGCGTCGTCGCGGTGTTTTTCCTGGCAACGCCTTTCATCGGGCAACTCGTTTCGCCGCTTGTGGGATCCTCCGCCGGCTACGTGCCCGCTCTGGTGGCCATCTTTGTCGTCGGGGCAGTTTATTATCGCAGGAATGCCGGCTTTGGCGCACAGGTGCTGCTGACCGGGATCGTCTTTGCTGTCTCGCTCACCTTCCGCACGATCGACGAACCGCTGTGCAGTCAGATTGCCGTCGGCACCCATTTCCTGTGGCATATCCTGAACAGCGTCGTGCTGTTTTTGCTGTTGCGGGTTCTCATTTTGCAGCGCGCCGGGTAAAGCTCAGAGTGATTTCAGGAATTTGCGAACCATTTCGGGGCTCGGCCCATGGGTTCGGCGATATAACAATATGACCTTAGGGAAGAGGCAGGGACCGTCATGAGTGATAACAAGACCACCGAAAGCGATCTGACAGAAGCAGCCCTGTTTTATCACGAGCATCCGCGACCCGGGAAACTGGAGATCCAGGCGACCAAGCCGCTCGGCAACCAGCGAGACCTGGCACTTGCCTATTCCCCGGGTGTGGCCGCGCCCTGCCTTGAGATCGCTGACGATCCGGCAAAGGCCGCGAATTACACCTCACGCGGCAATCTGGTAGCGGTCATTTCCAACGGCACCGCCGTTTTGGGCCTTGGCAATATCGGGCCGCTTGCCTCCAAGCCGGTCATGGAAGGCAAGGCGGTTCTCTTCAAGAAATTCGCCGGTATCGACGTCTTCGACATTGAGGTGGCGGAAACCGATGTCGAGAAATTCGTCAACGCGGTCTCCGTGCTGGAGCCGACCTTCGGCGGCATCAACCTTGAGGACATCAAGGCGCCGGAATGTTTCATGATCGAGGCGCAGCTGCGCGAGAAGATGAACATTCCGGTCTTTCATGACGACCAGCACGGCACGGCCATCATCGTGGGCGCCGCGGTCCGCAACGGCCTGCAGCTGGCCGGCAAGAAGATCGAGGACGCCAAGATCGTTGCCTCCGGCGCAGGCGCGGCCGCACTGGCCTGCCTCAACATGCTGATCTCGCTGGGCGCGAAACGCGAAAACATCTGGGTGACGGATATCGAAGGTGTCGTCTATGAGGGCCGCGAAGCGCTGATGGACGAATGGAAGGCCGCCTTTTCCCAGAAGACCGACAAACGCAGCCTTGACGAGGTTATCGAGGGGGCGGACGTGTTCCTGGGTCTCTCCGCCGGCGGCGTGCTGAAACCGCATATGGTGGAAAAGATGGGCCATGGTCCGCTGATCCTGGCCCTCGCCAATCCGAATCCGGAAATCATGCCGGAAGAGGCCAAGGCAGTGCGCGATGATGTGGTCATGTGCACCGGACGGTCGGACTATCCGAACCAGGTCAACAACGTCCTGTGTTTCCCGTATATCTTCCGCGGCGCGCTTGATGTCGGTGCCACCACGATCAACGAGGAAATGAAGCGGGCTGCCGTCGAGGCGATTGCCGGCCTTGCCCAGGAAGAACCCTCCGACGTGGCTGCGCGCGCCTATGGCGGCAAGACGGAAACCTTCGGTCCGAACTACCTGATCCCGTCGCCGTTCGATCAGCGCCTGATCCTGCGCATCGCCCCGGCGGTTGCCAGGGCGGCGATGGAGACGGGTGTCGCCACGCGTCCTATCGAGGATTTCGACGCCTACCTGGACCGGCTGAACCGCTTCGTCTTCCGTTCCGGCCTGATCATGAAGCCGATCATCCAGAACGCCACAAAGGACCCGCAGCGCATCATCTATGCCGAAGGCGAGGACGAACGCGTCCTGCGCGCCGCCCAGGTGCTGATCGAAGACAAGATCGCCAAGCCGATCCTGGTCGGCCGTCCGGATGTCCTGCAGCAGCGCTGCGAGCGTTTTGGCCTCAAGATCCGTCCGGATGTGGATTTCGAGTTCATCAACCCGCAGGACGACCCGCGCTACCGGGAATATGCGGACGAGTATTTTGAATGTGTTGGCCGCAAGGGCATGCCCCCGGGAGCAGCGCGAACCGTCGTGCGCACAAACCAGACCGTGATCTCGGCGCTGGCCGTGCGCCGCGGCGATGCCGATGCGGTGATCTGCGGTCTGGAAGGCCGTTTCATCCGGCATCTGCGCGACATCAAGCAGGTGATCGGCGTGTGCGAAACGGCCAAGGATCTCTCGGCCATGTCGCTGCTGATCAACTCGCAAGGCGCGCTCTTCCTGTCCGACACGTTTGTGACCGAAGATCCCTCTGCCGAAGAGATTGCGGAAATGGCCATTCTGGCGGCCGCTGAAATTCAGCGCTTCGGCATCGAGCCGAAAATCGCACTTCTGTCCCTGTCGAATTTCGGCTCGCGCGACACCGCCTCTTCCCGCAAGATGCGTGAAGCCCTGGAGCTGATCTGGGAGCGCCACCCTGAACTGGAGGCCGACGGCGAAATGCATGGCGATTCGGCGCTCAGCGAGCACTTGCGCGAACGCGTCATGCCGGGCAGCAAGCTGAAGGGTGAAGCCAATCTGCTGCTGTTCCCCAACCTCGATGCAGCCAACATCGCCCACAATCTACTCAAGGTGGCGACCCAGGCACTCCATGTCGGCCCGATCCTGTTGGGGGCGGCCAAGCCGGCGCATATCCTGACCCCGTCGGTCACTTCCCGTGGCGTGGTCAACATGTCGGCCCTTGCCAGTGTCGAGGCGCAGACCCGCTTGGCGGACTGACCCGGCTGCTACAATTTGCGCCTGTCTCAAGAAAGGGCGGACCGGTACAACCGGTCCGCTTTTCAGTCTGGAACCCTGACCCATGACCTGTCCCAAATCTGCCGAAGACTGTCATTCGAAGGCGGACATCCGCACAGCCATCGATGCCCTGGACGAAGAGCTCTTGAGGCTCTTTGCATGCCGTCAGACCTATGTTCGCCGGATGGCGCAGCTGAAGCAAAGCCCGGACGAAGCGTTCGACCACGACAGGATCGAGACAATGGTGGCGGCCCTGAAGGTGAAGGCTGAGGCGCTCGGTCTGGAGGGAGACCAGGCGGAAGCCGTGTGGCGCACCCTGATCGACTGGAACGTGGCCTTCGAGCAGCGGACGATTGCCGCGCGCCTTGCGTCCGAGGAACAAGGCGAACTGACCGAAAATTAATGCGCGACGGCTTTTCCGGGGGGCGAGGCTCCCTAGGTTAAGGGGGAACCTGTCCAGACGAGGATCCCGCAATGTTCCTGACGCCCGTTGTTGCCCGCCCGATTGCCGCGCTTGCCCTGTCCACCCTTGTCGCGACCGGATCTGCGTTTGCACAGTCCGGCGTTCAGACTGAGACCGTTGCGTCCGGCCTCTCCTACCCTTGGGCCGTCGCCTTCCTGCCGGATGGCAATTTTCTGGTGACGGAACGCGACGGGGTCCTGAAACATGTGACGGCAGAAGGGGATCAGACCGTTGTCGATGGCCTTCCGGAGGTCTTTGCGCAAGGGCAGGGCGGTTTGCTTGATGTTGTGCTGAGCCCGGACTTTGAAACCGACCGGACCGTCTATCTCACCTTCTCGCAAGGTTCGCCGGAAGGCGCCGGAACCTCCCTTTTCCGGGCCAGCCTGCAAGAGGGCGTTGCCGGTCCTGCTCTCGTGGACGGTGACACCATCTTCAAGGGGAACAACCGGGCCTATGGCGGGCGCCACTTCGGGTCCCGCCTGGCCTTTGCACCGGACGGCAATCTGTTCATGACGCTTGGCGACCGGGGCGACGGTCCCAGGGCACAGGAGACGGATGATCACACCGGCTCCGTGCTCAGACTGACACCGGACGGAGACCCTGCTCCGGGCAACCCGTTCCTCGGCCAGGACGGCTACCAACCGGAGATCTGGTCGATTGGTCACCGCAATCCGCAATCTGCCGCGATCAATCCGGCAAGCGGCGCGCTCTGGACCGTTGAACACGGTGCGCGCGGCGGTGATGAGGTCAATATTCCCGAAGCCGGCAAGAACTACGGTTGGCCGGTCATTTCCTACGGGCGCCACTATTCCGGTGGCAAGATCGGGGAAGGAACCGAGAAGGCGGGCATGGAACAGCCCATCCACTATTGGGACCCGTCGATTGCACCATCCGGCATGGCCTTCGTGACCAGCGACAAGTATCCGGACTGGCAGGGGAACCTGCTGGTCGGGGCTCTGCGCGGCCAGCATCTGGCGCGTCTGGAGCTTGAAGGGGACAAGGTGGTTGCGGAAGAACAGCTGTTGAATGCACTTGGCGAACGCATCCGCGACGTGCGCCAGGGACCGGATGGCTTCCTCTATGTGCTCACCGACAGCGACGATGGCCAGCTGATCCGGCTGGTGCCCTGACAATCTGCAAAAACGGTTGTCCGTCAATTGCTTTTCGAAACGTGTCGCTTGACTTTTTGCGTTGCAGCGACGATATAGCGCCCAGCAATCGCTGCCGCGTGAGCAGGCTGCGCGCCCGGGACGAGAGAACCTCGACCACCCGGGCCGACGCATGAAGGTTGCAACATGATGGGCCCAATGAGGGGCCCGACCAGCTCCCATGTCACGCGAGGGTCTGGCGGCAAAGAGACCGGGTGAACAACCGTCCGGCTGCCGCGCTCCAACTTCGAACCGCCGGACGCTCATCCAGCGGTTGCCCAAGCGTGTTGCTATGCGCTTGCATCAAGGAATTTATTTTGACCGACTTTCAAAGCCTGGGACTTTCCGACGGCTTGCTGTCCGCTGTTGCCGACAACGGCTATGACGCGCCGACACCGATCCAGCAAAAAGCCATTCCGCTGATTCTGGCCGGCCGGGACCTGATGGGCCTGGCTCAGACCGGAACCGGCAAGACGGCAGCCTTCGGCCTGCCGCTGATCGACCGCCTGCTCGCTGAAAACGAAAAGGCCGGCCCGAAGGGCACAAGAGCCCTGATCCTGGCGCCGACCCGCGAACTGGTGAACCAGATCGCCAAGAACCTGATTTCTTTCCTGAAACACACGCCACTTCGGGTCGCGTCCGTCGTTGGCGGCGTGTCCATCAACGGCCAGATCAAACGTCTTGGCAAGGGGACCGATATCCTGGTGGCAACACCGGGAAGGCTTCTGGACCTGGTTGACCGGCGAGCTGTCGATCTTGGCAGCGCCTCCTACCTCGTGCTCGACGAGGCCGACCAGATGCTGGATCTCGGTTTCATCCATGCACTACGCCGTATCGCCGGCCTCGTCTCCGACGACCGCCAGACGCTGCTGTTCTCGGCAACCATGCCGAAACAGATCAATGAGCTGGCCAGGTCCTATCTGACGGACCCGGAAAGAGTGGAAGTCTCACCCGCCGGCAAGACCGCAGACAAGATCACCCAGTCGGTTCATTTCATGGACCGGACCAAGAAGAGCGACTTCCTGGTCGAGCAACTGCAAGCCAAGCCGGATGGAATTTCCCTGGTGTTTTGCCGCACCAAGCACGGTGCGGAACGGTTGATGCGCAAGCTGAGCCAGTCGGGCATTGCCGCCGGTTCCATTCACGGCAACAAGAGCCAGAACCAGAGGGATCGTGCGATCCGGGACCTGCGCGAAGGCCGGATCAACGTGCTTGTGGCCACCGACGTCGCTGCCCGCGGCATCGATATTCCGGGCGTCAGCCACGTTTACAATTTTGAACTGCCGGAAGTGGCCGAAGCTTATGTGCACCGGATCGGCAGAACGGCCCGTGCCGGCGCCGAGGGCGATGCAATTGCCTTGTGTGCCCCGGAGGAAATCGGCCTGTTCCGGCAGATTGAAAAGCTCATCGGCATCGAGATCGATGTGGCCGGTGGTGAGATTCCGCCGATGTCGGCGGCGGCTGGCCGGGCAAAACGCGGTGGTGGCAACCGTGGTGGCAAGCCAGGCGGCAAGAAGCCGTTCCACAAGCAGTCTTCCTCCGGAGACAACGACAACAAGTCCCAGGCGAGGCGGCCCCGTCGCCGGCGCCAGGGCGGTCGCAGGGATGCAGCCTGAGGGGTGCGATTCCAGTTGCTGAAAAGAAATGCACCGGGAAGTGGCCTTCCCGGTGCTGCACCTTGTGGTCGATGGGTTTCAGAAACGTCTGCGTCGCTCTGAATGAATATGTTGAAAGAGCTGCAAGCACTTCACCGAAACCGCCGCTATCCGGCGAAAAGCCTGCATTCCTCCAGTCCACAAGGTATCCAACCGCCAGCGCGGCTCGATCTGATTATCTCGTCGGGAAAATCGCGGGAACTCCGCGAAGACCTTGAAGGAAGCACCAAGAACTTGGTGTGTCACTGCAAATCTGCCCCGTTAAAGTAAAACTAAATTAACTAACTTGAGTCTGCAATCACAACCGTTTCGCTGGGCGTGAGTGTGTGGATAAAGATTTTATTGTTTAAGATCAGTATCTTGGCAGGTTTTTCGAGCTTGCGAGTGTCGCTAATGAAGCAACCGATGATTGAATCAAGGTTGTGAGCCTTTCGAGAAGTCTTTAAAATTCAAAGAATTGCATCTGTTATTTTCTTTATCTATTGTCATATAGAAAAAATTTATGGGTGTAAGGCTGTCCTACAATCGAGCTATCCCATTGCATAAAAAGCGAAATTTTAAGCCGTATTCACTACTGTAATTTCTGCGTATGATCTTTAGGCTTCAAATCTGCCCCAAAGTCGCCGAGGGTCGAAAGGTATTTTTGACCGCTTGGAATAAAAATCCCTTTTGGAGCCATAACAAGTTCTTATCAGCTGCACTATTCAATTGACCTTGCCGCAAGGTGAAGCTATCCCGGCGCCAATCGGCTTGGTTAACGTTATTTAACAACCCAAAGCCCAGAACCCCAGACCCTGATCTGGAACAAGTGCACGTTGGCTCCATCAAGGACCTTCGACCCATTCATATTGCCTGCCGTGCGGCAGGCACTTTCTTGTGGCGCGGGCAATTGCGTCATCAGCGGGTGCGCGGCGTCGCCTGTCCGCCGGTGCGCAATTGACAACCGCAACGGGCCGGTCCCCCACAAAGCCGGTTCGATACGACCCATCGGCCACAAGACTGCGGCACCGGAAGGATTTCCTTCCGGTGCCGTTTGTTTATGGAACGTGGGCCAAGGACGGCTCAGGGCGTGACGATCACGTAGACATTGGCTCCCTGGTGAACCACAGGCTGGTAGTAGACAGTGCCGCACTGAAAATAGGACACTCCGGCAACAAAGACCTTCACGCAGCCGGCCGGCAGCGCGTTGTAGTAGCGCGCCTGGCGTCTGCTGACGCGCCGTGCGGTACGTCTCGCTGTCCGGCGCGCCGCGCCGTTGTCGGCCTTGGCCGAACCGACAGCAATCTTATCGGCAAGACCTGACGGCGGTATCAGCGGAGATCCAAGGGTCATTGTCGCCGCAATGGCACAGGAAAGTACGAGGGATTTGGTCAGGATAGCCTCCTATGAATGTGCAGCGGACCACGCTGCGGGCGGGGAGGCGGGTTCTGCGCCAGGGCGATGGACAATGTTGGGCCGCACTCTGGCAACAAATTGATTTTCTGATGAAAAAAGCGGCCACAGGGGTTAACGCCCGTGGCCGCTTTCGCTCATCCGTTAACGGATTGCCGCATCACATGTTCGGATAATTCGGTCCACCGGCGCCTTCCGGCACGGTCCAGGTGATGTTGCCGTTCGGATCCTTGATGTCGCAGGTCTTGCAGTGCACGCAGTTCTGCGAGTTGATCTGGAACTTCGGCGCGTCATCGCCTTCCTCGATCCACTCATACACACCAGCCGGGCAATAGCGGTTGGACGGACCGGCAAAGAGATCGTGTTCGGACAACTTCTGAAGAGCGTCGTCCTTGACCTTGAGGTGGATCGGCTGATCCTCCTCGTGGTTGGTGTTGGACAGGAACACCGAAGACAGCTTGTCGAAGGAAACCACGCCGTCGGGCTTCGGATAGTCGATCTTGGGGCAGTCCTTGGCCGGCTTCAGGGTCTCTGAATCCCGTTTGCCGTGTTTCAGGGTGCCGAAGAAGGAGAAGCCGAACAGCTCGTTGGTCCACATGTCGAGGCCGCCAAGGCCAATGCCGAGCCAGGTTCCGAATTTCGACCAGAGCGGCTTGGCATTGCGCACCTTCTTGAGATCCGCGCCGATCGGGCTGGCGCGCCAGGCGGTGTCGTAGTCGGTCAGCTCGGTATGCGCCTCGCCGCGGCCGATGGCGGCCATGACTTCTTCTGCGGCTAGCATGCCGGAGAACATGGCATTGTGGGAGCCCTTGATGCGCGGCACGTTGACGAGACCGGCGGAGCAGCCCATCAGCAGACCACCCGGGAAGGATAGTTTCGGTACGGACTGGTAGCCGCCCTCGGTGATGGCGCGCGCGCCGTAGGAAATGCGCTTGCCGCCTTCGAACGTGTCGCGGATCGCCGGGTGTGTCTTGAAACGCTGGAATTCGTCGAAGGGCGACAGCCACGGGTTTTCATAGTTCAGGTGAACCACGAAGCCGACGGCGACCTGGTTGTCTTCCAGGTGATACAGGAAGGAACCGCCGCCGGTCTTGCCGTCGAGCGGCCAGCCGAAGGAATGCTGCACCAGTCCGGGGCGATGCTTGTCCGGATCAACCTGCCACAGTTCCTTGATGCCGATGCCGAATTTCGGCACGTCGCTGTCCTTGTCGAGGGCGTATTTCTCGATCAGCTGCTTGGCGAGCGACCCGCGGGCCCCTTCACCGATCAGCGTGTACTTGCCGCGCAGTTCCATGCCGCGGGTGAACATTGCGTTGGGTTTGCCGTCCCGGCCAATGCCCATGTCGCCGGTGGCGACACCGACAACATTGCCGCTGTCGTCATAAAGCAGTTCGGCAGCGGCAAACCCCGGATAGATCTCGACGCCGAGCGCTTCGGCTTTTTCAGCCAGCCAGCGACAGACATTGCCGAGCGAGACGATGTAGTTGCCATGATTGTTCATCAGCTTCGGCATCAGAACATTCGGCAGACGCATGGAGCCCGCCGGGCCAAGCACCAGGAAGTGGTCGGCGGTCACGGGTGTCTTCAGCGGCGTGTCTTCCTCGCGCCACTCCGGCAGCAGCTGGTCCAGTGCGATCGGATCGATCACGGCACCTGAGAGAATATGCGCACCGACTTCGGAGCCCTTTTCCAGGACCACGACGCTCAGCTCTTCGCCTTTTTCGTTGGCGATCTGCTTCAGCCGGATAGCCGCGGCAAGGCCCGCAGGGCCTGCGCCGACAATCACGACATCCACATCCATGCTTTCGCGTTCACCAAGCGCTTCTTGTTCGCTCATGTTTTCTCCCTCCACCCGCAGGTCCGGCTTTACCCCTTTGAAGGGACTGCCGGCAGACCGGCATTCGCGATATGCCGTCCCATCCTGCTGTCAGTACCGCTCCTGCAACCACTCGGCCGCAGATTGAATTAGCCCTAGCGCCTATTTGCCCCATTTTGCAGCGCAAAACACGACATTTTTCATGGTCGTATGCGAAATCAGGCGGTGTCAGCTTCAATTTCGCCCAGATAGATCAAAGCCGGGCAGGGGCGTCAAGTAGAAAGATTACGTTTACGTAAGCGTAATTGTGGCTGTGTTTGCCGCCTGTGCAAGGACACTGGATAACCCGTCGCGACGGCCAATACTTCCGCCGGCATGCTTGTGCTTGTCACGCGTCTGGGTAAACTCGCCGCCGGAGGCGCTTCCTTGCAACAAACACCAGAAAACAACCGCCAGATCGAAGCTTTGCTGGATTTCTATTCCGGCGCCGGCGTGAACTGTTTCCTGGGTGAGGACCCTGTCGACTGGTTCGCACTGACCCGCGAGCAGGCCGAGCGGCGCGCGCAGGCGCAGAACACGGCCCCATCCAGGACAGCCATGGCGCCGGCGGGCAGCCAGGCTCCCCATGCTGGCGGACCGCAGGCTGCCCCTGCCATGCCAACGGTAGCGGCCGCACCGCAGGCCAGGAGACCCGACGCCGGGGCGCCGGCCGTCCTGCCGGACGCCGCCGTCATAGCGTCGGCGCGTGACCTGGCGGCCAAGGCGGCGACCCTTGAGGACCTGCAGGCCTGTCTCGCAGCTTTCGAAGGCTGCAATCTGAAGCTCACGGCAAAGGAACTCGTCTTTGCGGACGGAAATCCGCAGGCCCGGTTGATGTTTGTCGGCGAAGCGCCTGGTCGGGATGAGGATCTCCAGGGCAAACCCTTTGTGGGCCGGTCCGGTCAGCTGCTTGACCGCATGCTGGAGGCAATCGGCCTCGATCGTTCAGCCGCCTACATCGCCAATGTCGTGCCCTGGCGTCCCCCGGGAAACCGGACGCCGACCCCGCAGGAAACCGAAATCTGCAAGCCGTTCATCCTGCGCCAGATCGAGCTGGTCAATCCGGATGTGCTCGTGTTCCTGGGGGCGGCCTCGGCCAAGACCCTGCTCGGTGTCGAGGACGGCATTCGCAAGATGAGGGGCCGCTGGATGGCCTATCCGGGCCGCGACAAGGAAATCGCGGCGGTTGCCACCTATCACCCGGCCTATCTTCTGCGCAGTCCGCTCGAAAAGCGCCTTTCGTGGAGAGATTTTCTCAGTATCAAGGCGCGCCTGACGGGCGACTGAGCAGCGTAACCTGCCTTTACGTTAACTCTGACTTCAGACTCGGGTTGCATTCTGAGATGTGAAAGTCCGGAGGAAACCGTGAGCGGGTCGGCCATGGCAGTTGGAACGAAGAAAAGCGTGACGGCGCTTGTCGTCGATCTCGCCGACATGTCCTGCTTCGAGGCGTCTCTTTTCGATCTGTCCAAAGAGGGCTGCTGGATCGCGTCCGACAAGGTTGATCTGCTCAAGGAGGAGGTCGGGCTCAGGATTGCCGGTTTTGACAAGCTCATCCGCGGAACGGTCGTCGCCTATGGCGACCGGGAAGCCCAGGTTTCCTTTGTCATCAAGAAGGAAGAACCGGGTGAAAAACGCCGGGAGATCCGCCGCGCGGTCTGGATCACCGCCATCGTCAGCGGTCAGGCCCATCCGATCACCATGAAATGCCAGATTGTCGACGCCAGCAAGTCCGGTTGCCGCCTGGAAGGCGAGACGCTTGACCGCTTACCGGAGGCGATCGAGATCTCCATTCCGGGCCTCGATCTGCCGGTCAACGGGGCAATTGTCTGGCGCCGGAACGGACAGGCCGGCGTTCAGCTGAACTGGCCGTTCGAACCGGATCCGGAACCGGATGACAAGACCGATGAACTCCTGAAGCGCCTGGAAGAGGAAAAGGCGAAGGAAGCAAAGCCGAAGCCCAAGAAAAAGATCAGCGCTTTTGGCCGCTAGTCTTCCTCGTATTTTCTGCTTTTTTGCCGGGCAGTGTTCATTGTCATTGGCCGCATATGCCTCGCAGTTCGCCGGCATCAAAAATCATCGAATGAGCATTGAGAGAGATGTTCCAATTTCCTCTTTGAAATCGGCCCTGCGATACATATATCCAAGGCAATTGTGATCTCATTCGGGGCCCTTGCGCGTGTTTTCAACCCTTCGCCGGTATCTTCCCAAACGTTTCCGAAACGAAAAAACCGTCATACCAGTTGTGCGCCTACAAGGCGCCATCGGTTCCGGCGGACCGATGAAGACGGGGCTTTCGCTGGCCTCGGCGGCAATCCCGCTGGAAAAAGCCTTTTCGGTCAAGAAAGCGCCGGCGGTGGCCCTGATCATCAATTCTCCCGGCGGATCACCGGTCCAGTCCCGCCTGATCTTCAAGCGCATCCGGGATCTGGCCAAGGAAAATGAAAAGGACGTCCTGGTCTTTGTCGAGGATGTTGCCGCAAGTGGCGGCTACATGCTGGCCGTGGCCGGCGACGAGATCTTCGTCGATCCGTCCTCGATTGTCGGGTCCATCGGTGTGGTCGCAGCCGGTTTCGGGTTCACCGAGATGATCAAGAAAATCGGTGTTGACCGGCGCGTCTATACCGCGGGCAAGAAGAAGGTGATCCTTGATCCGTTCCAGCCGGAAGTGGAAGAGGACATTGAATACCTGAAGACGCTTCAGCTGGAAATTCACGAGACCTTCATCGACCTGGTGAAGTCGCGGCGCAGCGATGTGCTGGCTGACGACCCGGATCTGTTCAGCGGCAAGTTCTGGACCGGTCGCACCGCGATCCAGCTTGGCCTTGTCGACGCGATTGGCGATTTGCGCGGCGTCATCCGGGACAGATACGGCGAGAAGGCGGAGCCCAAACTGATTTCCGCACCCCGTGGCCTGTTCGGTCGCAAGGGCGGTGTTGGTGTCGGCCTTGGCGGCGGCAAGCTTGTTGAAGGGCTGGGCGGTGAGCTGATGTCATCGGTGGAAGAGCGGGCACTCTGGGCGCGCTACGGCCTTTAAAAAGGCACATTGCCCGTGTGATCATGCAGGGCGACAAAGGGGAAGAACATGACCGAACTGATAGGCGTTGCTGCACTGGCCGTGGGTGGCTATTGGATCGTGCGCCGCGTGAAGCGCAAGATGGCCGAAGTCGAAAACCAGATCTCGCGTGCCGCCGCCAAAGCCGACCCCAATGGACCCGGCCCGAAGCTGGTGCTGGACCCGGTCAGCGGCAAATACCGGCCGCAGGCCTGATATCAACCTCGACAGATCGGATCCCGTCTGTTGAGGATGAATGAGGGCGGGCAGAACATGTCCACCCGCCCCTGAGGATCAGATCGCCGGCGTTGCCCGGAACAGGCCCCATCTCGCAGTGCCGCCGCGCGCAGCCTCCATGAGAGTGACGACCGTCAGCCCGATCAGCAGGCCTTCCGCCACCGGGCCAGCCAGCCAGATGCCCAACTCACCGAAGCCAAGCGGCAGCAAGACCAGCAATGGCAGCAGAAACGCATAAGGTTTCACCAGGCTGAGCAGAGCCGCTCGTCTGGCGTCTCCGAGCGCCTGGAAATAGGTCGCCACCACAAAAAGCGGCCCGGCTGCGAAATACATCGCGACCATCACCGGCAAAATGCGGCCCACCTCCCTGATCACGTCCGCATCGTCGACGAAGGCCAGGCCGATCCATGGTGCGCCAAAGGTCAGCAAGGCCTGAAGCGCAAGACTGTAGCCAAAGGCGAGACCAAGCCCTAGGCGGAGCGTTGCATCGGTCCGTTGCCAGAGCTGCGCACCGGCATTGTTGCCGATCATGGTCTGGAAGGCCATGGAAAGACCAAGCAATGGCAGGTAGGCAAAGGTCATGATGCGTGTGGTGACACCAAAGGCGGCCACGGTCGCCTCATATCCGTCTGCCGCGAACCGTTGCAAGACCGCGATGGTTGCCGCTGACCCGAGTGCGATGCCGAGAAAACTCAGGCTCTGTGGTGCACCGAGTGCCAGGATGGCGCGCCAGTCCGAGGTCAGCGGATTGGCGAAGACATCTCTCGGGCTCAGAACCGTGTGGCCCTTGAGGCGAAAACCGATCAGAAACACGAGCGCAAGCGCCTGGGCCAGGACGGTTCCGAGTGCACTGCCGGCAACACCGAGCCCGAGAAGGGCGATCAGCACGTAGTTCAGGGCGAGATTGCCGAGCGAAACAGACAGGCTCAAGCCTGCCATCAGCATGACATGGCCTTCGTTCCTGAGCGCATCGGAATTGACCGAGAGCACGAACATCAACGGCGAAAAGCCAATGGTGATCGCAAGATAGACATAGCTCATTCCGGCAATTTCCACCGCACCATCCGCTGCCGCAAGCGTTGCCATGCGGCCAAACAGCAGCAAAAGCAGGATCAGGCCAAGGCCGGCCGTCAGGGCAAGGCCGTGCGCGCCTGCAAAGACGGCGCGGGCCTCCTCGAACCGGGTTCCGCCAAGATGACGGGCCAGCAGGCTGGACATGCCGCTGGAGACAAACGTCGCCAATGCGGCCAGCAGCATGTAGGCGGGAAACATCAGCGTGACCGCACTGAGCGCGTCCGGTCCGACATAAATCCCGAGAAAGACGGCGTCGGCAACGGTCAGAAAGCCGTTCATGCTCATGACAAGGATGATCGGCCCGGCGGTTTTCAGAAGGGTCGGGCCAATTGGCCCATGGGTGAACGAATTCGCCCGGGAGGTGTCGTCAGACATGACTGTTCTCCAAACTGGGCATTTCGATGTTGAAGGAGGGGCTCGCATTGCCACCAGCGCGAAATGCGTGGAGGAACAGATGTCGTTTCAAGCGGAATTTCACCAGGACGGGATCGTCTGCGAGCGGCGGGCATTCCGGAGCCGGTGGGTTAGGTAACCGCTCTCAATGCCATCGTCAATGAGAAAACGGAACAGGGGCGGGGCGCAGATCCAGTCCTTTGCCTGCCAGTGGTGGCGGTGTTTCCATCAATGCCGTTTCAGATCAGGTGCGATTTACCACACTCTGCCTTGACCTTCACCCCGCATCGTGGCACCTGTCGCCGCCGGAACCAGCCACATTTGCGGAACACTCCCATGTCGACCGAGACCCTGCCGGCGCATATGCGCCCGGAAAACTCCTTTCAAGGCCTGATCCTGACCTTGCAGCGCTACTGGGCCGACCAGGGCTGCGTGGTGCTGCAGCCTTACGACATGGAAGTCGGCGCCGGGACCTTCCATCCGGCCACCACCTTGCGTTCGCTCGGGCCGCGTCCCTGGAAGGCCGCCTATGTGCAGCCCTCCCGCCGTCCGACCGACGGCCGCTATGGTGAGAACCCGAACCGTCTGCAGCACTATTACCAGTTCCAGGTGATCCTGAAGCCGTCTCCGGCCAACCTGCAGGAGCTTTATCTCAACTCGCTCTATGCCATCGGCCTCGACCCGAAGGTCCATGACGTGCGTTTCGTTGAGGATGACTGGGAAAGCCCGACGCTGGGCGCCTGGGGCCTTGGCTGGGAATGCTGGTGCGATGGCATGGAGGTCTCCCAGTTCACCTATTTCCAGCAGGTGGCGGGCTTTGAATGTTCCCCGGTTTCCGGTGAGCTGACCTACGGCCTGGAGCGCCTGGCCATGTATATCCAGGGCGTCGATAACGTCTACGAGCTCAATTACAACGGCATGGAAGGCGCCGACAAGGTCACGTATGGCGATGTTTTCCTACAGGCCGAACAGGAGTATTCGCGGCACAATTTCGAGCATGCCGACACCGAGATCCTGTTCCGGCACTTCAAGGACGCGGAGGCCGAATGCCGGGCGCTGCTGGACGCCGGTGCCAAGGCACGGGACGAGAAGGGCGCCAATGTGCACCAGGTGGTGCTGCCCGCCTATGACCAGTGCATCAAGGCGAGCCACGCATTCAACCTGCTTGACGCCCGCGGCGTGATTTCCGTCACCGAGCGCCAGAGCTACATTCTGCGCGTGCGTGAATTGGCAAAGGCCTGTGGTGCAGCTTTCCTGGAAACGGAAGCTGGCGGCGTTGGTTTTCACAACCAGGCGGCAGAATAGTTTTCCAGATGTCTTTGGTGCCGGAGCCGCGAAAACTGTGTTCTCCGGCACAGATTGTCGTTTGATACCAGCCTGACACAATTGAGACCGTGCGGACGGGATGACATTCCCGCCGGCGGCGGCTAGCTTCCGGACCCTGTAATTTGGAGGGTTCCCGGATGGCCTGGTTAATTCTTGCGCTTCTGATCGCGGTCAGCGTCTTTGCAATCGTTCTTTATAATGCACTTGTCAAAAAGCGGCAGATGGTGGCCGAGGGCTGGAGCGGTATCGATGTCCAGCTGAAACGACGGGCCAACCTGATCCCGAACCTGGTCGAGACCGTCAAGGGCTACACATCCCATGAGAACGAGACCCTGACCTCGCTGACAGAGCTGAGGGCGCAGGTCGGCGCCTTGCCGTCAGAGGACGTTGCGGCGCGCGCCTTGAAGGAGACTGCGCTGTCGCAGGCGCTGGGCCGGCTTTTCGCCGTTGCCGAAGCCTATCCGGACCTGAAGGCCAGCCAGAACTTTTCAGAGCTGCACCAGTCCCTCGACGAGATTGAAAACGCCATTCAGATGGCGCGGCGGTATTACAACGGCGCCGTGCGCAATCTCAACGTGGCGGTTGAAAGTTTCCCCTCCAACATCATTGCCAGCCAGTTCAAGTTCGAAAAAGCGGAGTATTTCGAGATCGAAGACGATGCCGATCGGGCTGTTCCGGATGTGAAGTTTTAACAAGCGAGACCATGATTTTGAAACGTTTCTTTCCTGTTCTTCTGTCGGCAGTCTTCTTGCTGTTTGCCGGTATCGCGGCTCAGGCGGATGAACGCATCCTGAAATACCTGTCTGATATCGAAGTTGGTGCCGACGGTACCCTGACCGTGACGGAGAGCATTACCGTCAGGGCCGAGTGGGACCAGATCGATCGAGGCATCTACCGAGACATTCCTTTGACCGCGCGCGCTGCCAATGGGCGTCACTACCGTGTCGGCTTCAAACTGCTTTCTGTCGAACTCGACGGACAACCCGCTCCCCATTTCATCCGGGACAACAACAAGGGCATTCGGATCTATATTGGCGATGAAAACAGGAATGTCCCGCAAGGTATTCACAGCTACAAGCTGACCTATGAGACCGACCGCCAGATCCGGTATTTCGACGAACATGACGAACTTTACTGGAACGTCACAGGCAACGACTGGGATTTTCCGATCGATCAGGTGGTCGCCCGCGTCATCCTTCCGGAGGGCGTCAAGGCGACGGGCTGGACAGCCTTTACCGGGGAGTTCGGAGACACAGGTCAGAACTATACCGCGCGCACCAATGACAGTGGCACGGAGGTCCTGTTTACCACCTCGCAGACCCTGCAGGTCTTGGAGGGATTGTCCGTTGTTGTCACCATGCCTGTCGGGTCGGTGGCAAAACCGTCGCAGGAAGCATGGTTTCAGAGATTTCTGGCTGATTATCGTGCCGATCTGATCGGTGGTTTCGGTGTGTTGCTGGTGATCGCCTGGTATCTCCATGCCTGGCTGAAAGTGGGGCGCGATCCGGAGAAAGGCGTCATCTTCCCGCGCTTCACGCCGCCGGCAGACATCTCGCCGGCGCTTGCAAGATACATTGACCGGCGTGGGTTCGGAGACGGAGGCTGGGTGGCGCTGACCGCAGCCTGCCTCAGTCTGGCCGTCAAGAAGCGGCTCAACCTTGAAGAACAGGACGGCGACATGACCCTCTCGCTCGACGCCGAGGGGCGGGCGGGGCGCGCGCCGGGAGACGGGTTGCCAAAAGGTGAGGCGGCACTGGAGCGCTGGCTCGACAAACGAGGCAAACCGCTGACCCTGAACAAGGCCAACGGCCGCTCGGTGAAGAAGCTGGGAGATGCTTTCACCAACGCGATTTCGGGCGAGAACCATAACGTCTTCTTCAAAAGCAACGGTCTTTATCTCGTTCCGGGTATTCTCGTAAGCCTGCTCACACTTGTTGTGCTGTTCTTCCTGGCGCCGCAATTCCCGAACGAACAGGAATTCATGATCCTGTTCCTGTTTCTCTCCGTCTTCGCGATCGTGTTTCCGGCTGCCTTCGGTCTTCTGCTGCTGCCGGTGAAAAATTTCGTGCTCCGCGTCGGCCTCGTGATGGGGATCATCGGGGTGGCCCTGTTCGGGGCAGCCCAGCTGGCTGGTCTTGCGACCGGCGGTCTGGAAACGCTTGTCGCTGTTCCGTTCGTTGTCGCCGCGCTGGCCTGGACCAATCTCTGCGCCATCGCCTTTATCGGTGCGCCAACCTTGAGGGGGCGCCAGGTGCTCGACCAGATCGAGGGGCTGAAGCTCTACCTGTCCGTTGCAGAAAAGGACCGGCTCAACATGACAGGTGTTCCAGACATGACCACCGTTCATTTCGAGGAGCTGCTTCCCTATGCCGTGGCACTGGATGTCGAAAAACCCTGGGCGACCACTTTCGAGCGCTGGCTGTCAACGGCGGCCGGAGCTGCGGCTGCGGCCAGCTATCATCCGAACTGGTATTCCGGCCGGTCCTTCGAGATACGCCATATTTCCAGCAGCGTCAGTCAGACGGCGAGTTCCATGGCCGGGTCGTTCCAGTCATCCGTGCCGGCACCATCATCTTCATCCTCCGGCTCGTCGGGAGGGTCCTCCGGTGGCGGCGGCGGCGGCGGCGGTGGTGGCGGCTGGTAGGAGCCTGCGACGCCTCAGGAACGGGGCGGCCTTCAGGCCGCGTCGGTCTTGGCGCCAAACGGCAGGCGACCATCTGCCTGTGCATCCAAAAGCCCGGACGCTTCCTCGGCGGAGACGGCTGCGGCGAACAGAAAGCCCTGGCCATAGTGGCAGCCATTCTGGTTGAGCGCGTCATGAACGTCGCTCTCCTCGACACCTTCGGCAACAGCGTCGATATCGAGGCCTTTCGACAGGACAAGAATCGCCTCGACGATGGCGGCGCATTGTTTGTCGCTGAGCATGCGTTCCGTGAAGGAACGATCGATCTTGACCTTCTTGATCGGGAAGTCGCGCAGGTAACTGAGGCTGGAATGCCCTGCGCCGAAGTCATCGAGGGCAATGGAGATGCCCAGGTCGGTCAGCTCGGCCAGGATGCGCTTGGCTGAATCCGGGTTCTTGACCAGCGAGGTTTCCGTGATTTCCAGAACCAGGCGCTGCGGCGGGAAACCGTGCGCATTCAGGATGGCGCTGATCTGTTCCGGCAGGCCATTGTCCTGAAGCTGCACGGGCGACAGGTTGAAGGACAGGTAGAGGTCCTCCGGCCAGGTGCGCGCGACCTTGCAGGCATCGGCCAGCAGATGCTGGGTAAGTTCGGAAATGATGCCGCAGTCTTCGGCAATCGGGATGAACTGCAGGGGCGGTACGGCGCCGAAGTCGGTATCCGTCCAGCGGGCCAGTGCTTCAAATCCGGCGATCTTGCCGGTGTCGAGGTCCAGGATCGGCTGATAATAGGCCTTGACTTCCTGCTCTGATATGGCACGGCGCAGGCGCTGTTCCAGCAGCGTTCGGTGCAGGATCGAGGCATCCATGTCGACTTCAAAAAACCGGTAGGTCGACCGGCCGGAAGACTTGGCCCGGTAAAGGGCGATATCGGCTCTGCGCAGCAGTTCGGTGATTGCGTGGCCGTCATGCGGGTACATGGCAATGCCGATGCCCGAACCGATCGAAATCTGCCGGTCGCCGAATTCGAACCGGTCATTGATCCGCGTCAGCAGGCGGCGGGCAAAGCCGCCGGCTTCCGACTTGTCCTTGAAGACCGGCGACACAATCGCGAATTCGTCGCCGCCGAGGCGGGCGACGATCCCTTCCTTGCCGAGTGTCTCCGCCAGGCGGTCTGCGAAACTGCGCAGCAGATTGTCGCCGAAGGCATGGCCATAAACGTCGTTGATCGGTTTGAAGCCATCAAGGTCGAGCATCATGACAGCGCGGAAGTGATCCGGTTTGACATCCCGGATGAGATCGGAAAATGCCTCAAGCAGCCGTCTGCGGTTGGGCAGGCCGGTCAGGGCATCATGCTGCGCGAGCGCCAGGGCTTCGGTGTGCGCCGACGAGCGGACTTTCAGCTCCTTGCGCAGGCGCTTGGTCGCCCAGGTGCCATAGGCCAGGCTGAAGGCCGCAAGACCCAGCAGCACGCTGGTCAGAATGTCATAGGCGTGATGGGAATGGTCCGCCCCATAGGACGGGAACACGACCGGAAACAACTGGAGGGAGGCAAAACTGACAAGTACTATTGCAAGAAGTGCAACTATAGATCGTGTCAAAAGACGGTTGTTTGCAACTTCCCGGTTAATCACGCGGCCAGTCCCACTGAATTTTACTCATTTCTGGTCAAGGAGTTTCCCATGGATTTCTTGAAGAAGAGTGAAACTGTTGGTTAAACCGGTTACGAACACCCTGAAAAAACTGCGTATATGAGCGGGTGTCGATAGGGGGGTGACAAGTCGCCGCCGACTTGGTAACCGACGCGCATTCCCATTGGGAGACGCCCGTCCCACCAAGGCCAAAGGTCAATTATTCATGCCAGATCTTCTGCTTGAGCTGTTCAGCGAAGAAATTCCGGCCCGCATGCAGCGCAAGGCGGCCGAGGACCTGAAAACGCTTGTCACCAACGCATTGGTGGATGCCGGCTTGCCATATGAGGGCGCGAAAGCCTTTTCGACCCCGCGCCGGCTGGCGCTGCACGTCGCCGGTGTGCCGGCTGGTTCGGCAGCGACACGTGAAGAGCGCAAGGGACCGCGTGTCGGCGCCCCGGAGAAGGCCGTTGAAGGCTTTCTGCGCGGCGCCGGGCTTGCCTCGATCGACGATGCAGAAATCCAGAGCGACCCCAAGAAGGGTGACTTCTACGTCGCCGTGATCGAAAAGCCGGGCCGGACCGCCATCGATATCATTGCGGATTTCATGCCGGGCATCCTGCGCGGGTTTCCCTGGCCGAAATCCATGCGCTGGGGCACCACCAGCACCCGCTGGGTCCGCCCGCTGCATTCGATTGTTGCCAGCTTCGGCCCGGAGACCGAAGAGCCGGATGTGGTGCCGTTCGAATTTGACGGCATCCGGTCCGGCAAGACCACGCGCGGTCACCGGTTCCTGGCCGACAAGGCCTTTGATGTGCGCCGCTTTGATGATTACGCCATGGGGCTTGAAAAGCACAAGGTCGTCCTGGACGCTGACCGGCGCAAGGAGATCATCCTGAACGATGCCAAGGACCAGGCGCTGGCGCTCGGTCTGGAACTGGTCGAGGATCCCGGTCTTCTGGAAGAAGTCGCCGGTCTCGTGGAATGGCCGGTCGTGCTGACGGGAAGCTTCGACGAGGACTTCCTGACCATCCCGGATGAGTGCATCCAGCTGACCATCAAGGTCAACCAGAAGTGCTTTGTCCTGAAAGACCCGAAGACAGGCCGTCTCGCCAATCGTTTTGTGCTGATCTCCAACATCGTCGCGGACGACGGCGGCAAACTGATCGTTGCCGGCAACGAGAAGGTCATTCGCGCGCGCCTTGCCGATGCCCGCTTCTTCTGGGACACGGATCTGAAGACGAGGCTCAGCGACAATCTGCCGAAACTGGACGAGGTCAAGTTCCACGAAAAGCTCGGCAGCGTCGGCGAACGCGTCAAACGTCTGATCGCGCTTTCGGCCGAACTGGCGCCGATCGTGGGTGCTGACCAGGCGAAGGCCGAACGCGCCGCGGAGCTCGCCAAGGCTGACCTCGTGTCGCAGATGGTGTTCGAATTCCCGGAACTGCAGGGCCTGATGGGCCGCTACTATGCGGACGCCCAGGGCGAGGATGCGTCCGTCGCGACCGCCATCGAGGAGCATTACAAGCCGCAGGGGCCGAGCGACAGCGTGCCGACCGATCCGGTCGCGATTGCCGTTGCACTGGCTGAAAAGCTGGATCTTCTGACCGGCTTCTGGGCCATCGACGAAAAGCCAACGGGCTCCAAGGATCCTTACGCCCTGCGCCGTGCTGCCCTGGGTGTGATCCGGATCGTTCTGGAAAATGGTCTCCGGATCCGGCTGGACAAAGCCCTGCGCTCCGCGCTTACGCTTCAAAAGGCCGATGTGAGCGACCCGGCTGGGGTCATCGGAGATCTTCTGTCGTTCCTCGGTGACCGCCTGAAGGTGCATCTGAAGGACGAAGGGGCTCGTCACGACCTCATCGATGCCGTCTTTGCACTGGAAGGTCAGGACGACCTCCTGATGGTCGTCAAACGGGTCGAGGCGCTCGGCACGTTCATTTCGTCCGACGATGGCATCAACCTGCTGGCCGGCTACAAGCGTTCGGTCAACATCCTGAAGGCGGAAGAGAAGAAGGACGGCGCACCGATCACGGGCAAGCCGCATGCGGACCATCTGCAGGAGCAGGCCGAGATTGATCTGGCCGCGGCCATCGACGCAGCGCGCGCCGAGGCAGCCGGGGCGGTGGGGCAGGAGAATTTCGAAGGCGCGATGGAAGCCCTGTCGAAACTGCGCGCGCCTGTCGACAGGTTCTTCGTCGACATTCTGGTGAATGCCGATGATCCGGCCCTTCGCAGGAACCGCCTGCAGCTGTTGGCCGAAATCCGCGATGCGACCCATGTGGTGGCGGATTTCTCCAAGGTTGCCGGATGAGCCTGCGGCACAGTTTGGTTTCGTGACAACTTGCTGTATTTTCAGGCGAGTGAAACGTGAAAGGTTGAAAACGTGGACCACAAGTCGGAAGATCAGCGGGCACAAATGAAGCAGACGGAAGATGCCGCTGGCCCTACCGACGAGCAATCGCCCGCAGGCGCGGTACTGAAGCCCGGGCGCAGCATTCGCGAGATGGTCATCGACAACAACACACGGTTCGCCGCGACCATGAAATCGCTCGGAGAATGACACCGGCCTCTGAGCCCTATTGGCTTTCTTTCGACCAGGTCAACGAGATGATTGACGTTGTCGCGGAACTTTATCCGCGTCATCGCGTTGAACTTGTCCGTCCGAACGACATGATGGCGGCGCTCGAGCGTCCGGTTAATCGCTACCATTATGGCGGCGAGACCGACGTTTTTCTGTTGGCCTGCGAACTGATTTACGGCGTTGGAAAGGCCCACGCCATGGTGGATGGCAACAAGCGGATTGCCTTCATGTCCGCTCTGATTTTTCTTGAGTTGAATGGCATTCGTCTCAACGAGCCGGCTGACGAATTTTTCGCCGTCTACATCAAGGCCCAGATGGCTGACCGCATCAATATCGAGATGCTCTCGACCGTCTTTCGCGCGTTTTCGGAACGCATCTGAGTGTTTGATCCACTATCGCTTGCGATGGCGGATCAAATTCTTTGCACTGGTTGATGCTTCGGCTGTGAGAAGCGACTACTCCGCTGCTTCCTGGGCCAGCCGCGGGACCGGCTTTTCCTGGATCGGCCAGTGGATGACGGCCGCGGCGATGCCCAGAACGATGCCGCACCACCAGATCGGATCGTAGGAACCGGTCTCGTCATAGAGTTTGCCGCCCAGCCAGACGCCCAGAAACGCACCGACCTGGTGAGACAGGAACACGAAGCCGAAGAGCGTTGCCATGTAACGCGGACCGAACATGACGGCGACCAGGCCGGAGGTCGGCGGAACGGTCGACAGCCACAACAGCCCCATGACGCCGGAGAAGATCAGCACCGAGGCCGGGGTGATCGGCAACATGATGAAGGTGAAGATGGCGATCGAGCGGCCGAGATAGATCAGCGACAGAAAGATCGGCTTGGAATAGCGCCCGCCAATGTAACCGGCGGCGAGCGACCCGGCGACATTGCAAAGACCAATGATTGCGATGGCCCAGCCACCAAGGCCCGGGTCGAGGCCGACATCGGCAATGAAGGGCGGCAGGTGCACCGTGATGAAGGCGACGTGAAACCCGCATACGAAGAAGCCGAGCGTCAGCAGCAGGAACCCGCGGGTGCCGAAGGCTTCGGCCATCGCCGCCTTGAGGTTCTGGTCCGAAGCGGTGCCAGCCGCGACCGGTGCATCCGACTTTCCGCGCAATGCAATTGCCAGCAACGGGATCGTCGCGATCAGTCCGGCAAACACAATCAACGTGTCCTGCCAGCCGATATGTTCGATCAACGTGGCCCCGAGCGGCGCGAACAGGAACTGTCCGAGAGAGCCGGACGCCGTGCCGATGCCGAAGGCCAGGGAGCGCTGCGCCGGAGTGACCGTACGCCCGAAGGCCGCCAGAACCAGCGAAAACGAAGAAAACGCAATGCCAAGGCCGATCAGAATGCCGGCTGAGACATGGAGGGCGACGGCGCTCTGGGCGTCTATCATCAGCAGCAGACCGATGGCGTAAAGCACCGTGCCGAGGGTCATTGCCTTCCAGGTGCCGTACCGGTCTGCCATCATCCCGGCAAGGGGTTGGCCGAAGCCCCACATCAGGTTCTGAATGGCGATCGCCAGCGCAAACAGTTCACGGCTCCAGTCACGCGCCTCGGTCATGGGCTGAAAGAACAGTCCCATGGCGGATCGCGGCCCGAAGGAGATCAGGGCGATCAGGCAGCCGCAGATAATGATCAGCGGAATGTTCGGTCCGGTCCGCCCGGCGTCAGAGGCAGTGGTCATCGGCAGATATCCATCGTGAAATTGCGATCAGACTAGGCTGAAACCGGTCTTCCGGGAAATGCGTATTTTTGATGAGTGGATAAGCGTTCCTGATGGAATGCCATCCGTTCAATAAACGCCTCGTGCCGGACAGGTTGATCTGAGTTGCAGAATTGCAGTGATGCACGCCCATCGGTTGATATGTCCCGGGAATTGGCGGAAGCTGGAACCTGGGAGCCTGCAGCATTGCCGACCTATGGCGGGCGACAGGGCAGCGATGGGGGAGACAATGAGAAAAAAGGACGACAAGACCGGGGGCTGTGACGAAGGCCAGCTGATCACGAATGAGGCCGATCCTTATCTGGTCGGCAAAGTGACGGATGCCGCAAGAGTGCGGCTGGCACAGGCACGGGCTGCTCTGGCGGCCGCAACGGAGGCTCTTGCCAGCGGCGACCTTGTCACCGCCAGGGCGCTGCTGGAAGAGGCAAGGTCCCTTGCGGACCTGCGGGCGGATATCCCGGACTATCTCCAGCCGGAACTGGCCGAGGAACTGTCGGTTCTGCTCGGTTCCGCGGATGCCATTCTCTCGGCGCGCGACGCGCTGGTGTCCATGTTGTCGCCCGATTACCTGCTGAAGCTGAACAAGAAGCTGCTGAAGGAAAATTTCGTGTTCCAGAAAGGCGGCAGCTTCCAGGGCAGCAAGGCCCAAAAGGATACCTACAACACACCCTATGCCATCAACTGGTACTTCTGGGTGGACAAGAAGCTGACTTGCAAGAAGCTCTGCATGGTGTCCGTCTTCTGCTTCTACAAGAAGAACGACAAGGGGGAATACACCAAGCTGGTGACGCCCGCCGTCGACGGATTCAAGAAGGAGTATATCAAGGACAACACGGGTTTTACGCGAGACGTCGGCGACGGGGACAAGAAGGACGGTCAGAAAAAGAAGAAGCCTTTCAACACGTTGCCGCATGGCGGTAAGGATCTTGGCGGATTTGCGGTCGACACGCCGTTCTATCATCCCAGAAAGTCTGGCAACCCGGCCATCAAATGCCCTTGCTATCACGCGCAAAAGGCCATCGACGACAAGGGCAATGCCAAGAAGGGGGGGCGACATGTCGGGTCCTTCGATACGCCCGCCGCCAAGACGATGGACGTGCACGAGTATTTCGAAACAGCGGTTCTGTGTCTCGACAAGAAACCTTACGTTGTCCTGAATTCGATGAAATGGCGGCTCGCGGAAAACGGGGTCGAAATTCTCAACAAGCACGGCAAGCCGCTTGAAAAGGGCCAGAGCATGGATCTCGGCGACGCCAGTCCCGCCTTCAAGCTGACCTTGCTGGACTGGATTGCCAGGGCGAAGAAGGAGCACGGTATCGATGAAATCGAATGTGAGGACGCCGCAAAGAAAGACTGACACCAGCGCCTGAGCCAATGGAGAACGGTGCCCGGGAAAAGGGGCCAGAGTGGGCGCTCGGCGCTCCCGGGAAGGCGGGAATGGTTTGCCGGCTATGTGGGGTAGTGATATTTTCTCGCTAACATCATGAAAACATGAGTGAAAAAGATCAGGGCGCAAATTCTCAACGATTTTGGTGGATTTTCGGGCGGGGCAAGCTTATATAAACTCTGAAAGAGCAAAAGGTGGGCCTCAGCGCCCGTTTTCTTTTGTGTCTAATATGCTCAAGTTGAGTATAAATAATCGGCAAGCCTTCAACCTCGTTTGAAGCCTGCAAAAAAGGGAGGTCGCCATGACCATCGCCCAGACCACGGCACCGGTTGGTGCACCGATCGCAACCGGCCTGTCGGCCCTGGAGCGCTACGGCAAGCTGGAGCGTCCGGCATTGAGCTACACACCGGAAGTCGCCGAGGCGACCGCGCCGATCTTCGAGAAGGTCAAGCACATCATTCCGGCCATCGAGTGGCCGGCCCTGGCACCGACCATCCATGCCATCAACCAGCTGAAGAAGCAGCGCAATGCTGTCATCCTGGCACATAACTACATGACGCCGGACATCTATCACGGTGTTGCCGACATTGTCGGTGACAGCCTGCAGCTGGCAATCGAGGCAACCCGGACGGATGCCGAGGTGATTGTCCAGTGCGGTGTTCACTTCATGGCCGAGACCTCGAAGATCCTGAGCCCGGAAAAGACCGTGCTGATCCCGGACATGCGGGCAGGCTGCTCGCTGGCCGAATCCATCACCGGCGCCGATGTCCGCGGCCTGCGGGAACGTAACCCGGGCATTCCGATCATCACCTATGTCAACACTTCCGCCGATGTGAAGGCGGAATGCGACATCTGCTGCACGTCTTCCAATGCCTTGCAGGTGGTTGAGAGCTTCGGCGTCGACAAGGTGTTCCTGATCCCGGACAAGTATCTGGCCGCCAATGTCGGCAACAAGACCGATGTGGAAGTGCTGATCTGGGATGGCGCCTGCGAAGTGCATGAGCGGTTCACGGCCGAGGAACTGCGCGACTATCGCAAGATCGAACCGGACGTGAAGATCATCGCGCACCCTGAGTGCCCGCCGGACGTCGTGGCAGAGGCCGATTTTGCCGGGTCGACCGCCCACATGATCGACTGGGTGAAGACCAGGCAGCCGGAAAAGGTGATGATGGTCACCGAATGCTCCATGGCCGACAACGTGGCCAGCGAGACCCCGGGCGTCAATTACATCCGGCCGTGCAACCTCTGCCCGCACATGAAGCGGATCACGCTCGACAAGATCCTCGATGCTCTTCTGGAGATGAAAGAGGAAGTGATTGTCGACCCGGCGGTCGCCGACAAGGCCCGCACCGCGGTCGAGCGGATGATCAACTTGAAAATCTGACCGGCTTCGGTCTAAACCGCATCATGCGTTGTCTTCCGCGCTATCGCCCTTGAGGCTGGCGCGGAGGCCCCTTGGGCAAAGCCCGTTCAGTTCCAGGAAGTTTCCCATGGCCGTGTCGGTTGAGGATTTTGCACCTGCCTATATAGGCAAGGATGTCGATGACGTCGTCATTCTGGGAGGAGGCCTTGCCGGCCTGTTCTGTGCGCTCAAACTCAGTCCCCGTCCGGTAACCGTCATCACCAACGCGCCGATCGGCCAGGGGGCGTCGTCCGCCTGGGCGCAGGGCGGCATTGCCGCGGCGATTTCCGAAAATGATTCCGTCGACAAGCACCGGGACGACACCCTGACGGCCGGCTGTGGCATCTGCGAGGAGAAGATCGTCGAGCAGATGACCCGTGAGGGCAGCGACCGGGTACATGATCTTCTGTCTTATGGGGTGCCCTTCGACCAGGACCTGGAAGGGCGTCTGAAGTTTTCCCGCGAGGCGGCCCATTCCCACAGCCGTGTCGTGCGCGTGCGCGGCGACATGGCCGGCCGCGCCATCATGGACGCGCTGATCGCAGCCGTGCGCAGGACCCCCTCCATCCGCATTCTGGAAGGCTATCTCGGCGAGAGTTTTCTCGGCGAAGGCCGGTATGTGACCGGGGTGCTGGCCCGCAAGCGGGGCGGTCTGGAACGGCTCGCTTTTCCGGCAAAGGCGGTGGTGCTGGCCTCCGGCGGTATTGGCCACCTCTTCGACCTGACCACCAATCCGCACGAAGCCAATGGCCATGGCCTGGCCATGGCCGCACGCGCCGGAGCGGTGATTGCCGACGCCGAATTTGTGCAATTTCACCCGACCGCGCTGGATCTCGGCAAGGACCCGGCACCGCTGGCGACAGAGGCTCTGCGCGGTGAAGGTGCGACCCTGCTCAACAGCGCCGGCGAACGCTTCATGGAAGGTGTGCACCCGGATCTGGAACTGGCCCCGCGCGACATCGTCGCCCGGGCCATCCACAACGAGATCGCGGAAGGGCGGGGCGCATTCCTGGATTGCCGCACGGCCATCGGGGCAAGCTTCAAGGAACATTTCCCGACGGTGTTTGCTGCCGCCGAAGCGGCAGGCCTCGATCCCGCCCGGGATCTCCTACCGGTCGCTCCGGCGGAGCACTATCACATGGGCGGCGTCCTGACCGATGCCAATGGCCGGACGTCGCTGGACGGTCTGTGGGCGGCCGGCGAAGTTGCGTCCACGGGCGCGCATGGGGCCAACCGCCTTGCTTCGAATTCCCTACTGGAAGCGGTTGTCTTTGCCGCGCGCATAGCCGAGGACATCCAGGGGCTGATGCCGACACCGCGCAGTGCCTTCTGGAACGAAATGGATGATGCGCCCGGCCTGCCGAGCCAGCGGAATGTGGAAGAGCGCAACGGCATCACCGTCCTGCGCAAGACGCTGGCAAAGAATGTCGGTGTCCTGCGCGACGAAGCCGGCCTGAAGGCCGCGCTGGCCGACATCACCGAAGTAGAGAAGATCTGCGTGCGTCAGTCCATCAAGAACATGATGATTGCCGGCAAGATCATTGCGGCTGCTGCGCTCAAGCGCCAGGAAAGCCGTGGCGGCCATTTCCGCAAGGACTACCCGGACGAAAATCCGGCCATGGCATTCCGCTCCTATACCACCTTGAAAGAAGTGCAGGCGATCACGGCCGACGCGCTCGAGACGGCTTGAGGAACTCCGCATGACCCGCAATCATTTGCCGGAACTGCCACGCCTGATGGTCGACGAGGCGGTCAAGGCCGCGCTTCTGGAGGACTGGGGCCGGGCAGGCGATGTCACCAGCCAGGCGACGCTGCCTTCAACGGCACAGGCAAAGGCCGTGATCGCGGCCCGCAAGCCCGGTGTTCTCGCGGGCTTGGCGCTGGCCGAAAGCGCCTTTCGCCAGACAGATGCAGGTTTGAGTTTCAACGCGGAGAAGACCGACGGCGACCGCTTGTCTGCCAACGATGTCGTCGCCCGGATCGAAGGCCCTGCACGGGCTCTGCTTGCCGCTGAACGCGTTGCGCTCAACTATCTCGGGCACCTTTCCGGCATCGCCACCGCCACGGCGTCTTTTGCCGATCTGATCGCCCACACCAGGGCGGACATTGTCTGCACCCGCAAGACGACCCCGGGCCTGCGCGCGTTTGAGAAATACGCGGTCAGATGCGGCGGTGGCTCAAATCACCGTTTCGGTCTCGATGATGCAATCCTGATCAAGGACAACCACATCGCGGTTGCCGGCGGTGTCACGCAGGCGATCTCGGCGGCGAAGGCCTTTGCCGGTCATCTGGTCAAGATCGAGGTGGAAGTCGACACGCTGGCGCAGCTGGAAGAAGCCCTGGCCGCCGGGCCGGACGTGGTCATGCTCGACAACATGCCGCCTGCGACCCTGAAGGAAGCCGTTGTGATGGCAGGTGGCAAGGTTCTGCTGGAAGCCTCTGGCGGGATCGAGCGCGACACGGTCAAGGCCGTCGCGGAAGCCGGTGTCGATCTGATCTCCTCCGGCTGGATCACCCACTCGGCGCCGGTGCTGGATCTCGGCCTCGATATCGAGATGGGCTGAGCCTGAGCCCGTCTCCTTCGCTTACTGAGTTCAAACACCTTAATCACTTCATCCTGAGGAAGCGCGCCAGCGCTGTCTCGAAGGATGGGCTGCGCACGCTTGGGCGAGTGGCCGATCCTTGGAGACGGACATGACGGTCCTCCTCAGGATGAGGTCTTTGAGTGTTGTGGCGCCGTCGTGCGAAAGCTTAGCCCGTGGCGAGAAGAATGCCGCCAACTGCAGTCACCACGCCAAGACCGCGAATGATCCTTTCAGCCCAGTCGGGATCGTTGCGGGTTGCGATGTTGGCGGCGTAGCCGATCAAGAGGCCGGCCGCGTGCAGCAGCGCGGTCGCGAGAACGAAACCGCCTGCATAGCCGAATTCACCGGCCAGGCCGATTTCGCCGCCGTGAGCGTGTCCGTGGCAGACGCCAAAGAGGGCAACGAGACCCGCTGACAGGCCAAGCGGCAGACGCAGGGCAAGGGCAACCACGGTTCCAAGGACGACCACCGATGTCAGGATCAGCGGTTCGACATAGGGAAGGGGAACACCGGCCAGCGACAGGCCAAAGCCGACCACCATCGCGCCGACAAAGGCTGTCGGAAGTGCCCAGACGGCGCGGCCGCCCTGAAGCGCGGCCCAAAGGCCCACGGCAATCATGGCCAGTACATGGTCGGTGCCGAAGAGAGGATGGGTGAACCCGGCGGCAAAGGAACCGTGTTCGGCCGGGTCCAGATGGGCAAGGGCAGGGGACGTGGCCAGGGCAAAAACACCTGCTGCAAGGCCGAGGCGGATAATCATGAAAAGATCCTTCGATTGGTCATTCAGGTGCCCCGGATTGGGTCGCACCGATCATGTGCCTGTTTTTTGACAAGGGCGATCTATCACCGATTCCGGATGCCTGTAAATTGTGCTTATGATCTTCCCTGGTGACAGGCAGCAATGTCGCTGGCAAACCAATCGATGTGACACTGCCGCCTGCAAAAGGGGTTCGCCTGGCATAGGCTGGAAGCGTATCGCCCTGGCAAAGAGACCGGTGAATGGGTCGATCGGACAAAGGAAAGGGTCACGGCTGGTGACAGTGACAGCGCATAGGGAAGAAGACGTTTCAGAGCCTGCAGGCCGCGCCGGAACAGATACGGTCGAGATCTGTTTCCTGCTTCTCGACAACTTTTCCCTGCTCTCCTTTGCCTCTGCGATCGAGCCGTTGAGGATCGCGAACAAGGTGCTCAAGCGACAGGCCTTTATCTACAGCTGCCGGACGCTGGACGGATCGGACGCGCTTGCCAGCAATGGCGGCAAGGTGCGCACAGATGGTGCCTTTGACGATGTCGGCCGACCTGACTTGCTGGCCGTTTGCAGCAGTGATGATGTCGAGCAGGTGCAACTCACCGGCGCACAAAAGGCCCTGATCCGTCAGGTTGCCAATCAATCGGGCAACGTTGCCGGGATCTGCACCGGTGCCTATGTGCTGGCAGGTCTCGGCATGCTCGACAACCGCAACTGCACCATCCACTGGGAATATGCGGACCTCTTCCGGGAGATCTATCCGGCAGCCAATCTGGTCGACAGCCTCATCCAGTCCGACGGCAAGCTGATGACCTGTGCAGGCGGTACGGCGGCACTCGACCTGATGATCGGGTTCATCGCCCAGGTCCATGGCGGTGCCGTGGCCTGCGACGTGGCCGAGATCGCGCTGCATCATGACCGGCGCACCGGCAGCGAACGCCAGCACATGTTGCAGCGGGACGATCTCGGCATGGTGCCGGAACGCATGCGCCGCGCAATCGACCTGATGACGGACAATGTCAGCGAACCGCTCAGCCTGCAGCAGATTGCCGACAGGGTCGGTGTCAGCCCGCGGCAATTGCAACGGGACTTCCAGAAGAACCTCAATTGTTCGCCGCAGGAATATTACAACAAGATCCGCATCGACATTGCCCGCCAGCTGGTGTGCCGCACGTCCATGCGCATGATCGACATTGCGGTCGCCTGCGGCTTTGCCAGCGCCTCCCACTTTTCCAACCGCTACCGGGCGGCCCATGGCAACAGCCCGGCCTGGGACCGGCAGCAAAGCGGACGGATTGCGGGCACCATTCGCTGACCGGCTTCGACAGCCCGGCCTGATCCACAGGGCCGCGCCGAGCGGCTGCATTTAAACTTGACTCAAAAATTCATATTAATTAGCGTCCGGCCATTCAGGGGCGTCCGCCCCTGTGACAGAACAGGAGAACCCTATGTCCGTCATGAAAATGACCAAGGGTTTCTGCCTTGCTCTCGCAGCCAGCGCATGTCTCGCGTCAGCCCCGTCCGCACTTGCAGAAACGATTACCGTCACCGACCTCGCCGGCCGCACCGTCGAAGTCGAAAAAGATCCGTCCGCCATTGTGCTCGGCGAAGGCCGGATGATCTACACCCTGGCGCTTCTGGATCGCGAAAATCCGTTTGAACGGGTCGTCGGCTGGAAGAACGACATGATCCTTTACGATCCGGATGCCTGGCGCAAATACGAGGAAAAGTTTCCAGAAGCGACGGACATTCAGCGGCTCGGCAGCCCCTATTCGGACGAGTGGAACCTGGAAGCCGTCATTTCCTCCGGCACCGAAGTCGTATTCATGAACCTGGGCAACCTTCTGAAGGCTCAGGAGAGCGGCATTATCGAGAAACTGGAAGGGGCGGGCGTTGCTACCGTGTTTGTCGATTTCCGTCAGGATCCGACCCAGAACACGGTGCCGTCTATCCAGTTGCTGGGCCGCATTCTGGATGAACGCGACAATGCCGACGCCTTTACCGATTACTACAATGCCCAGATGAAGCGGATCTACGCCGCAGTCGATGGCATTCCGGCAGAAGACCGGCCGGTTGTCTTCATTGAGCGGGCAGCGGGATACAATCCGAACAAGTGCTGCGGCACGTTCGGCTCGGCCAATCTCGGCCGCCTCGTCGAACTGGCGGGCGGACGCAACTGGGGCTCTCAGAAATTTCCGGGTTTCGGCGGCAATGTCAGCCTGGAGGCGGTCTTTGCCGATGACCCTGCCGTGATCATCGGCACCGGTGCCAACTGGGCGGAAGCCAACCCGGAAACAACGGCCGTGCTGTTCGGATACGAGGCCAGCAAGGATGGCGTCCAGGAACGTCTTGGCGCTCTGGCTGAACGCGAAGGATGGTCCGAACTGCAGGCGGTGAAAACCGGCCGGTTCCACAGCATCTACCACCAGTTCTACAACAGCCCCTACCATTTCGTGGCGATGCAGGCCTTTGCCAAGTGGCTGCATCCTGAGCTGTTCGAGGACCTGGATCCGGAAGCAACCATGGCCGAACTGCATCAGCGCTTCCTGCCGATCGATTATTCCGGCGTCTTCTGGGCAAGCCTGAACAAGGGCAGCTGACGCTGTGACTGACCGCGCGGTCCGGGTTTCCGGGCCGCGTTTTACCAACAGATTGGCATTTGAGATGAGTGAACTGACCGCGGAGACGCTCCAGGCGGGCTATACCAGCCGAACCATGCGCCGCACTGCCATGCTCTTCGGAGCTTGTACGCTGCTATTGTTGAGTTTTGTCGTGGATTGCGCCACAGGGCCGGGAGGTTACTCGCTTCAGACCGTGGCGGAGGTGCTTGCTGACCCGTTTGCCCATGGGGCCCGGCTGAAAGTGATCGTCTGGGACTACCGCATTCCGGTCGCCCTCACGGCCGTGCTGGTCGGAGCGATGCTGGCAACCGCCGGTGCGCAGATGCAGACCATTCTCAACAACCCGCTTGCCGAACCCTTCACGCTCGGCGTGTCGGCCGCAGCCAGCTTCGGGGCCGCCCTGGCGATCGTGCTTGGCATTTCCGTGCTCCCGGCTGTTGGCGGGCTGCTGGTGACGCTGAATTCCTTCCTGTTTGCACTCGGCACCTGCGCGATCATCCTTCTGGCAACGCGTCTCAAGGGCGTTGGCTCCGAAACGATGATCCTGTTCGGGATCGCGATCTTCTTCACATTCTCCGCCTTGCTGTCGCTGATGCAGTACATGGCGAGTGAGGATCAGCTTGCCCGGATCGTCTTCTGGATGATGGGGTCGCTCAGCCGCGCCAGCTGGGAGAAGATCGGTCTTGGGGCCGTCCTGCTGGGACTGGCCATTCCCTTTGGCCTGATGCGCACCTGGTCCATGACGGCCTTGCGCATGGGCGAAGCCACCGCTGAAAGCATGGGGGTCGATGTTGCCCGGTTGCGGATCGAGATGCTGATTTCCATTTCGTTGCTGGCAGCGACCGCTGTCTCCTTCGTTGGCGCGGTCGGCTTTGTCGGGCTGGTCGGGCCGCATATCGCACGGCTCCTGGTGGGGGAAGACCAGCGCTTCTTCCTGCCCCTGTCGGCGCTTATCGGCGCCCTGGTTCTGTCGCTGACCTCGATCCTGTCCAAGTCGATTACGCCGGGCGTCATCTATCCCATCGGCATCATCACCGCGCTGATCGGTGTGCCGGTGTTCATCTCGATCATCCTGACCACACGGCGGGAGAAACTGTCATGACGCTGGGCATCCAGGACCTGACGGCCGGTTACGGCCGCAAGGCCATCTTGCAGGACATCTCCATTCCTGCCGTCGCGCCGGGCTCCTTTGTCGGGGTGATCGGACCGAACGCAGCGGGCAAGTCCACGCTGTTCAAGACAATCGCGGGACTGATCAAACCGCTCGCCGGGGAGGTCGTTCTCGACGGAAATTCGCTGACCCACCTGTCGCGCCGTGACCGGGCACGCGCCATTGCCTACATGCCCCAGGCCTATGGCTGCAATGCACTTCTGACCGTGTTTGAAAGCGTGTTGCTGGCGCTCAAGCAGACATCCGGCTGGCGAGTGAGGGCGGATAATCTCGCGCAGGTTTCTTCAACGCTTGCCGCCCTGCGCCTGTCCCACCTGGCCGACCGCGGCATATCCGATCTCTCCGGCGGCCAGGCACAGATGGTCGCCGTCGCACAAACACTGGTGCGTGCGCCGCGCATGGTGTTGCTTGACGAGCCGACCAGCGCCCTCGACCTGCACCATCAATTGTCGATCCTCGGCTCGGTCCGCGCGCAGATGCAGGCACGCGGCACCATCGTCATGGCAGCGCTGCATGACCTCAATCTGGCAGCCAAGTTCTGCGACCGGCTGATCCTGATCAACCAGGGCCGGATCCTGGCCGACGGGTCCCCGCAGGACGTGCTTGCCCTGCCGGCGATTGGCGAAACCTATCGGGTCAGAACCTCGCTGGAGACAACGCTGGCCGGGGCGCTCTATGTCGACGCCTCGTTGGAACACCAGCTGTGACCCTCGACCCTTCCGGAACCGTGCAATCTGTCTCGAACTTCTCGCTGAAAGACGAGATCTGCGACTACTGGTCGGACCGCGCTGCCACCTTTGACCTGTCTGCATCGCACAGGATCGAGGGCCGTTATGGCCTGCCCGAGTGGCAGCAGTTGGTCCGGGCTGCCTGCACGCTTCCGCCGACCGAGGATCTGGTTGGGTGGCAGGTCCTGGATATTGCCTGCGGAACGGGGGAGATCAGCCGGGTCTTGACCAGCCTTGGCGCCAGCGTGACGGGTCTCGACTTTTCCGAAACCATGCTCGGCCTTGCCCGGCAAAAACTGGCGGGCGCGGACTGGCGATCGGTGCTGAGTGATGCGGAGGCCATGGTTCAGCTGGAGGATGCCAGTTTTGACCTTGCCGTGACACGTCATCTCGCCTGGACCCTTACCCATCCGCAAGACGCCTATGCCGAGTGGCTGAGGGTGCTGAAACCCGGCGGAAGGCTGCTTGTTGTCGATGGTAATTTTCGGGCGCCGAAGTCGCCATGGCAGCGGCTGCGGAACCTTCTGGCCAATTGGTTGTCGGGACGCCAGCCCCCTCAAGGCGACAGAGACCGCCACGATGCAATTCTGGACCGGCTTCCCTATCGTGACGGATTGAATGCGGAGCGTCTTACAATCGATCTTGAGCGCGCGGGGTTCGATGTTGTCGGTCCGTTGCCGGTGCGCCCGCTCTATGGCCGAGGCATGCGGGGTTACGGTCTTGCCGAGCGGCTTCGGCAGAGCGCTGCCAATCGCTTTGCCCTGGTGGCGGTGCGTCCTACGGGCCAGGGCATCTGAATATCCGGGTTTCCGTACGGAAAAGTCTTATCGCGCCGCCGGTTTGAGGCTCGCCATCAGGTGATGGAACTTCTCGCCCTGGATGGAGACATGCTGACGGATCGCTTCGGCCGCCTTGTCGCCGTCCCCATCCTCGATCGCCGTGACGATCGCCTCGTGTTCCGCCATGGACTGGCCCATGCGCCCTCGGACACGCAATTGCACGCGCCGGAAGGGCTGCAGGCGGCGCTGCAGTTTGAGGCATTCCTGTTCCAGAAAACTGTTGCCCGACTGGCGATAGAGGATCGCGTGGAACTCCTGGTTTTCGCGATAATAGCCGTCGGTGTCCTGCGCTTCGATCGCGTGTCTGCAGCGTTCATTGACGGCGTGAAGGTCCTTGAGCGCCTGGTCGGAAATGCGCGACGCAGCCAGTCTGGCGCAGACGGCCTCCAGCTCGGCCATTACCTCGAACATCTCGATCAGTTCCACCGGGCCCGGCTGGCGCACGAAGACACCACGCCGGGGGATCTGTTCAACCAGACCGGATTGGGCCAGCCGATGCAGGGCTTCGCGAACCGGTGTTCTCGATACCGAAAACCGGGCCGCCAGCTGCACTTCGTCCAGCCTGTCTCCATCAGCAAAAGTGCCGTCGAAGATCAGGCCTTCAAGCGCGTCAGCGATGTGA